>JBEDFR010000098.1:0-10294 GCA_041175045.1 Pseudomonadota bacterium | reverse complement strand
ACGGCTGCCAGGCGTAGCTGAACTTGGCGAACAGCGTGCGATTGCTGGTCTCGATGGAATCGAGACTGTCGTTCTGGAACCCGGCGTCCGAATAGCCCAGGAAGAACAGCGTCTGGGCGCTGAGCTTGTAGCTGTACAGCAGCTGGGTGGTCAGCTCCTTCGAACGTGACTGCACCGGGCGGATGTACAGACTACGGTCCCGCTGCGTGTCCGAGTGCTGCACGATGAAGCGCACGAAGCTGCGCACATTGAACTGCCAGGTGCTGCGCAACTCGGTCAGGTCCGCCGTGAACAGGCGCCCGCCATCGACATCGAAGGTCTGGTGGGTGTGACTGAGATCCAGCTGCAGATGCCGCCCCCACTGATAATTGATCGAGGGCGTGTAGCGTCGCGAATCGCCCAGCCGGGTGTTGGCGAAATCGACGATGTCCTCGATGCGCACCAGCATGCGCACATACAACTCGCTGTTCGGGCGCGCCGACACCGAAAGCTGGTTGAACTGTTCGTCAAAATAGAAACCGTTGAAATAGGTCTTGCTGCCGCCGAACAGTCCGTTCACCTGGGACTGCAGCGGGCCGTCCATCTCCAGGAACACCTCGAACTCTTCTTCCAGTTCGAGCCCGGCCTGGTCGAAGGTGTTGTCCCAGTCCAGCGCGATGCGGATACGGTCGAAGAAGCTGCCGGCCTCATAGCGCCAGGTGTGCCCCGCACGGATCGTGCTGCGCGTGTAGTCCACGCGGTTGATGAAGCCCATGTCGGCACGGAAGTCCTTGCCGAAATCCACATACTCCGCCCACAGGTCCCAGCGTCGATCGTTGTGGCGGTATTCCAGCAGCAGAGTCTCGTCGCTCAGGGTGTCGTCCTGACCATAGCGCGTCTGCACCGCCAGCGGATACTCGGACTGCGAACTCAGCAGCTGCAGATTGATGACATCGCTGCCGCTCAGTCGCCAGCGGCCGTCCACCCCGGCGACGGTATTGCTGTAGTCGCCACCTGCACGATGCGTCAGCACGGTGCCGATGCTGGAGTTCTGCAGCACATCCTGCCGATAGCGCAACACGGACACATCGCTGCCGGTATTGCCCAGCGAAGCCACGGACGAGGCCTCGTTGGTGGGAATCATGAAGCTGGTGGTGGTATCGCTGGCCTGCAGCAGGCCGTAAGAATGCCGTCCGGCACGTCCGGTGAGTTTCACGCCGTAGTCCGGGTCGGCGATGTTGCGGGTGTGAACCAGGTTCAGCGGGCTGTTGAAGTAGTTCGCGCCATCCAGAAAGAACGTGCGTTTCTCGGGGAAGAACAGCGAGAAGGTGTTGTTGATCTCCAGCTGCGCGCTGTCGGCCTCGACCTGGGAGAAGTCGGGATTCAAGGTGGCATTCAGATAATTGTCCTGGTTGATGCCCCAGCGCAGATCGACGCCGGCATCGGTGTCGGTGTCCGGGTCGCGCCAGCGATCCACGGCGGGATTCGGACGCGAACGCACGCCCGAGGCCGTCAGCGTCGGAATGATCTCCAGGTTGCGGCCCGGCTGCACGTTCTCCAGCCCGCTGGCCTTGCTGTACTGACAGACAAAGCAGGAGATGTTGCGATCCTGCGGCACGTTCGAGAAACGGTAGCGACGGTCGCGCGGATAATCGCGCACGAAGCGCACACCCCAGGTCTTCAGCCCGCTGCCGCTGCGAAAGCGCAGCTGTTTGAGCGGGATCGCCATCTCGGTCATGTAACCCGTCGCGGTGATCTGGCCGGCGCTGTCCCACAGAGCGTTCCAGGAATCATCCTCGGTGCCGTTGAGATCGTCACTGGTGGCGTCGTACTGCACCCCCAGCGGGCTGACGATGAAGTCGACGCTGCGGGCCTCGTCGTTGAAGGTGTCCAGCGAGATGCCGACATAGTCGGTGCCGCCGATCTGGTCGCGGTCGCGGTAGAAGGCGCGGATCTGGGAGGGGTCCGGGTCCTGGGCGATGAAGGCCACGTAGAGCGTTTCACCGTCCTCCATGATCAGCGCCTCGGTCTGCACCGCGGCGGGAATGTTCTCCGAGGGCGAGAACTCGATGGCCAGTGGCACCCGCGTCGCTGCCGCCCATTCGGCCGCCTCCACCGCGCCATCGATGCTCGGCGCCCGTGTGGTGCGTGGAATTTCGAAGTTCACGGCCTCCTGGGCGAGGGCGGACGGCAGTGCGAGTGGGAACAGGGCCAGCAAGGACGTGAACAGCAGGCGGCGGGGCAAGGCAGGGCGGGCAATCGGCATGAGACAGACTCTTGGTTCCGGTGGTGTTGTTGTGAACGCGTGAGATTAGCAAGTCCCGCGCCAGAAAAAAATCCTTGCAATACAGAGGATTGAAAATAGCCTGTGGCGCAGCGACGCAGTTTCAGGCGAATTTGGTCACGCCTGCATCCACACCCGGCCTGGTCGGCATCTACTGACTGCCATCCACCACGAGGACACCACCATGGGCAATGAATTCTGGGTCGCCATCGCTTTGATCTTCTTTCCGCGCATCACGCTCATCATCTCGATGAGCCTGCGCCACCGCCAGCGCGTCAAGGAACTGGACACGCTGCTGCTGGTGCTGCCGCTGGCGGAGGAGTGAGGTGCGCTGACTTTACCTTTGCGTTCAAATCAGCCGACCTTGCTCGCGCAGAATTTCGCAGGAAGCGCGGACACATTCTTCGCAAATCAACGCACTTTTCCCCGCGACAAGACTGCGTGGGTCAGGCGGCCGATCTGCGCAAAAACGACAAGCGCTGGTATTCACTGACTCTATTCCGACGCTGTGAACCCAGGCATTGGTGCGGAATTCCTTGTTTTCAGTTTTCGAAGCCTGACTAGGTGAGAATGTTCCAAAGGTCTCGCCGCATCCAGCAAGAAACTCACGCATCACTTCTTGCCACTGAGAATGGCACCAGGCGCCGAACACGGAAGATCAAGCTTCCCGATCCTGGTCAATCTGGCAAGTTTGGCGGCCTTGTTCAGCTTTTCTTGATTGCTCATGGTGTCTGAAGCTCCATCTTCTGCGTGCTGTGGGATTTGGAACCTGCCCGATAAGTGGCACTGGAACAAGAGTTGTCTTCGAACAACTCGTTGCGAGCGCAGCATTCGAAATGCCTGGGATCAAGAGCAAAGCGCAAAGGACAACGAGGTTGAAAGCCTTTTCATGTCAGACATGACAGTCAGCTTGGGGTATTGAATGGATTAACACTGCTTCCCTGGCGAGAGTTGAGAACTTCCCGGATCTACCTGCCCAGGATTTGCTCGACAATCTGCTGGAGTTCTTGGTCGGACACTGCGGGCGCGCACATTCCAGTAAAAAAGTCATGGGTATACAGAGGGACCTCCTCGGCAATACCGGCCCAGTCAACGCGCATGACATGACCATTGTTGGCAATTCCCTGCATGTATTCACTCAAAAGCCGTGAACCATCGCTGCTCAGACTCCGCAAGAGTTCCAGGTAAACCTGCCTGGTAACTTGCACCTCATCTTCCAGTGCCAGCGAATAAAGTGATGCAATTTCAGTCAAGTCAACTGCTCGAGACGCCAGTGCGTCGCAGATTTTTTCCATGTAAGGCGTCAAGGCACGCTGTTGCAGTGCAAGCAGATCCATACCGGATACCTGCAAGAGGATCGCCGTGTCAGTTGCGCTGAATGATCCCATTCGGGTCAGACCAAACTGATTGATGTCATTGATCAATACTGTCAAGAACACACTTGGAATCTCGACAGTCGATTCCCTTGTGGAGTGCTTGATGAACGCAGCCTTGACCATTTCTGGACTTTCGAGCTCATGAACTGCCGCCACTTCCGTAGTGCTCAGAGCCAGCAGACTTAGCAATGCGATGTTTCCCGTCATATTGAACGTCATGGTATTCACCTCTGATCGCAAGGTTTGGATGGAAGCCAGAGATCCAGGACGGCGACTACTTCCCTACTCAAGGCAGTAGTCTGAGGACCTGTGAGGTTGATCGGAATGCACATTGCACAAGTGCATCCCGTCGCCAGCAAGTTGCAGCCGTTTCAGGGCTGTGCCACCGGCACATTGAAGCGCACTTCCAGATAGGTGACCGCTCCTTCCACAGCCGTGTACTGATGCGGCGTGCCTTCAGGAATCAGGATGGCATCGCCCTTGCGCACACGTTGCGCCACGCCTCCTTCGATCGTCCCCGGCGCCCCGGCCTGCGGCCGTACCACGATCCCTCCCGTCACCAGCGTGCCGGCGCCTTCCAGGATGTAGTGCAGTTCCGTGCCTGGCACGTGCACGATGGCACCGGCGGGCTCGGTGCGGGTGATCAGGTTGATGCGGTACTGCTCCGTGGTGGTGATGGTGGAGACGCCCATGCCCGGGCGTTCCTGCAGTGCCTGCTGCAGCACGCTGGCGATCTGCGCGTCGGGCACGAACAGGGCAGGCGGCACCGGCGTCTGGGCCGGACTGCTGCTGGCGGCGACCAAGGCTAGGGCAAGCACGACGGGCGTTCTGGACATGACATTCTCCTTTCGCAGGATGTTGTGATTGTGGCCGAACTATACGCAGCGGAGCACAAAAAGTCACAAATTGATCAATTGGCTGCCGCTATACTCCGGGGCTTTCAACCGTATGGGCTTCCATGATGACTCGCCGCCTTCCTCGTTCCCTTGCTACGCTTTCGGCACTCGCCCTGGTGCTGAGTCTTTCCGGCACTGCCAGCGCTCAGGCGCCCGCGGCTGAGGACACCACCATCGTCTACCCCGCCGACTATTTCACCGAATACGCGCCCATAACCGCCAAGGACATGGTCGACCGCATTCCTGGCGCAGGCAATGCCTCAGGCGGAGGCGGTGGCGGAGGACCGCGCGGTGGTGGGAATCCCGGCGCTGGCGGTCGCGGCCTGGGTGGCGGTGGCGGCGACAATCAGGTGCTGATCAATGGCAAACGCACGGCCGGCAAGGACAATGACACCAATGCCATGCTCACGCGCATCAATGCCTCGCAGGTGGATCGCATCGAGCTGATTCGCAGCACCAGCGGCGCGCTGGATGTGCGCGGCGGAGCCCAGGTCATCAACGTGGTGCTGTTCGAGGAACTCTCCAGCACCAGCATTTCCTACGAGGCCAACATGGACCGCTACGCGGACCACCAGGTTGAGCCCGGCGGTTCACTCTCCGTCAGCGGACAAACCGGCGCCTTGAACTACGTGTTCTCAGCCCAGGCCGAGCCGCGCTATGACCACTACGTCAGCAAGGAAAACAGCATCCTGGGGAATTTCCAGCCCAACGACGAAATCCGCGAAGACCGCATCCGCGAACAGACTGACTATCGAATCACGACCAACCTCGGCTACGACCTGAGCGCCAACAGCAGCATCCGCATGAATGCGCTGTACGGCGACAGCGACAGCGACACCGGGCTGGACCGCGTCATGACCAATCTGCGCGTGCAACCACAAGCCCTGAGCTACGAGCGCGAAGAGACCCCGGGCCGCAATCGCAACTGGGAAGTGGGTGGCGACTACGAGTGGCTGCGCGGCAATGGCGATCGCTTCAAGGTGTTGTTCATCACCAACGAGCGCGACCAGGGCACGGTGCGCGAGCGCTATCGCGTCAATACCGATGGCAGCGAGACGAAGAACCTGTTCCTGGACAGCGGCAGCGTGGCCCAGGAGCGCATCGTGCGCAGTTCCTACACCACCGGCCTGGCGTCCGGTCAGGACATCGAGTTCGGCGTGGAACGGGCCCAGACGATCCTGGATTCAACACTGCGCCTTGGCACGGCGAGCAGCACCGGCACACCTTCGGCAGCCTTTGGCGGCCTGGTGCCCCAGACGGTTGCCAATGCCAATACCAAGGTGGAAGAGATCCGCATAGAACCTTTCGCCGTGCACAACTGGCAGATCAACTCGCGCATGTCACTGGAAAGCTCGCTGGTCTACGAGACCTCCGAACTGACCCAGAGTGGCGACGTGAACAAGTCCCGCGAATTCGACTTCTGGAAGCCCAAGCTGGACTACCGCTTCGACGTGACGCCGCTGTTCCAGCTGCGTGGCATGGTGGAATTCGACGTTCGCCAGCTCAGTTTCTCGGACTTCGTAGCCTCGGGCGATAACGACGACAACGACATGAACACCGAGGCCGGCAATGCCAACCTCGAGCCGGAGACCTGGATCAATGCCGATTTCGATGCCCAGTACCGCCTGCCGGACGACATCGGGGTGGTGAGTGCACGCATCAACTTCATGCGTCACTTCGACAAGATCGAGCGCATCGACATCTCCACGCCCACCACGCTGGCGGCCACCAATGGCAATATCGGTGACGGCGACATGTGGCAGCTGATCCTGCGTTCCAGCATCCGCATGAAGATGATCGACATGCCCAACCTGCTGGTGACGGCGAACTTCACGGTACGCGACTCCGAAATCAAGGACCCCTTCCTGGGCATCGACCGCCGCTTCACCAACTACGAGCGCGGTCGCCTGGAACTGGGCTTCCGTCACGATCTGCCGCAGTGGCGCATGAACTATGGGGTCAGCTGGAACAACCGCTTCGACGGCAACATCAAGCGCTACGACCTGGAAGACATCGAGCTGACCGCCGGCGACCCGATGGTGATGGCCTTCGTGGAGTACATTCCCTTCGGCACTACTACCGTGCGCTTCGATGTGCGCAATGCCACCGACAATCTACAGTGCCGTGAACGGCAGCGCTTTGTGGGCCGCATCAGCAACAACCTCCTGGAAGAGATCGAGGATCAGTGCGGCGGCTCGGGTCGCGTGCTGGCTCTGCGCATCAACGGCACGTTCTGAGACCGCGCGCGGGCGCCGGGGCCACTGCCTCAGTGCTCGCGCAGCACCCGGCTGTTGTAGAAGCCGATGAACACCCCCATCTGCACCACCCCGCACAGCACGAACACCGCCCGCGCTCCCGCCACGTCGGCCAGCAGCCCGGAACCAAAGAGCGCGAGCGGCACGCCGATCTTGAAGATCGAGCCCGTCATGCCACTGACCCGGCCCATGAGCGGTGCCGCCGTCGTTTCATGCCGATAGGCCCAGATGCAGATGTTCTGCAGTGTCGTCATGAAGCCGCAGCAGAACATAGCCAGGCCTACCGTCCAGGCTGCACTGGAAACGCCCGTCAGCGAATAAGTGAGCGTGAGCACGACCAGGCTCAGGGCGAGGCAGGTGCCCAGGCCCAGCGCCGCCCGCAGCCGCTCGGCAGCAAGACTTCCCGTGAGCCCCCCGATGCCGGCGCAGGACAGCACGATACCCACCCGGGCCGTGCTCCACAGCAACTCGTCCTTGACGTAGAAGATGATCATCAGCTCGAAGCTGATCGCCGTGGCATTGAAGAAGGACACGAACCAGGTCAGCACCCACAAGGGTCTGTTGGCGCGCAGCTCCTGCCAGCCCTCGCGCAGTTCCTGCCAGAAGCGCGGCTGACGCGGGGCAGACGGGGTTTCGTGCAACTGCAGGCGCGGCAGCACCAGCAGCGCACACAGATACGTGAAGGCAGTTATCAGCAGCCCGTAGTAGAGGCTCGACAGGAACAGGATGGCGCCCGAGATGGCCGGGCCCATCACCTGCATCAGCGTCTGGATGAAGGTGAACTTGGCGTTGGCCGAGGTCATCAAAGCGGTGGGCAGTGCCCATTTGACGCTGCTGATGCGGGCATTGATGTAGCCATAACTGAGCATCATCAGGGTAAAGCCGGCGGCGTAGAACACCCTGTGCGAGGGCGGCCCCAGCTGGGCGTAGAGAAACAGGCCGAACAGCAGCAGCATCTGCAATGCCACGGACCACAGCATCCAGCGCTTCTTGTCCGCGCGGTCCACGAACACGCCGATGAACAGGCCGAACAACAGGATGGGCAGGAACTGCAGCGCCCGCATGCTGCCCATGGCCACCGAGGACTGGGTCAGCTCGTAGATGATCAGCGGCAGGGCCAGCTCGTACACCCGCGCGCCAAAGCTCAGCAGAAAGCCGGTGGTCAGCAGGATCATGAAGTTGCGGTTCTTCCAGATGCTGGCGGGCGATGAGGCAGTCATGGGGCGCGGGGCAGGACTCTTGCAGTGGACGATATTGCCGGGCAGTCTGGCTCCGGCGTGGCGGGCTTGCAAGCGGGAGTACCCGGCGCCGGTCTGATCAATCTAGAATCAACTCTTCGTCTCCATGAGCCAAACCTGATGCCCAAGACTGCTTCCTTCCGACCCGACAGCACCTCCTTGCAAACTCGCGCACTGTCGCGCCGACGCTTCGTGCAGGCGCTGGGCGCGGCGGGCGCCCTGCTCGGGTGCGGCACCCGCCTGCAGGCTGCGCCCGGCTCCCTGCCCGCACCACCCCTAATGCGCGGCACCGAATTCGATCTGGTGATCGAAGAACAGACCATCAAGCTGACCGGCAAGACGCGTCGCGCCACCACCATCAATGGCTCGTTTCCGGCCCCGACCCTGGTCTGGCGCGAGGGCGACACGGTCACCCTGCGTGTGCACAACCGCCTGCGCGAGGACACCTCGATCCACTGGCACGGCATCATCCTGCCCTTCGAGATGGACGGCGTGCCCGGCCTGAGCTTCGCCGGCATCGCTCCCGGCACCACCTTCACCTACCAGTTCACGGTGCAGCAGCACGGCACCTACTGGTACCACTCCCACACCGGCGACCAGAAGGTCACCGGCATGTACGGTGCGCTGATCATCGAGCCGCGTGAGGGCGAGCACCTGCAGGCCGAGCGCGACTACGTCGTGCAGCTCTCAGACTGGTCGGACACCGACATGCTGCGGGTCTTCCGCACGCTCAAGCAGCAGAGCGATATCTACAACACCAACAAACCCACGTTCGGGAATTTTCTGCGTGATGTGCGCAGCACCGGATTGGACGCCGCGCTGGAGCGCCGCGCCATGTGGCAGCAGATGCGCATGAACCCCACGGATCTGTCGGATGTCTCGAGCATGGTGCTCACTTACCTGTTGAACGGGCGTACTGCGGCAGAGCCCTGGGAGGGGCTCTTTGCCCCCGGCGAGTGCGTGCGCCTGCGCTTCATCAATGCCGCCGGCAATTCGGTCTACGACGTGCGCATTCCCGGCGTGCCGATGACCCTGGTGCAGGCCGATGGCATCGACGTGCACCCAGTGCAGATCGACGAGTTCCGCTTCGGCCCCGGAGAGACCTATGACGTGATCGTGCAGCCCGACACCCCGGCCTGCACGCTGTTCGCCCAGCCCATCGAGCGCAGCGGCTTTGCCTGCGGCTTCCTCGCCACGGCAGCGGGTCTGCGCACTCCCGTGCCCGAACCCGACCCGGTGCAATGGCTGGAAATGAGCGACATGATGGGCGCGATGGACCACAGCGCCCACGGCGGTACGGCGGCCGAGGTCGATCACAGCAGTCACGGCACAGCGGCGGCTGCAGTTGATCACAGCGCCCATGGCGCAGGAGCTGTGGATCACAGTGCCCATGGCGCTGCCACACCGGCCATCGACCACAGTGCCCACGCGATGTCGACCGCGGCGCTTGCCCTGCCGTCGCAGCAGGTGCGGCACGCCAGCAGCGAATTCGGGCCCGGTGTCGACATGCGGGTAGACATGCCGCGCACCACCCTGAACGACCCCGGAGTGGGTCTGCGTGGCAATGGCCGCCGCGTGCTCACCCCGCTGGATGTCCGCGCCCTGCACGGCCCCTGGGAGACGCGAGCGCCGGCGCGCGAAATCGAACTGCATCTGACCGGCAACATGGAGCGCTACACCTGGTCCATCGACGGCCTGGCCTTCAATGACAGCTCGCCGATCCACATGCGCGCAGGGGAACGCCTCCGGGTGATCCTGCACAACGACACCATGATGACCCACCCCATGCACCTGCACGGCATGTGGAGCGATCTGGAGACGCCCGAGGGCGAGTTCCTCACCCGGCGTCACACGGTGCTGATCCATCCGGCACAGCGCCTGAGCTTTCTGACAACCCCCGAGGCACTGGGCCGCTGGGCCTGGCATTGCCACATCATGTTCCACATGGACGCCGGCATGTTCCGCGAAGTGGTGGTGACGGCATGAGCCAGCGCACGCTGACAGGGTTGCTGATTGCAACGCTGGTCGGGGCCTCGGCCACTGCCCGGGCTCAGGATGCCACGGCGGCCGACCCGCATGCCGGACACGCCATGCCCGCCCCGGCTGCCGTGGATCATTCCCAGCACACCATGCCCGCCACGGCTACCCCGACAACCGGGCTGCGCGACCCCCACGCCTATGCCCATGGCCACAGTGTGGGCAGCGGCCCCTATGCCCTGCCTGGCGGACATGCCGCCCATATGAGTTCGCATGCCTACCAGGGCGC
>JBEDFR010000097.1:0-3946 GCA_041175045.1 Pseudomonadota bacterium | reverse complement strand
TCTGGGCGTTGACACTGCCGGGAGACGTGATCTGGAGCAAGTTGCCTAGGTCATCGGGGTCTCGCAGGATATCCGGGTTGGACAGACCGCTGGCCAGCCAGGCTTGCAGCTGTGCGCGCGTCGGCTGGTTGGCGGCACCAACGCCTGAACCGGTGAAGCCTGACCACTTCTTGAAGGCTTCGAATTCATTGTTCATGACTTGCTGCCCGGAGATGCCCACGATGCGATTGTCGAAGTCAGTCTCGTTCCATGTCACCGACAGGTCGAAGTCACCCAAGGCAAGATCGAAGCCCAGTTGCTGCGATGTGGAGAACTCGTTTTCCAGCGCGGGGTTGCCGCCGGAACAGGCAGTGGTAAACGCAGAGAACGGAGAGAATCGGTCGGACACAGTGGACAGTCCACAGCTTACCGGATCCAGCAACTGCGTCAGAGACGGGGCGATGAAGGCGTCGCCAGTGGTGGCTCTCAGAGTCAGGAAGTCTGCCGCTGCCCAGGTGATGCCGAATTTCGGATCAGTGGACTTCTGCTTGGTGCTGAAACTTTCGTGCCTGACCGCTGCTTCAATTTCTACTGTTTCGAGGACAGGGATCGCCAGTTCGACGAAGTAGGCGTCCACTTCTCGAGTTCCGCTAGTCACAGTCTCTGGGTAGATTCCGCCGATCCAGGTATCACCACGCAATTCTGCCACTGACGGAGTGTTGGTGTACTTGTCATTGCGCCACTGGTATCCCACGGCAGCACCGATGGGGCCACCGGGCAACTCAAAGCCGCCCAGCGGCACTTCACCGTTCAGGACGATGTCGATAGTGTCGAGCCAGAACTGGCTGTACTCAGGAGTGCGAGCCGCGATGGCGTTCATCACATCCTTGGTATTGTTGGTTGCTTCGTCCACCACGAAGAAGGGGTTGTAGCAGGCGTCGCGGTCACGCAGCACGTCACAGTTCAAGCCCTGCTTCATGGCAGCGATGCTGTAGTTCTGGTTTGACATGTACCGCAGATCCTTCTTGCTGTGAGAATAAGCAGCCATACCCTCCCAGCCTTCAATAAAGGGCACAGTGAAGTCAGCCTGCAGACTCAGGCGGCTGTTGTGATCGGAGCTGCCTGACATGTTGTCGCCATCAGCAGTGTGACCATCGGACGTGGTGTGCGTCTTGTTGATGGGACGCAGTGAACGCGCGATGACGTCCTCGCGCAGCAACACGCCATTGGGTGTGGTGCCGGAAACCAGGTAATCCATGCGGCCGTCTTTGTTCAGGTCTTGAGTGCCACGATCCGGAATACCGTCGCGATTGGCATCAACCCCATACAGCTGCTGACCTGCAGCGTTCTTCGCCAGGAACGGGTTGCCGGGCTGCTCACCCCGAATGGAGGGAAGCTCGCCGATTCGGGAGTTACCCGGGTTGGACGTGGAGGTGTAGGAAGTCTCAGCCAGACGTGACTGGAAGTACTGGGCCTTGAGGACCAGATCCTCGTTGACATCCCAGGTCGCATTCGCGAAGAAGGATGCTGTGTCGGTCGGTTCACGGTAGCTGCGAGTGTCGCCATAGTCGAACCAGCAGGTGGTGCCCACTTTCATACCGTATGGGTTGTTTTTGGCACCAGCGATGTAGCCATCACGCTCGGAAGCAGGCGCACAGTTCGGATCTGTGGCATTGGTAAAGGCACCGGTGTACTGACCGGCAGCGTTACGCACCGGCACTCGGTAGTTGCCCGGAGCCAGCGAGGAGTAGTTCATGCCGGCCTGTGCCAGGTAGGGACGTTCATCCCACGCCAAGCGGCTATTTGTTCGGTACTGACCAGCCATGATGACGTCCAGCCCACCAATGTCGCCGCCCCACATGGCTTGCGCGGAGTGCTCGTCGTAGTCGCCTTCGCCGTCGCGTTCGGTGTAGACCTCTACCTTGCCACCATCGTAAGAAGTGTATGGGACGAAGTTGACCACACCGGCTACCGCTTCGTTACCGTAAAGAGCCGCAGCACCGTCTGCCACGATGTCGATGCGCTGAATAGCGATGGTCGGGATCATCACTTGAACGTTCTCGTCAGCGACACGCTTGCCATCGACCAGTGTCAGCGTGGAACGTGGGCCCAAGCCACGCAGGTCAATGGACTGACTGCGGGAAGATGTGCCTTGAATAGTATTGGTGGTGGAGGACGACGGGCCCCCAACGAACGTCATGTCTTGAATGATCGTCCCCAGGTTCAGGGTGCCGGAATCCGCCAGATCATCCGCGCTCAACTGAGTCACCTGGGAGGCTGCTGTAAATCCTTCGGAACGTCGGATGTACGAACCCGTAACTACGACCTCTTCTACCTCACGGTCGGCAGCCGCCGCCTGGGCAAAAGTCTGGTTGGCTATCGGGATCAAGGTCAGGGAAATAGCAGCGCACAATAGTTTGCGCTTGTGGGGTGCACTCTTTCGCATACAACTCTCCTACAGGATGGTTTTTTGTTTTCTATAGCGTTAACGAATGGTGAGAGGTGACTTGTGGCGAAGAGTTTCCCTTCTCTTTGCTGCCCCTCTCTGGGAACCAATTGAATCTGGAACGGCGCGAATAGTGGCCCAGCCATGGCGCAATAGCAACAATCCGTGAGGGATAGTCACCGTCGAGATGCCACTTTTTGCGACAGAACGATTGTTTTGAGAAAAAAAGTAACGGGTAACATTTTCCACGTCACGGTAACACTTCACTGAAGACTGATCTCTCTCAAACGTTCGTTGAGCATTTGCAGTATCTGCCCAAGCTCCCGGAAGTACTGGTCTGAGGCTGCAAGGGCGTTCATCCGTTCTGTCAATTGAGCGAATTGCGGCTGCAATTCCTGCATCAATGCATCCTGCGTGAGGAGTTCGTCCGTACCAAGGCGGTAGTCATTCGCATTCTCACCACGGCGCGCGGTGACGAAACCGGGCTCGCAGCCCGTCTGCGGAATGTTGGAGCCGGTTGGGGTGAACTTCTGGCAGACCACGTCGAAGGCATCGTCGTCGTTGTTGCGGTTGAACACCGCATAGAACTCGGTCTGAATCTTCACGATCTCGTCGCGCAGCTGGGCCGGGGTCAGATCCTCGATCACGATCTGCTCCTCGTCAGCCGCCTGCACCGACACCACGGCCAGCGTTCCCAGCAAAACCATCGTCAGTAGTACTGCTGCTTTACCTGCGTAAGTGCCGATCATTGTGCGCTCTCCGTTGATTGACCAGTGGTTGTTGGCGCGATGACAGCGCCTGTCGGAACGGCGAGCATTATGAAACTGGACGGACGGGCGATTCAAATATATCTTCGTGGCCTTTTCAGATCGGCCGCACCCTGATCTCGCCACCACTCTGCGTACCTCAGCGTGCGCGACATCTTTTTTCACAACAACAAGGAAACACGACTTTGCAAATCATTCCACAAGCGCTCTTCCCGAGCATGGTCTGGACCTCCCTCTTCGATGACCGCGAGACCTTCAACGCCACTTTGCTGCAGCGCGCCCTCGAGCTGCGCCAGCGCGACCAGGCCGGGGTTCAGAACACCAACATCCACGGCTGGCAGAGCCCGAGTATTCTGCAGGAGCTGCCGGAGTTCAACGACATCAATCTGCGCATCCTGCAGATTTGCGACCGCATCGGCGAATCCCTGAACTTTCGTTCGGGCATGCAATTCATGTTGCAATCCTGGCTCAACATCAGCCCGCCCGGCGCGTCCAACAAGGTGCACTTCCATGCCAACTGTCATTTCAGCGGCGTCTACTACATCAGCCTGAAGGCGCCCGAATGCGGCAGCATCTATTTCCGTGACCCACGCGTGGCTTCGCGCATGCTCACCTACCCGGTGGACCGCGTGTCGGACTTCACGGCAGAGGAGATCCGCATGCGTCCTGAAGAGGGGCGCATCTACGTCTTCCCCGGCTGGCTGGAGCATGGTGTGGAGGAGAACACCAGCGACCGCGACCGCATCGGCATCAG
>JBEDFR010000096.1:0-8077 GCA_041175045.1 Pseudomonadota bacterium | reverse complement strand
TGCACAAGCCTTACTTCGCCGTGCTCGACTTCATTGCGCCGCTGGTGCCTTTCGGGCTTGGGGCTGGTCGTCTGGGCAATTTCATTGGCGGTGAACTCTGGGGTCGCCCCACCGACGTGCCTTGGGGCATGGTGTTCCCCCATGTCGACGACGCGCCGCGCCACGCCTCGCAGCTCTACCAGTTCGCGCTGGAGGGTGTTCTGCTGTTTGCCCTCGTATGGTGGTTCTCCTCGCGCCCGCGTCCGCGTTATGCCGTGTCCGGTCTGTTTGCGCTGGGCTACGGTGTGCAGCGCTTCTTCGTCGAATTCTTTCGCGAGCCGGACTCCTGGCTCGGTTTCGTGGCGCTGGACTGGATGACGATGGGGCAGCTGCTCTCGCTGCCCATGATCATCGCCGGCCTCTGGCTGCTCAAGCTGGCCCGCGCGAGCAGTCCCACTGGACGAGTCCCCTCATGAAGCAATATCTCGATCTGCTGCAGCGCATTCTCGACGAGGGCACGCCCAAGGGCGATCGCACCGGCACCGGCACCCTCTCCATCTTCGGTCATCAGATGCGCTTCGATCTGGCCCAGGGCTTTCCGGTGCTCACGACGAAGAAGCTGCACCTGCGCTCCATCATTCACGAGCTGCTGTGGTTCCTGTCCGGCGACACCAATATCCGCTACCTGAAGGAGAACGGTGTTTCCATCTGGGACGAGTGGGCGGATGAGAACGGGGACCTGGGGCCGGTGTACGGCTATCAGTGGCGCTCCTGGCCCGGTCCGGACGGGCAGTCGGTGGACCAGATCAGCAAGCTGATCGAGCAGATCCGCCGCAACCCGGATTCCCGCCGCCTGATGGTAGTGGCCTACAACCCGGCCTATGTCGACCAGATGGCACTGCCACCCTGCCATTCGCTGTTCCAGTTCTATGTCGCCAACGGCCGGCTCTCCTGCCAGCTCTATCAGCGTTCGGCCGACACCTTTCTGGGTGTGCCGTTCAATATCGCGTCCTATGCCCTGCTGACGCACATGGTGGCACAGCAGTGTGATCTGGACGTGGGCGACTTCATCTGGACGGGCGGCGACACGCATCTTTACAGCAATCATCTGGAGCAGGCGACGCTGCAGCTGACGCGGCAGCCACTGCCACTGCCGCGTCTGCACATCAAGCGCCGGCCTGCCGACATCTTCAGCTATGTGTTCGACGATTTCGAACTCGTCGGTTATGAATCCCATCCGCACATCAAGGCGCCCGTCGCTGTCTGAAGCGGGCGACTTCTCAAGAGGAGTGCGCGTGAAACTTGCCTTGATCTGGGCCATGGCCCGCAATCGCACCATTGGTCGCAACAACGCCCTGCCCTGGTATCTGCCCGCAGACTTGAAGTACTTCAAGCGTGTCACCCTGGGCAAGCCGGTCATCATGGGCCGCAAGACCTGGGACTCCATCGGCCGGCCGCTGCCCGGCCGCACCAACATCGTGATTACGCGCGACAGGGGCTTTCAGGCGGAAGGTGCGCGTGTAGTGAGCTCGCTGGACGAGGCGTTGGCGCTGGCCGAAAAGATCTGCCTGATCGACGGTGCCGAGGAAGCGGTGGTGATTGGTGGCGCCCAGATCTACGCGCTGGCGCTGCCCCATGCCCATCGTCTGTATCTGACCCAGGTGCACGCCGAGGTCGAGGGCGACGCGCATTTTCCTCCGCTGGATCTCGCTGACTGGGTGGAGAGCGGGCGCGAAGATTTTGCGGCTGAGGGGGCGAATCCCTATCCGTACAGTTTTGTGGTGTACGAGAAGAATGCTTGAAGACTGAAGTGTGGTGGAGGGCTTGGCAGTCGAAGTGCGATGCAGGATGTGTGGCGGGGTGAGGGGACGCTGGGCCGGACCGTCGCCCGCCAGGGAAGGCGGGCGCCGAGCCTACATGGAAGTACTTGTGGCGTGTCCGGACAAGCGTCCCGTCATCCCGACACTCATCCGGCAATCACGGAAAAACCACCACACCGATCAATCCAGCGGGATGAAGGCCAGCGCATTGTTCTGGTTCATCGGAATGACCAGCTGATTCTGGATCGAGTCGTAGCACATGGATGCCGCAGACGGGATGCCCGTGGCGATCACTTCCGCTTCCTGCCCTGGACGAATGCGCGACACGCTGCCGAAGCGCACGCTGCTCACATACTTCGTGCCATCTGCCATGATCACGATGCCGTCATTGCCGCCTTCCGCCGCACGCTCCGTTAGGACGACTTCGCCCGCCGGGTTGAAGGTCACCACGGCGTTGTCGGCGATGTTCACCATCACGATGTTGCCGTCATTGTCGATGGCCAGGCCGTTCGGCGAAGCCAGCGGGGCGCCTTCCGCGAACACGGAGGTTTCACCGCTCGCCGTCACCTTGTAGAGGCGCTGGGTGCCGCCGGTGTTGGAGGCGTACACAGTGCCGTCTGCGGCCACGGCCACGCCGTTGAGGCCAGTGGCTTCCGGCACCGCGACCGCGCCCATGGGCGTGCCGGTGGCCAGGTCAAACATGCGCACGGTGTCGATGTCCACGGTGTAGAGCACGCCGTTGTGAATCGCGCTGCCCAGCGGCTGGTTCAGGGTCAGACCGTCACGGGTGGCGCCGATCCACTTGGAGGTGTGCACGCTGCCGTCCGGGTTGATCAGCGACACATAGCCGTCGTTTTCCTGCAGGTTCTGGGGAATGCCGTTGTTCATGGCGAGGATCAGGTTGCGGGCCGGGTCGAAGGTGCAGCTCTCGGCGGTGCGGAAGCTGCCGAACACCTTCACGTTGCTGGACATCGGCGTAGCGACGCCAGCCTCGTTGATGGTGCCCAGCGGGCCGCCCGCCACGAAGGGGCCGGGGGTGGCAGCCGGCGTCTGCGCCAGTGCAACGGTGCTCGCCGCGACACTTACGAGTGCGGTCAACAGTAGTTTCTTCATGAAGCATTCTCCTTGGTTGGGTAGTCAACCGTGTGCTGTGAAATGGGACTTTCAAGCGTACGCCGTCTGCATGACGACAGTGGTGACTGAAGACCCGCGAAACGACGTTTGCTGTTCACGGGTTCAGCGCAGGGCCTTTTTCAGGGCCTTGGAATTGCGTTGATAGTTGTACATCTTCTGCTTCTTTTCCGGCAGCTCGGATACGGCGATGGGCTGGAAGCCCTTCTCCATGAACCAGTGTGTTGTCTGCGTGGTCAGCACGATGACATGGGTCAGGCCCATGCGTCGGGCCTGCTCTTCCAGCGCGCTCAGCAGATGCTCGCCACGGCCGTTGGCCTGGTAATCCCCATGAATCGCGATGCAGGCGATCTCGCCGCAGGTGGCATCCAGCGGGTACAGCGCCGCACAGGCGATGATCATGCCCTCGCGTTCAATAACGAAAAAGAAGTCGATCTCCGCTTCCAGCAGCTCGCGCGAGCGATGCACCAGCACGCCCGCCTCTTCCAGCGGCGTGATGAGTTCGAGAATGCCGCCGACATCGTCGATGCTGGCACGGCGCAGTTGTTCGAAATTGTCCTTGGACACCAGGGTGCCGCAGCCATCGCGTGTGAAGAGTTCCTCGATGAGCGCACCATTGTGTTCGAAGCTGATGAGATGGCTGCGATGCACGTGATGGCGGCAGGCCTTCACCGCGGCCGCAAGGGCCTGCGCTACACCATTCGCCTTGTTCTCTGGCTGGGATTCGACGGTGGCCAGCACGTCCTGGGCCGAGGCCGGGCTCAGCGCGCTGACCATCTGACCGGCGCTGTCCATGATGCCCGCCTGGGGAATGAAGAGGATGAGCTTCTCGGCATTCAGCGCGATGGCCGTCTCGGTGGCGACTTCCTCAGGGGACAGGTTGAACACTTCCCCGGTGGTCGAGAGCCCGAGATTGGACACCAGCACAATATTGTTATGGTTCAGGTGCTGCATGATGGCCTTGGCGTTGATCTTGCGCACCACACCTGTCAGCGCGTGATCGATGCCGTCGAGCACACCCAGCGGCCGTGCGGTGATGAAATTGCCGCGTGCCAGCTTGATGTCGGCGCCGTGCATGGGCGAGTTGGCCAGCCCCATGGAGAACAGCGCCTCGATGTCGATGCTCAGTGCACCCACGATCTGCTTGATGATCTGCAGACTGATGGCATCGGTGATGCGCAGGCCTTTGTGATAGGTGGACTCGATGCCCGCTGCCTCGAGCGCCGCATTGATCTGCGGACGTGCGCCATGCACCAGCACCAGCTTCACGCCGAGGCTCTGCAGCAGCGTGATGTCGTGCACGATGTTGTTGAAGTTCTCGTGCGCAATGGCCTCGCCAGGCAGCAGCACGACGAACACCTTCTTGCGGTGTGCGTTGATGTAGCTGGACGAGTGACGGAACCAGTCGATGTACTGCGGCAGATTTTTCATGGCGGCAATATAGTCTATTTCACCGGCAGGCAGTAGTGGCGGATCAGGCCGCGCAGTGCGTCGATGCAGGGCTGCAGCCGGTCCAGCGCCAGGTATTCGTCGGGTTGGTGCGCCTGATCGATATCGCCCGGCCCGAGAATGATGGTGTCCATGCCCAGACGCTGCAGCAGCGGCGCCTCGGTGCCGAAGGCGACGGTGGCGGCGCTGTTGCCGGTGAGACGCTCTGCCGTGCGCACCAGCTCACTGTCAGGATCGGTATAGAACGCCGGCAGACCGGCAAACAAGGGTTTGATGGTCGCCGTCACCTGATGGCGATCGGCCACCGGCTGCACGCGGGCACGAATCTCCTCGCGCATGGCGGCGATCTCCATGCCGGGCAGCAGACGCATGTCGAATTCCAGATGGCACTGACCGCAGATGCGGTTCGGGTTGTCGCCACCATGGATGCAGCCCAGATTGAGCGTGGGGCGGGCGATACGAAACAGCGGGCTGTGATAGCGTTGCTGCAGCGAGGCACGCAGCGCCAGCAGTTCGCTCATCACCTCGTGCATGGCTTCCAGCGCGTTGCGGCCCAGGTCCGGGTTGGAGGAATGTCCACTGTGGCCCTGCAGCTCGATGCACTCCATCATCACGCCCTTGTGCGCGTGGATGGGACGCATGCCGGTGGGTTCGCCGATCACCGCACAGCGCGCCTTCGGTCGCCCCAGTTCCGCCAGCGTGCGGGCGCCCTGCATGGACGTCTCTTCGTCGGCCGTGGCGAGCACGATCAGTGGCTGAGTGAACTCGACTCCTTCGAAGCCCTTCAAGGCTTCCATGATCAGCGCAAAGAAGCTCTTCATGTCGGTGCTGCCCAGCCCGTAGAGCCTGTCGTCTTTCTCGGTGAGGCGAAAGGGGTTCACTGTCCACAGCGCCTCGTCCAGCGGCACCGTGTCTGTGTGACCCGCCAGCACCAGCCCGCCGGGGCCTGCCCCACGCGTGGCAAGCAGATTGCGCTTGGCATTGCCGGCCGTCAGGGGCGAGGTTCCCGGACTGGCGATCTGTTCCGTGCGAAAGCCCAGGTCTTCGAAGCATTGCGCCAGATAGTCGATGACGGGGACATTGCTGGTGTCCAGCTCGGGATTCGCGGAGCTGATGCTGGGCAGGCTGATGAGCGTGTCCAGATGCGTGAAGAGTGCGGGGAAGCGGGGCATGTCGGGTCACCATGGCCGCGGGCGGCGTCAGAGAAATTCCTGCAGCACCGTGTTGAGAAACTGCAGGCCCTTGGCAGAGGGGCGGATCAGGTCGTGGTCCTGCTGCAGCAGATCACGGCGTTGCAGCGATGATACGCGCTTTGCCAGGGGCTCGAAACCCAGCCCCGTGGCCGCCTCGAACTGGGCGGGCGTGAAGCCGTCGCGCAGGCGCAGCACGTTGAGCAGATACTCGATGCCGCGTTCGTCGTGGGCAATCGGCACTGACTCGGCCAGTGCCTCGCCCGGCCTTTGCAGATAATGTGCCGGCTGGCGCTTCTTGCGCGTGCGCAGGATCTCGTCCCGCTGCGGCCAGCTGAGCTTGCCATGCGCGCCGGCGCCGATGCCGAGGTAATCGCCGAAGCGCCAGTAATTCAGATTGTGCCGTGCCTGCCTGCCCGGCTGCGCGAAGGCGGAAATCTCGTAGCGCTCGTAGCCCTGCGCTCCCAGCAGCGCGAGGCCCGCATCCTGGATGTCGATCAGCGTGTCCTCTTCGGGCAGCGGCGGCGGGCGTTTGAAGAATTCGGTGTTGGGCTCGATGGTCAGCTGATACCAGGATAGATGCGTGGGCGCGTGCTCGAGGGCCGTGCGCAGGTCCTGCAGGGCCGCTGCAGGTGTCTGGCCCTGCAGCCCGTACATCAGGTCCAGATTGAAGTTGTCGAAGCCGGCGGCACGCGCGAAGTCGATGGCCTGGTGCGCATCGGCATCGTCATGGATACGGCCGAGTTGCTGCAGCTGCTGCGGATCGAAACTCTGAATGCCGATGGACAGCCGGTTGATGCCGGCGCGGCGGTAGTCCGCGAAGCGTGCACGCTCGGCCGTGCCGGGGTTGGCTTCCAGCGTGATCTCGATGTCGGGTGCGAAGGCGATGTGGCGCTGCAGGGCATTGAACAACCGGTCATAGGCCTGCGCCGAAAACAGGCTGGGCGTGCCACCGCCGATGAAGATCGACTGCAGGGCGCGTCCCTGCACACCGGGCAGGTCCGCCTCGACGTCCGCGATCAGGGCGTCGACATAGGCGGATTCGGGCAGCTCGCCGTTCTTCTGATGGGAATTGAAGTCGCAGTAAGGGCATTTGCGCACGCACCAGGGCACGTGCACATACAGACTCAGAGGCGGCAGCTGCAACAAGGGGCCGGGTGTCGCGTTCAACGCAGCGACCCGCGCAGCGCATCCCAGTGCTGCAGCAGCTGACGCAGCGCCTGGCCGCGATGACTGAGCGCATTCTTGATGGCCGGTTCCAGTTGTGCCGAGGCACAAGCATGGGTGGGGACGAAAAACAGCGGGTCGTAGCCGAAGCCCTTGTCGCCGGCCGGCGTGAACAGGATGCGGCCTGCCCAGGTGCCGTGGCAGACGAAGGGCAGCGGGTCTGTCGCGTGACGCATGAAGGCGATGCAGCACACGAAGCGGGCGCTGCGCTGCGCCTCGGGCACGTCCTGCAGGGCGGCCAGCAGCTTGGCATTGTTCTGCGCGTCGGTGGCGCCAGGGCCGGCATAGCGTGCCGAGTAAATGCCGGGCGCGCCGCGCAGCGCGTCCACTTCCAGGCCCGAGTCATCGGCCAGTGCCGGCAGACCCGTGGCTGCCGCGGCATGGCGCGCCTTGAGAATGGCGTTCTCGACGAAGCTCAGGCCGGTCTCGTCGGCATCGCTCACGCCGAGAGAACGCTGGGTCAGGAATTCCAGCTCGGCACTGCCCAGCATCTGCTGGAATTCCCGCAGTTTGCCGGCGTTGCTGGTGGCGAGCACGATTCTCTGCATGCCGGTCTCCGGACGTTCAGCGACTCAGATGATAGATGGCGGTTTCGCCCAGCAGATTGGGCCACTGGCGGATCATCCAGCTGCCCTGATGCTTGTGGTCAACGACGGTGCGGGCCATGACCCGGATGCTGCGCTCTCGGCACAGGGCGTCGAAGTCCTTCACGGTGCAGAAGTGAATGTTCGGCGTGTCGTACCACTGATAGGGCATGAAGTTGGACACCGGCATGCGGCCCTTGACGCTCAGGTAGACGCGGCTGCGCCAGTTGCCGAAATTGGGGAAGGTCACGATGACCTTGTGGCCGATGCGCAGCATCTGCTCGATCAGCACGTCCGGGTAGCTCACCGCCTGCAGCGTCTGGGTGAGCAGCACGGTGTCGAAACTCTTGTCGCAGAAATTCGCCAGGCTCTTGTCCAGATCCTGCTGGATCACGTTCACGCCCTTCTCGAGACAGGCGTGAAGCTTGCGCTCGTCGATCTCCAGGCCGAGCTCCGATACGCCCTTCTCGCGCTTGAGATATTCCAGCAGGCTGCCATCGCCACAGCCCAGGTCGAGCACACGGCTGCCCGGGGCGATCCAGTGTTGAATGATGTCCAGATCGGCGCGCATCAGGCGTTCACCTCGTCACTCACCCGCGCCAGATAGGTGCTCAGCGCCTGCATGTAGCGCGGCACCGGCAGCAGGAAGGCGTCGTGGCCCTGGTCGGCGTCGATCTCCAGATAGCTGACCGGCTTG
>JBEDFR010000095.1:0-5961 GCA_041175045.1 Pseudomonadota bacterium | reverse complement strand
GCTCAGCCGGTTGAAGCCAAGACCGCGGATCAGTTCGATGCGGGCATGGTCCACGGTGAGCGGGTCGATCTCGATGGCATAATCCCGCGAATCCGCGCGCAGCAGAGTGAAATACTGCGAGGTGCAGTGCACCAGCTCGGTCAGCTCAGCATCGTCGAGAAAAGTCGGCGTGCCGCCGCCCAGATGCAACTGGGTGACCGGGCGCTTGTACGTCGCGCTCTGCAGACGCAGCAGTGCCATTTCCTTGTGCAGATGATCCAGGTACTGACGCACCGAGTCGCGGTTGCGCGTGATGATCTTGTTGCAGCCGCAGTAGTCACAAGGCGAGCGGCAGAACGGAATGTGAATGTAGACTGACACCGGATCGTGCGGCCGCGCCTGCGCCAGCGCAGCGAGATAATCCTCGGCGCCGGTGACATGGAACTGGCTGGGGGGTGGATAGCAGGTGTAGCGCGGTCCTGCCCTGTCGTACTTGCGCAGCAGTTCGGCAATGTCATCGCGGCCCAGCAGTGACCCCGCGTTGGCCGCCTCGACTGTGTGGCCCAGAAGGCATGGAATCTGCGAGTTCATGGCGGCGAGTTTAGGTGGCCCACTGCTCGCCGCCATGACGTATGTCAACGATGGCACACTTGGTGTCAGAGCCTCAGTCGATGAGGCGCGGAATGAACTTGGTGATGCCCTGGATGGGGCCGACTTCTCCCGCATACACGTTGCCATCACGATCCACGGTCACGCCTTCGCCCATGGAGCCGTAGCCCCCCATGCCCGAGGCGCGCTCGGAGACGTGCTCGGGCACGAAGTAGTGCACCTCGCCCGTGCGGGCGCTGCCCACACGCAGCCCCTTGCGCCAGCCCGGGTTGTAGTTCGGGTCGGACTCGGAGTCGATGGCATAGAGCGTGTCGTTGGCGTCGATGAACAGGCCGCTGATGCGACTGAACTGATACCAGGTATCCAGATGCGTGCCCTGCTGGTCGAAAATCTGGATGCGGCGATTGCCTCGATCCGCCACGAACAGGCGACCCTGGGAATCCATCGCCAGGGAGTGCGGCGAACGCAGCTGACCATCCTCGAAGCCCCACTCGCCGAAACTCATCAGGAACGTGCCGTCCGGTGCAAACTTGGAGATGCGGCTCTTGGAATCCGGACCCGGCTCGTCCTGGAACTGGGCGCCGTGGGTCTCGGCCACGAAGATGCTGCCATCGGGGGCCACCAGCACATCATTGGGTTCGGTGAAATGCGTGGGCGGGTCGCCCAGTTCGCCCGGCGTACCCAGGGTCAGCAGCAGCTCGCCCTCGGGGCTGAACTTGAGCACGGTATTGCCCTTGCCGGCGGCGTTGGGATTGGCCTCCAGTTCGCGGGCATTGGCAGCACGGGCATCGACCACCCAGACATTGCCGTCGTGGTCCACATGCATGCCGTGCGGCCACAGGATCAAGCCGGCACCGAAACTTGCCACGACATTGCCGTCTGGGTCCAGCTTGACGATCGGGTCAAGATCGGAGCCGGCGCAGGAGTTCGCGCCGCAGCGATCACCGATCCACACATGCCGGCCATCCACGTCGATATTGATGGCACTGATGGAGCCCCAGGTGCGACCGGCCGGCGGATTGCTCCAGTTGCGCACGGTCTCGTAGGGATTGGGCAGATTGTTGACGGGGGGCACGGCGGCGTGCTCCTCGGGCCCGCGGGCACCGCTCTGCGCGACGGCCAGCGTGGACAAACCGGCCAGCACCGCACCCGCCAGGGCCTGGCGCAGGAAGCGAGCGGACAGCGAACGTGAACGACCGGGGGACTGTGTGAACATCGTCTTCTCTCCAGTGAATCTTTGAATGGGACACCGCACCCTGTCGGCCAGTCGAGCGACCCGGGAAGGTGTCGCCGAACATGAACGCTCGGCCCCTCAAAGTCAACGCTTCCGAGGGCATGGGCCATCGGATCGACACCAGCGACACCCTGGGGCACAGCCTTGTGCGGCAAGGCAACGCGCCATCGCTGCCGATGCAGGTGCTGACGGACAGCGAGCGATGCTCATGGCTGCCGACACAATTCATAAGCGCAGATCTGCACTGCCGCCGCGAGATTCAGCGACTCGATGGCGCCGCTACCCGGTATGCGGAAGGGCCGTGCACGCAGTGCCTGCAGCTGCTCGTGCGGCAGGCCGCGGGCCTCGTTGCCAAACACCAGACAGGTGCTGGAACGCAAAGCAGGGCTGGTCAATGGCTCGCCCTGCATATCCAGACAGGCCAGAACGGCATGATTGCGCGGCAGGGAGTCCAGCGGCACGTCCTGCTCCAGCGGCACGTGGAACAGCGCGCCCATGCTGGCGCGCACGGTCTTGGGATTGAAGGGATCGACACTGTTCGGCCCCAGCAGACAGCGGAAGCCGCCGAACCAGGCCAGGGTGCGCAGGATGCTGCCGAGATTGCCCGGATCCTGAATCTCGTGAAGGTAGATGCAGCGCTCGCCCGCACACGGCTTTGCCCAGTCCTGCAGCAGCGCGTCACGGGGGACGAGGGCAACGATGCCCTGGGGCGTATGCGTGTCGCAGATCTGGCTCATCTGCTTCTCGGTGAGCACCTGCCGGGGCAGCGTGGACTCCCAGTCGGCATAGGCCGGCGTCACATACAGCTGACTGGCCCGCAGCGGCGCATGCTGCACAGCGGCGCGCTGCAACTCCTGCACCAGATGTTCGCCCTCGGCCAGAAAGGCGCCGTATTCCTCGCGGTACTTGCGCTGCTGCAGCTTGCGCAGCTGTTCCAGGCTCAGCTTCATGTGCGGCTCTCCCCGGCATGGTCTGCCAGCATGGCGCGCGCCAGCGCCTCGGCCACGCGGATGCCGTCGACGCCGGCCGAGAGTATCCCCCCCGCATAGCCCGCCCCTTCGCCGGCAGGATACAGCCCACAGGTGTTCAGGCTCTGCAGACTCACCGGGTCGCGCGTGATGCGCAGCGGCGAGGAAGTGCGGGTCTCGATGCCGGTCAGCACGGCGTCGTCGCGGTCAAAGCCCTGAATCTGGCGACCGAACACCGGCAGGGCCTCGCGGATGGCCGCGATGGCGTAGTCAGGCAAGGCCTCGGCCAGATCCCCCAGGCGCACGCCCGGCTTGTAGGAAGGCAGCACCTTGCCCAGACTGGTGGAGGGCGTCTGCCGCAGGAAGTCGCCCACCAGCTGCCCAGGCGCGCAGTAGTCGCTGCCACCCAGCGCGAAGGCCTTCTCTTCCAGACGCTCCTGCAGTTCCACGCCGGCCAGCGGGCCACCGGGGAAATCCTGCTCGGGGCTGATGCCCACCACGATCCCGGCATTGGCATTGCGCTCGTTGCGGGAATACTGGCTCATGCCATTGGTGACCAGGCGGCCGAGCTCGGAGGTCGCCGCCACCACCGTGCCACCCGGACACATGCAGAAGCTGTATACCGCCCGCCCGTTGCGGGCGTGATGCACCAGCTTGTAGTCGGCCGCGCCCAGCTCGGGATGCCCGGCATACTTGCCCAGACGCGCCCTGTCGATCAGTGACTGCGGATGCTCGATGCGAAAGCCGATGGCAAAGGGCTTGGCCTCCATGAAGACACCGCGTGCATGCAGCATGCGGAAGGTGTCCCGGGCACTGTGCCCCAGCGCCAGCACCACGTGGCGGCTGGCCAGCACTGTGCCGTCGGCCAGTTGCACCCCTGCCACGCGGCCGTCCTCGCGGAGCAGATCGCTCACCCGACTCTCGAAGCGCACCTCGCCGCCCAGGGCGATGATCTGTTCGCGCATGGCCGACACCACGCCGGTCAGGCGGAAGGTGCCGATGTGCGGCTTGCTGACGTAGAGAATCTCGGCGGGAGCACCGGCCTTGACGAATTCCTGCATGACCTTGCGGCCATAGAACTTCGGGTCCTTGATCTGGCTGTAGAGCTTGCCGTCGGAGAACAGGCCCGCACCGCCTTCCCCGAACTGCACATTGGATTCCGGGTTCAGCACCTTCTGGCGCCACAGGGCCCAGGTGTCCTTGGTGCGCCGACGCACATCACGACCGCGCTCCAGCACGATGGGCCGCAAGCCCATCTGCGCCAGCAGCAGCGCGGCGAACAGACCGCAGGGACCGAAGCCAACGATCAGCGGACGCTCCTGCAGCCCGGCGGGTGCATGGGCCACCGGGTGATAGGACGTGTCCGGCGCCGGGCCGACATGACGGTCGGCGGCCAGCCGCGCCAGCACCCGGGCTTCGTCGCGCACGCTGACATCGAGGATGTAGATGAAGCTGATCTCGCTGTTCTTCTTGCGCGCGTCATAGCTGCGCTTGAACACCGAGAGATCGAGCAGATCGGCAGCAGGGATGCCCAGTCGCTTGAGAATGGCGGCACGCAGGGCGTCGGGGGCATGCCCCAGCGGGAGGGCGAGTTCGGTAATGCGGATCATGCGAAGTCCTGGCCGGTGACACCGGCAGAAGGCAGCGAAATCGAGCTGCATTGTACACAGGCCGGCCACGGCGAGGCACTGGGAATGGCTGCGCACCCGCGTGACGCGCTTGCCTGGCAAGCCCGCCTCACACTACACTGCGGCGCGTCGCCACCCCGCCAGGCGCCATTATTCCCCCGCATGAGACTGTCACCGATGGCACGTTCCAAAAGCAGCCATCGCTGGATGGAAGAACACGTCAACGACCCCTGGGTGAAGAAGGCCCAGGTGGACGGCTACCGCTCCCGCGCCAGCTACAAGCTGCTGGAACTGATCGACAAGGACCAGCTTGTGCGCCCCGGCATGGTGGTACTCGATCTGGGGTCCACGCCGGGCGGCTGGTCCCAGGTGGTCGCGCCGCTGCTCGGCAGCAAGGGCCGCCTGATCGCCTCCGACATCCTGCCGATGGACCCGATTCCCTCTGTGCACTTCATCCAGGGCGACTTCACCGAACAGGAAATCTTCGACCAGATCATGGCCGCGCTGGAAGGCGCCGGCGTCGATCTGGTGATGTCGGACATGGCGCCCAATATCAGCGGAGTGGACGCCGCGGATCAGGCAGCCTCGATGTACCTGGTGGAACTGGCGCTGGACATGGCCGTGCAGGTGCTCAAGCCGGACGGCAACTTCGTCACCAAGGTCTTCCATGGCGAAGGCTACGAGGACTACCTGAAGGCGCTGCGTCCGCATTTCGCCAAGGTGGTGGTGCGCAAGCCCGAGGCCTCGCGCTCGCGCTCGCGGGAAGTCTATGTCCTGGGCAAGGGGAAGCGAAATGTCTGAGAGCCACCGTTATTCGACCCGCACAGCCATCGCCGTCGTCGTGGCGAACATGGTCGGCACGGGCGTCTTCACCAGCATCGGTTTCCAGATTCTGGACATTCAGTCCAGTTTCGTCCTGCTCATGCTGTGGCTGGTGGGAGGACTGCTCGCCCTGTGCGGCGCGCTGACCTATGCCGAGCTGGCCAGCCGACTGCCCCGCTCGGGCGGCGAATACCATTTCCTGAGTCAGCTCTATCACCCGGCGGTGGGCTTCATCTCGGGCTGGGTCTCGCTCACAGTGGGCTTTGCCGCGCCGACGGCACTCGCCGCCATGACCTTCGCGGCCTATCTGGACTCGGCGGTCGGTCACCTGCTGCCCGTGAACCGGCAGCTCGCGGCGCTGCTGCTGGTGCTCGTCATCACCCTCGTGCACGGGCGCGATCACAAGGCCAGCGGCGGCCTGCAGAACTGGTTCACGCTCATCAAGATCCTGCTGATCGCCCTCTTCGTCACGGCGGTGACCCTCGGCACGGACACGCCCCAGCCGGTGCACCTGCTGCCCGGCGCAGGTGACGGCCCCCTGCTGCTCTCCAGTGCCTTCGCCGTGTCGCTGATCTATGTGAACTATGCCTACACCGGCTGGAATGCCGCGACCTACATCACCGGCGAGATCGACCACCCGGCACGCTCGGTGCCCGTGGTCCTGATCGGCGGCACGGCCATCGTCATCGTGCTCTACCTGGCGCTCAACGCGACCTTTCTC
>JBEDFR010000094.1:0-24506 GCA_041175045.1 Pseudomonadota bacterium | reverse complement strand
AAAGCAATCCCATAGACGAATTCGTGCTGGCAACTGCCACTGATGCCCTGCGCGCCGAGGGCATCGACTTCTTCGGCGAAACCGTGGATGGGCGCTCGGGCCTCATTCGTTTTGCCAACCTGGAGGATCAGCTACGGGGCAAGTCTGTGATTGAGAGCGCAATCGGTGGCGGTTACTTCACGGCCCTGAATCTGGCGCCGACAACGCCCGGCTGGCTGCAGGCGCTGAACGCCGGCAAGATGAGTCTGGGGCTGGACCTGCAGGGGGGAGTGCACTTCCTCATGGAAGTGGACATGGATGCTGCGTTGCAGCGTCGCATGGACAATACCGTCAGCACCATCCGTCAGCTCTTGCGGAGTGAGCGCATCCGTTCCCGCGCACTCGAGCTGGAGGAGCCGAATCTGATCGTGGCCCGGTTCGATGACGAGGAATCACGCGCCGCTGCTCGCGCCCTCGTCCGCGAGAATTTCGTGGAGCTGCAGACCATCAACCGCGAGCAAGGCGGCAGCTTCTTCCTGGACATGAGCCTCACCGAGGCAGACATTCTGCAGATGCAACGCGATACCATTGCTGCCAACAAGACGACCATCCTGAATCGCGTAGACTCGCTCGGCGTGGCCGAGCCCGTTGTGCAGCAGCAGGGCGTCAGCCGCATCGTGGTGGAATTGCCGGGTGTGCAGGACACTGCCCAGGCCAAGCGCATCCTGCAGCGGATTGCCACGCTCAATTTCCATCTGGAAGCCGCCCCTGGATCGCCACCCTCCTCCTACACCACCTATGAGTACCAGGGCATGCTGGTGGACGTGAGCAATGAAGTGATCCTGCAGGGTGACAGGGTCAGCAATGTACGTTCCACGCTCGATCAGCAGGGGCTGCCTCAGGTGGCCATCAATCTGGATGCGCAGGGCGGTGAGCAGTTCAGCCGCGTCACCCGGGACAATATTGGCCGCCTGATGGATATTGTTCTCAGTGAAACCAAGACGCGCACCGTGCTGGAGCCGGATGAGAACGGCAACATGGTGGAGCGTCAGGAAACCTTCGAAGAAAAGAGGCTGATCAGCCATGCCACCATCCGTGCTGCGCTGGGTCGCGAGTTCGTCATCACTGGACTCACAACGACGGAGGCCAACGAGCTGTCCCTGCTGATCCGCTCCGGTGCCCTGGCGGCGCCCATGTACTTCGTGGAAGAGCGCACTCTGGGCCCCAGCATGGGGGCCGAGAACATCGAACAAGGCAAACGCGCCACGTATATCGGTGTCGGCATGGTGGTGGCGTTCATGCTGTTCTACTACCGCCTTTTCGGACTTGCTGCCAATATCGCTCTGGGTGTCAATTTATTGCTGCTGGTGGCCATCATGTCCATCATCTCCGCCACGCTGACACTGCCCGGAATCTTTGGCATCGTCCTGATCATGGGCATGGCGGTGGACGCCAATGTGCTGATCTTCACGCGCATTCGGGAAGAACTTGACAACGGGCTTTCGCCGCAAAGCGCGATCGCCGCAGGTTTCGATCGCGCACTCGGCACGATCATGGACGCCAACCTCACTACGCTGCTCGTCGGCATCGTGCTCTTCTCGATCGGGACCGGTCCGGTGAAGGGCTTCGCAGTCACGCTGATGATCGGCATCTTCACCTCGGTCTGGACGTCGATCGTCATTACCCGTGCTGTCGTGAATCTGATGTATGGCGGGCGCCAGGTGAAGAAATTGTCCATAGGGGCATTTGCCTGAGCAGACTGCAGCATCCGCAGTTGCCCGCAGTGAAGACAAGAAGGGCTTTGGAGAACGATATGGCGTTGGTGGAAAGATCATTTGACTTCGTGGGCACGGGCCGCAAGCTCACCTATGCCTCCGCAGTGGCAGTGCTGATCTCGATCGGCTCGCTCCTGTTCAATTCGCTCGAGTTCGGTCTGGATTTCACCAGCGGTTCGCTGGTCGAAGTGGGCTATTCGGAACCGGTGAATGTGGCCGATGTAAGCTCGCAGCTGAGCGCTGCCGGGTATCAGGAAGCGCAGGTCGTGGCCTTCGGTTCGGACCAGGACATTCTCATCCGCATGCCGGTGGATGAATCCCTGTCGGAAGTGGAGATGGCCAGTCAACTGGTGGTGCTGGGCGAGAACCTGCTGTCGACTCTGCAGGCCGGCACTTCTGGGGAGGTCGAGATCCGGCGCATGGAATTCGTGGGCCCGCGTGTTGGCGAGGAACTTGCCGAGAGCGGCGGTATGGGGATTCTGGTGTCCCTGGGCATGGTGATGCTGTACGTGGGCGCGCGCTTCCAGGCCAAGTTCGCGATCGCCGCCGTGATCGGTCTGATGCACGATGTGATACTGACACTCGGGGTGTTTTCGCTTGCGAGGCTGCAATTCGATCTCACCGTGCTGGCGGCGGTACTGGCGATCATCGGCTACTCGGTGAACGACAAGATCGTGGTGTTCGACCGTGTACGAGAGAATTTCCGTGTGCTGCGCAAAGGCACCCCGGCTGAGCTGATCAACATCTCTTTGAACCAGACCCTGAGTCGCACCACCATTACCTCCGGTACCACCTTGCTGGTGGTACTGGCCATGCTGCTGGCTGGGGGCGATTCCATCCAGGGATTCGCGATTGCTCTTACCCTGGGCATCATCATCGGCACGTATTCGTCCATCTACGTCGGGTCCACCCTGCTGCTGATGATGAATGTCAGCAAGGACGATCTGATTCCCCCGCCCAAGGAAAACGAGGCTGACTCGCTTCCCTGACCTTGCTTTTCAGCGCGCGCCCTGAGCCAATGCCTGCAGTTTTTCGACATGCTGAAGCACCGGGGCGCGTGCTGCCAGCTCCCGTTGTTCCTGCAGGATATTGTCCAAAATCTCTAGTGTCGTGAGCGGGTTGGCGAGCACCACCCGAAACACGACCACTGGCGTGCGCCTGTATGTTTCCGGCGTCAGCTGGGTGCGAGATACAAAGGACTTGCCCAGCCCACGCTGTGTCTTCTGCAGGCTGCGCGTCAGGGCATTGAGGATGCTGTTGGCTTCGTCGCGAATCAGCGAGTCGTCGGACGCCAGCAGGCCGCGGGCTGCGGCCGGCAGATAACGGTAAGTGAGGATATTCAGTTCGGGCTCCGAGATCAGCTCGAAGTCGTCCGTGGCGCGAATGTGCTCGGCGAATGCCCTGGCCTTGGCTATGCCCTGGTCGATCAGCAGTTCATAGCCTTCGCGCGCGATGATGTGCAGGCCTGCATGTACCAGGACGGCCATGCCAGGGCGCGAGCCCTCCACGCTGTGACTGCCCAGGTCCTTGGACCCCTTGCGAATGATGTATTCGGCGTGGTGCTCGACGGCGGACAGCGTCTCCGGACGCCGAAAGACGCACACGCCGGCGCCCATCGGCACGTAAAGCTGCTTGTGAGCGTCCAGTGTTACCGAATCGGCGCGTTCGATGCCGGCGAGCAGGTGGCGGTGCGCGCGCGAGAACAGTGTCGGGCCGCCCCAGGCTGAGTCGACATGGAAGTGGATGCCGCGCTCGGCGGCGATGTCGGCCAGCGACTCCAGTGGGTCGACACTGCCCGTCTCGGAGGTGCCCGCGACGCCCACGATTGCCATCACCCGAATGCCCTCGCGCTGCAGTTCATCGCAGCGGCGCGCCAGCTGTGCCGGTTTGACCTTGTTGCGGGCGTCGGTTTCCACGGCCACCAGGTGGCGGCGACCAATGCCGAGGATGTCGGCCGCCTTGCCCAGAGAATAATGCCCGCGCTCCGAGACAACAATGGCGAGGGCGCGATAGCTCTTGTGCACCAGCCCAGCGGCCAGACCTTCCTGGCCGATGCCTGCGAAGTCTGCGGTGATCGGGAACAGGGCGTTGCGGGCAGCCCACAGGGCGGTGAGATTGGCGATGGTGCCGCCGGAGCAGAAGCTGCCGATGGCGTGGTTGCGGTCGTGCATCCAGCGTTCGTAGAAGGCGTTGTCCTGCTGGTAGACGAGCTGATGGATCATGCCGATGACCTGGCGCTCGAGTGGCGTGAAGGCCTTGGAGGTCTCCACCTTGACCAGGTTCTGGTTCAGCGCCGTCATGATGCGTGCCAGCGGCAGCATGAAATAGGGCAGGGCAGAGGCCATGTGGCCCACGAAGCTCGGTGAAGCGATGTGCACGGACTGCGAGACAACCTTGTCCAGCAGGAAATCGATCTGCTCCGACACGAAGACCGGCTTGTCGGGGATGCGGGGATTGGCGAAGTCCTTCTCGATCAGCTGCAGGTCGCGCTCGGCGGCAACGATGTGTTCTTGCAGAAAGCCGGTCATGTTGCGGGAAATCGACTGGTCGATCAGACCCAGGGTGGAATCCGGCGCTTCCGGGACGGTGAAGATGCGGTAGAGGCTTTCCAGGCTGGCTTCGGCCAGTTTCTTGTTGTCGGTCATCGTCAGCGCTACCGTGCGGGGTATCGGGCGCGCAGTATAGTCAATTGAGGATGCCGGCGAAACCGCTGCGCCCGGTGCGTTCCGCAGCCTGCCGCCGGGCTTGGACAATCCCTGGTGCTCTTGTAGTATTGATCCCGGCCTGACGGAATTTATCTCCCGAACAACGGTCTACCAAGCCAGTGTCCCAGAGAGCCTCGATATGCCGCCTGTTCCTTCCATCCTGCGCCTGTTCGCGCTGTTGTGCCTGTTCGGTATCACGGCAACGGCCGCCGCCCAGGATTCCGAACTGCTGCCTAGACCTCCTGAACTCGAGCCTGCCATCAGGTTCTGGACTCGCGTCTACACCGAAGTGGATACCGAAAGTGGTTTTCTTCACGACGCCAACAATCTTGCCATCGTCTATCGGCGCGTCGACTACGACCGGCCCGAACTAGAACGTCAACGCACCCGCATCCAGGACGCTCTCAAGGTGCTCGCCAGCGGCAAGCGCAGCGGTCTGACGTCCCTCGAGCAGGACATCCTCGAGCTTTGGCCAGCCGCTGTCAGCAATGACACTCTGGCCACTGCCGCCACCAATGTCCGCTTCCAGCTCGGCCAGTCTGACCGTTTCGTCGAGGGCCTGATCCGCTCCGGCGCCTATCGTGATCACATCAACAACGTGATCAGAGCCAAGAATCTGCCGATGGAGCTGGGGGCGCTGCCCCATGTCGAGTCCTCCTTTCACCCTGGTGCCTACTCCAGTGTCGCGGCCGCCGGCATGTGGCAGTTCATGCGCACGACGGGGCAACGCTTCATGCGTATCGACCACATCGTCGACGAGCGCATGGATCCTTACACTGCCACTTATGCCGCGATGAGTCTGCTGGAATACAACTACCGGATCCTGGGTACCTGGCCACTGGCACTTACTGCCTACAACCACGGTACCGGCGGCATGAGTCGGGCGGTGCGCGAGACGGGCACCAACCGCATCGAAGACATCATCATGAACTACAAGGGGCCGAGTTTCGGCTTCGCCTCGCGCAACTTCTACCCCCAATTCCTGGCGGTGCTGGATGTTGAACGTCAGGCCCAGACCCTTTTCGGCGTGCTGCAGCTCGACCCGCATCCGCAGTACGACGAAATCGAGCTGGACCATTATGTCGAGGCCCAGACTCTGGCTGACACCCTCGGCATCACGCTGGAGCACCTCAAGTTCGACAATCCTGCCCTGCGTCCAGCGGTATGGGATGGCAGCAAGCGCATTCCCAAGGGCTATGTGGTGAAGGTGCAGCGCAAGGCCCTGCGCGCCCCGCTGACCGAACTCATCAGTCAAATTCCGGCCGATCAAAGGTTCCCGATTCAGACGCCCGATCTCGCCTATGTGGTGCAGAGTGGCGACAGCCTGTCGGCCATCGCGCGCCGCTTCAGCACTTCCGTGGCAGCGCTCACCTCCTTGAATCAGCTGGCCGACAGCCATCGCATCCGTGTCGGCCAGCGCCTGCTGCTGCCCCAGGACAGCGCTGCCGCCACGGGCCAGAGCTCTGCACAGATCGCCGCGACGGCCGCATCCCAGGCCAGCGGCAACACGGCTACAGCCAGCGCCGGTAGCACACGCTCCGGCGCGAGCAGCTACGATGTGCGGCGCGGCGACACGCTCTCCTCCATCGCTCGGCGATTTGGCGTCTCCGAGCGGGCGTTGCTGCAGACCAACAACATCGACCATCCCGACCTGATCTATCCCGGTCAGACGCTGCGAATGCCGGGCAGCAATGCCCCCGCCGCCGAGCCTGTGGTCTATGTCACGCCGCGCGAGCCGGTGGCCGTGCCGCTACCCGCTGCGCAGCCCACGCCTGCCCCTGTCAGCCTCAGCATCGCGGAGGATCTGGTGCCGGTGCTGGAAGTCATGCCACAACAAACAACGATCGACCCCGATGCGCCGGCCGAGCTGGCGCAGGCTCCAGGAGCGGAGGAGGGCAATGCGCAGGCGCAGGTTGATCTGGCGGCAGACCCTTCCGATTACAGCGTGGCTGCCAATCAGAGCATCGAGATCCAGGCTTCCGAGACATTGAGCCACTATGCCGATTGGCTGGGAGTGAGCAGTGCGCGGCTGCGTCAGTTGAACAATCTGCGCGCGAGTGCGCCGGTGGTGATGGGGGACAGACTGGTGCTGGATTTCAGCCAGGTGACGGTGGCCGAGTTCGAGATGAAGCGCCGCCAGTTCCATGTGCAGGAGCAACAGGATTTCTTCCGTCAGTACCGAATCCGCCATGTGGATCAGCACAAGGTGGCCCTGAACGACAACATCGCCAACCTTGCTCGGCGCAAATATTCGGTGCCGATGTGGCTGCTGCGCCAGTACAACCCCGACCTCGACTTCCGCCAGATCCAGATCGGCCAGACCGTGGCCTTCCCCGTGCTGGAGCCGGTGCAGCTGCAGAGCAGCTCCGGGGGCTGAGGTTCAGTCTTCGATGCCGGCGATGGCGTCCGACAGCAGGCTGACGCCCAGCGCGTACTTGAATGACGGGTTGTAGCGCAGCAGCGAGCAGAAGTTGCGGTACACCAGGTACCCCTTGTCATCCCCCTCATCCCCGATGATCAGCGCCGCCGCCAGTGGTCGGGTCGGCAGATCCGTGCCGTCGGCCTTGCGCACCCCCAGTTCCTGCCAGTCGCTCAGGCTGCGCCAGGCGCCCATCGTGGTGTAACGCCTGCAGGTGGCGTCCGGATCCAGTCCCACATTCTGCGGCGCCGGCAGGGATTGTTCGCCACCGGGCGGCAGACTCACCACGCGTCCCCAGGTCTGATTGTCCTGCCAGCCTGTGGAGCGCAGATAATTGGCCACCGAGCCGATCACGTCCGGGCCCATGTTCCACAGATCGCGGCGGCCGTCGCCGTCCTGATCCACCGCCAGGCGCAGATAGCTGCCGGGCATGAACTGCGGGGCACCCAGCGCGCCGGCCCAGGAACTCTTCATCATGTCCTGCGTGGCATAGCCTTTGTCGACGATCTCGAAGGCGGCGAACAGTTCGTTGCGGAATTGCTCGCCGCGACGGCTGTCGAAGGCCAGCGTGGCCACCACATTGAACAGCGGTTCGGTGATCGGGAAGGTGCCGTAGTTGCTTTCCATGCCCAGCACCGCTGCCACGAAGCGCGGCTGCACATAGTAAGGAGCCGAGGCGGCCTCCAGCATGGCGCCCTGATCGGCGAACAAAGTCTTGCCCATCTCGATGCGGCGCGGGCTGACGCGCTCAAGATAATCCGCATAGGTTTCGACAAACTCGGCCTGAGCACGATCGGCCTGAATGACGCGTCGCTGCTGCTCGATGGTGGGCAGGATGGCGTCCAGGGTTTCGGCGCGTATACCGCGAGTCAGGGCTTCTGCGCGGAAATCCGCCAGAAAGGCCTGGAAGGCGGCGGTGTCATCCATCGGCTCGGGGGCGGGCTGCTCTGCCGGCTGGGCCTGCAGCAGGCTGACGCCAAACGCGGTGGCGAGGGCGGTGACAGTGAGAAATCCGTGGCGAACTGACGTCATTTTGGCTCCGATAGGAAGTGGCGGTCTGCCCGCAGGCTGTGTCCGGTCGGGCCGAACTGTAGCGTTTCGGCAGCGCCGCGTTCAAGAAGATTCTCCCCTGAGTCTGCTGCAGTCAGGCTGCTGCGGGTGGGCTGAACAGCGAATGAATCAGTTGTGCATAAGCGGATCGCAGGGTGTCAGGGTGGCAGGCGCGTAAATCGACCACTGGCAGTGGCAGACCGACTGTTTTGCGCTGTGCCCATTCGGCCAGTCGTGCAGCCGCGCTATGCGCCTGCTCGGCCAGCGGGCCTGTGCCCTGATAGAGCTGTTCTGAGTCGAGGTACTCCGGATAGACCAGCCGCGCGGGTGCGAGGGCGGCGCAGCCCAGCGCGCTGGCCTCCTGCAGGGCGAGCCCCTGGAAATCATGCAGGGCGGTGCTCAACACCACGTCACTTCTCGCCAGAAGCTGGCGATAGGCTGGCTGCTCGGCCACGAAGCCGGTGTGACCGGGGCTGATGTTCGACTCGGCATGCCAGCGCGCCAGCCGCGCCTGCAGTGCGCCGAACTCTGGCGGTGACTGGCGGAACTGCTGGCCAAGCAGGTGCAGCCGGAAACGCACGCGTCGCTGCAATAGAGCCTCCACGATGGCCAGCAGCAGCGCCGGCCCCTTGTCGAATTCCCAGCGATGATTCCAGACGATGTTCAGCACGTCGGATTCCCCCGGCGTCGGCCGTGGTTGCCATAGCGAGGCGTCCAGCGGAACCGGCAGCACGACACTGCGAGCCAGTCGCTCCTGCAGGCCATCGGGCACTTCGTCCGGCAGCTTGCGCAGCAAGGTCGAAGCCCCCTGCAGGAAACTGCTGCGATTCCATTCGCTGTTGAAGACGAGGCGGTCGGCGCACAGCGCCGTGTAGAGGCTTAGCACCTGCGGCTCCACGGGATTCTTGACTGGCGACTGCGGATTCTCTGGATAGGCAAACTGGTTTTCATGGCAGTAGACAATGGTGGGGAGTCGCCCCAGCGGCGGGACGAAACCGCGCAAGGCCGAGAGGTCCGTCATCGAGGTGCAGAGCAGGAAGTCGTGCTGCTGTGTGAGTGCAGCACGGTGCGTGAATGCCCAGCTCAGGCTGTTGCCGCGCACGCGCCATGCGAAGTAACGGGGTGGCAGTACCAGCGTGGTCCAGGATATCTCTGGCAACATGGCATATAGATTTTCCCGCCAGACACGGTGGCTGCCGGCGTCGTAGGGAGACAGAAGCAGGGCTTTCATGAAGGTATCCAGAGGACGTGAAACCCATGCAATCTAACGGCCTCGCTCAGCTCGGTCAAACCGTGTCACAGCGCAACGTGGGGGAACACTCTGTGCTCGGGCCGGGGAAAATACGCGGCTGCCTCCGCCATCTCGAGGGGTCATCCTCGAGCGATCCGATCTCTGCAAACAGCTCGCGCGGATCTTTTTCAACCACCAGTCGACCACACTGGCAGGCGTGGAGCGCCTGCATCGACTGGCGGCTCTGCGGGGGAATTCCTGAGCCCCGCGGAAAGACTTGGACAGTCCCCGCGGTCTCCCCTTCAGACTCGTGCTTGCTTGCTTTCGCTGCGGAGTTAGTGGGATAGTGGGGTCATCCCGTCGGCACAGGAGCAGGCCCTGTCGGGGGCATTTTCCGGAATGCGGCAAGGTCTTGAAACGCTGGTTTCCCTCACGTTTTGGCAGAGACAAGAAGAATCGACATGGCATCTCCCACCCTCGAAAACCTGCGCCATACCCTCAGCACCATCCGTCGTCGTCGCACTCGATTGCACACGCTGCATCATGTCAGTCTCGCCGTCATTGCCATCGTCGCGTGGACGTTTGTGCTGGCCGGCGTCGAGGCTTTGCTGAACCCGGGTCGCACTGGGTCGGTGCTGCTCTTCGTGCTACTGCTTGGCGGCATCGCAGCCGCGGTCTGGGTCACGGCCGGCCGACTGCGCCGACTGCAGGGGGATGACCAGTCCCTGGCGCACTTTGTGGAAGATCGCATTCCCGATCTTGAACAGCGCCTGCTGACCTCGCTGGAATTCACCTCGGACGAGCAGGGTGCCGGCCGCCCCGGCGTCTCCCGTCAGTTCGTGCGACAGCTGTGGGCGGACGCCGAAGCCCACGTCCAGGAGCAGCAGGCCCGCGTCGAGCAGGTCGCAGAGTCAAAGACGCCCTGGATTTCCCTTGGCGCAGCAACGGCTGCTTTCGGCGTCGCTGTCGCGGCTTTGATGCTCTCCGAAGTCATGCTGTCTGCTGCCAGCAGACTATTCTGGCCCTTTAGTAGCGAGCCGCAGGTAGAGATCGCGGTGCAGGAGCCCGCGCGCGAGATTCTGATCAGCCTGGAGCCCGGCGACATCTCCATGCAGCGCGGCGAGTCGGCCACCATCGTGGCCCGCGTCACCAACGCCATGCCCAGTGAGATCCAGTTGCGCATCCAGAGCGACAACGTCAACTGGCAGGACCTGAGCATGCCCCAGGAGGCCAGTGGCAGTGACAGTGCCAGCTACAGCTATTTCCTGCCCTCGGTGCAGGAGAGTCTGGTCTACTACGTCAATTTCGAGCAGAACGGCGAGCAGCGTTCGGAGCAGTTCCGCATCACCGTGTACGACCTGCCCCGCGTCGAGACGATCGAGGTGGCCTATGAATACCCCGACTACACCGGCATCGAGGACAACACCGAAGAGGATGCCGGCGACATGCTGGTGCCCGAAGGCACCCAGGTCAGCCTGCAGGTCAGCTTCAACAAGCCCATCGAGACCGCCAGCATAGAGTTCCAGGAAGGCTCCGGCTACGCCAGCATTCCCCTGAGCATCGATGGCAGCACGGGCACGGCCAGCTTCACCGTGGCCGCTGACGGCGTCTATCGCATCGTGGCCCGCGACTTCGAGGACCTGGAAAGCCAGGACCCGGCCGACTACTACATCCGTGCCATTCCCGATCTGCCGCCGGAACTGGTTCTGCGCAGCCCGGGGCGTGACACCGATGTGATGCCGCTGGAAGAAGTGGTGCTGGAAGTCGACGCCAGCGACGACTATGGACTGAGCGAATTCAATCTGCACTACAACGTGGTGGGCAGTGACGAAGTGGCGGTGGACTTCCTGCCGCAGGAGCAGACCCGCAGCATCTCCGGCGCCGAGATGCTCTACCTGGAGGACCTGGGCGTCGCCCCGGGAGACTTTGTCAGCTATTACCTCACCCTGGCCGACAACAACGGGCTGAGCGGCCCCGCCCAGGTAGTCTCCGACATCTATTTCCTGCAGGTCATTCCCACCGATCAGGAGTTCCGCCGGGCCGGTGGACAGCAGGGCGGGGGAGGCGGCGGAGGCGGGCAACAGGGCGGCGAGAGCAGCGCGCTGGTGACCCTGCAGAAGGACATCATTGCGGCCACCTGGAAGCTGCGCAATCTGCCCATCGACACCGATCCCGCCACGCTGGCCGACGACATCCGTGTCATCGCGGAGTCCCAGGCCGAGGCCACCACACGCGCCCAGCAGTCCATCGACCGTCTGGCCGAGCGCCTGAATTTTTCCGATGACAGCTATGACAACGCGGTGATGAACCTGCAGCTCGCCATCGAGCAGATGAACCTGGCGATCGCCGAACTCGAGAAACAGCAGGTCACCAGTGCCCTCAAGCCCGAGCAGGTGGCGCTGCAGTACGTGCTCAAGGCCGAGGCCGAGATCAATCGCACCGACATCAGCACCCAGCAGGCCGGTGGCGGCGGTGGGGGCGGCGGCGCCCAGCAGGAGCGCGAGGATTTGCGCGAACTGTTCGAGATGGAAATGGGTCAGCTCGAGAACCGTTATGAGACGCCGCAGAGTGCCGGCGGCGGTGGCGGAGGGCAGGCCACCGAGGAAGAGAACAAGCTGGAAGAGCTTGCCCGGCGTCAGGAAGGTCTGACGCGTGCCCAGCGCGATCTGGCCCGTCGTCTCGAGGCCATGAACGAAGAGCAGCGTCGGCGGGAACTGGAACGTCTGCAGCGTGAACAGGAGCAGCTGAGTCAGGAAGTGCAGCAGCTCGCCCAGCAACTGGCGCGGCAGCAGGGTGGTCAACGCAGCCAGCAGAGTCAGCAGCAGCCGGGTGCGCAGGGGCAGCAGGGTGGTCAGGTCGGCCAGTCTCAGCAGTCCGGGCAGTCCCAGCAGAACGGCCAATCCCAGCAGGCAGGGGCCTCAGGCGGGCAGTCGTCGCCAGGGCAGCAGCAGACCGCCCAGCAGTCCGCAGGACAGAGCGGACAGAGCCAGCTGGAGCGCGCTGCGCAACAGATGGCCGAAGCGGCTCAGGCAGAGTCCCCCGCCCAGGCGGCTGCTCGCAGCCAGCGCGCACTGGAGAGTCTGCGCGAGCAGCAGCGCCAGATGCGGGCCGAGCAGACCACCTCCGTGAGTCAGCTGGCGCAGAACGCTGCCCAGCGCGGGCAGCAACTGCTGGAGGATCAGCGTGAACTGCAGCAGGCACTGGAAGCGGCCAATCGGCAGCAGGGCCTGGGTCAGACCCGGCAGACAGCCCGCAGCAACGAGGAGTTGCAGGAGCTGGTGGCCGAACAGCAGCAGCAGCGCCGCGAACTGGAAGAGATAGAAAAGATGCTGCGTGCCATCATCGCGCGGGGCGAGAACGAGGATCAGCAGTTGCTATCCCAGGCCCAGCAGGCCAGCCGCGCCATTCGTCCCTTGCGCGAGACCATGGACACCAGCGGCCGCGTGCTCAGCAACGGCATGGTCAATCTTGCCGTTGATCTGGAACGGGAAGTCGGTGACTCACTCGAGGAGCTGGGTGCCAGCCTGCAGGCCATGAACTCTGTCAACCAGCCGCGCTCGGCCGACCCGATCCAGCAGGCGGCGCGCGACGCGGCGGAGCTGATGGAGCAGATGCAGGCCTTGCGGAACCAGGTGCAGGACTTGAATGGTGGCGATCAGAGCGCCGCCTCGATTGCCCAGATGCGACAGCAGCTTGAACGTTCTCAGCAACTCTCCCAGCAACTGGCCGAACAGCTGCAACAGCAGCAGATGGCCGAGCGCACTGCAGCCCAGCGCGGTCAGCTGGCACAGGGTGGTCAGCCCGGCCAGCCGGGGCAGCAGAGTCAGGGTGGGCAGCAAGGCGGGCAGCAGTCCGGCGGACAGCAGGGGCAGGCACAGCAGGGCCAGAATGCCGGGGGCGGCGACGGTCGCCCGGGCACGGGCGGCACCACGCTGGCGCTTGGCAATGCCCGCTCCATTCGCAGCGAGATCACCCGTCAAGGCATCGAGGACTTCCTGAGTCAGCCGGAGCTGTTTGAAGCTCTGCTGCAACCGATCATGGAGTTGGAAGCCACGCTGCGCGCGCAGGCAGAGCTTGACCGCGTCAATCAGAAACTCTACGCCTCGGCTGACGAAGACGTACCCGATCAATACCGCCGCCTTGTCGAGGAGTACTATCGCGTGCTGTCCGAGAACAACGGGGCAGGCGGCACGGCGCCCTGACGATGAACTTCATTCTGGACCAACACTACCTGGAAGCCATCGAGCAGGGGCGTTTCACCTTCGCCTACGCCCTCAGTCCCTGGCTCGCCCTGCTGCTTGTGGTGGTCCTGGTCGGCGCAGTCTGGTGGTCTTATCGCAAGACCACGCGTGCGCTCTCGCCAGCCTGGAAAATGTCTCTCATCACGCTGCGTTCTCTGGTGCTGATCCTGCTCTTTCTCTGTCTGCTGCGACCTGTTGTTACCACTGAGCAGGTCGTGCCCCAGGAGACCTACCTCGCCATCCTGGTCGATGATTCTCAAAGCATGAGCATCCCCGATCTGGCGGGTTCCCGGACCCGGGCGGCAGCAGTCAGCGAGCTGCTCTACGGCAACGCCGGCATTGTCGAGGGTCTGGGTGACACGTTCCAGGTGCGTATTTTCCGTTTCGACAAGAACACTCAGCGTGTCTCCGAGCCCGAGGCCCTTACCGCGGCCGGCACGGCCTCCTCGCTGGATCAGGCCCTGCAGTATGTCGACGAACAGCTGAGCGGTCTGGCCCTGGGCGGCGTCCTGCTGATCAGCGACGGGGCCGACAACGAAGGCGTCGATCCACTGCCGCGTGCCCAGAGCTTCGGTGCCCGCGAGATCCCGGTGTTCACTGTGGGCGTGGGGCAGGAAAATATTCCTCGCGACGTCGGCATCGTGGACGTGGTGGCGGCCCGAACGGTGCTGGAAGGCTCGGTCTTCAATGTGGACATGGCTCTGAGCAACCAGGGCTACGCCAATCGTTCCGTCGAAGTGGCCGTGCTCGATGGCGAGACAGTGGTGACCACGCAGCAGGTGGTGCTGGGCGACGACAATTCCACGCGCCGCGTCAGCATCGAGCTGGAGCCGGAGCGTCGCGAAGCCATCGTCTACACGCTGCAGGTAGCGGAACAGGAAGGCGAGATCGTCCTGCAGAACAACCGCTACAGCTTCCTTGTCGATAATTCCGAGCGCTCGGCACTGGACGTGCTGTATGTCGACGGCCATCCGCGCAACGAATACAAGTTCATCCGCCGCGCGGTGGAGGGCGATACCTCGCTGCGCTTGGCCACCTATCTGCAGACAGGTCCGGGCAAGTTCTACCGCCAGGGCATCGAGTCTGCGCTCGAGTTGTCAGCCGGTTTTCCCCAATCGCGCGAGGAGCTTTATCAGTACGAGGCGGTGATCCTGGGCGACATCGACCGCGACTTCCTCACGGACGAACAGCTCGAGATGCTACAGGATTTTGTCGCCGAACGCGGCGGCGGCCTGCTGGTGGCCGGCATGCTGCAGGACGAATTCGTCGACAGCGTGCTGGCTGAGATCCTGCCCGTGACCCTGGTGCCATCCACCGTGCTGCCGCAGGACCTGCAGGGCGGCATCACGCGTGGCACGCATCTGACCGGCGAGATCTTCACGCCGAAGCTGACCACAGCGGGCGAGTTCTCGGAGTTGTTGCGTCTGCACAGTGACGACGCGGAGAACCGTCGCCTCTGGGCCGCCATGCCCGATCTGCAGGGCGCCTACGTGACTGGTCGCGCCAAGCCCGGCGCCACCGTGCTGATGGAGCACAATGCGCTGCAGTTCCAGAATCAGGCTTTGCCGATCATCGCCATGCAGCGCTATGGCAGCGGACGCAGTATGACCATCACCAGTGCCAGCACCTGGCGCTGGCAGATGATGATGCCGGCGGAGGACCAGTCTCACGAGCGCATCTGGCGCCAGCTGCTGCGCTGGCTCTCGGTGTCCGCGCTCGAACGCGTCACCATCGAATTTGACCGCGAGTTCTATCACGTGGGCGATCGCGTCGAAGTCACCGCCACCGTTCGCGACATCAATTACCAACCCGACAACAACGCGTCGGTATGGGTGCATCTGACCGGCCCCCAGGGCGAGCTGCTGGATGCCGCCATGGAGTGGGACATCGACCGTGACGGCGTCTACCGCACCAGCTTCGAGGTGCAGAACGAAGGCGTGTTCAATCTGCTGGTGGATGTGCCCAGCGCAGCAGGCGAGGCGGATCGCAGCGACACGGAGCGCATGAGTGCCTTCGTCGTCACGCCCTCCCTGCGCGAATTCACCTCGGCCGGCCGCGACACCGCTCTGCTGGAGCGCATTGCTGAAGTCAGTGCCGGGCGCTACTACGACCTGGAGCAATCTTCGACGCTGGTGAACGACATCACCTACACCCCCAATGCCTACTCCGTGGAAGTGCAGGAAGACCTGTGGGATACCCCGGCCCTGCTGTTCCTGCTGATCCTGCTGCTGTGCGCCGACTGGGTCGCGCGTCGATTCAAGGGCCTGTCATGATGCAAGCGATGCGCAGAGGGATTCGACTGAACCTTGCAGGGTGTCTGGCGCTGAGCCTGAGCGCGCTGGGCACGCCGGCACTTGCCCAGAGCGGCGACCAGGAAGACGTCTGGTTCCGTGGTGGGCCCGAAGCCGCACGCCAAGCGCTGATCATCACGGGCGCCGCGGCCTCGGACGAGATCCGCGCGCGCTTCTCGCAGTGGTCCAATTCGCTGCATGACGTGCTGGCGCGGGACTACGGCTACAGCTCCGACACCGTCACCCTGCTGCTGGATGACGGCAGTACGGCCGGCGCGAACCCGCGCGTGGATGGCAGTTCGCGTCGCGAGGACATCGAGGCCGCCGTGAGCAGGCTGCAGCTGGCGCTGCAGCCTGGCGACCAGCTCACCATCTTCATGATCGGCCACGGCTCCTCGTCCGATGCCTCTGCCAAGTTCAACATTGTCGGCCCGGACATCACCGGGGCCGAGTTTGCCACGCTGCTGGCCGCGTTCCGGCAGCAGGATCTCGTGGTCATCAATACTACCAGCGGCAGCTTTGATTTCTCGGCGCAACTCGCCGCGCCGGGTCGCGTCATTCTCTCGGCCACGCGTACCCGTGCCGAGCGTTACGACCCGATGTTCGCCCGCTATCTCATCGAGGCGCTGGATGCCCGTGCAGGGGATCGCGACAAGAACGGCCGCGTCTCGGTGCTGGAGGCCTGGACCTTTGCCAGTCAGAGCGTGCAGGGCTGGTATTCCGAGCAGGGCCGCCTGCCTACGGAGCGCTCGGTGATCGATGACAATGGTGACGGCAATTTCAGCCTGGAGCCTTCGGCAGGCGGGGGCGATGGCAGCCTCGCGGAGATCGCCTACTTCGACAATCACAGCGCCGGGCCGCAAAAGAGCTCGCCCGAGGCGCGCACCCTGCTGGCCGAAATGCAGGAGCTGGAACGTGCCGTGTTCCTGTTGCGTGGCCAGAAGGCCAATTATCTGGAAGAGGATTACTGGACCAGGATGGAAACTCTGTTGATCGATCTGGCAAGAAAGACAGGACGGTACAATGAACTTCCCTGAACGCTCTCCCTTGCGCATTGCTCTTCGCCCCCTGAGCCTGTGTTTGCTGCTGCAGGCCTCCCTGCTGGTCACGCCGGCGCTGGCTCAGGAACCCATCGTCCAGATGCAGCCGGCGCTCGAACGCGCCGAAGAACTGCTGCAGTCCGGCTCCTATCTGGCGGCCATCGAGCTGTTTCAGCGCGTCGACAGCTTCGACGAGGAAGCCGGCCTGCTGGGTCTGAGCAAGGCTCTGGCGCAGACTGGCGAGTACGAACGCGCCATCGAGGTGCTGGAAGACGCCATCTCCGACAATGCCGCCTCGGCGCGACTGGCCACCCAGTTGGCAGAGCTCAAGCGTGCGACCGGTCAGTCAGCCGAGGCACTGCAGATTCTGGAGGAAGTCGTGACGGGCAACACCACGCCGCCGGTGCGCGCCCTGGTGCAGTACGGCAGTCTGCTGCAGTTCACCGGCCGTCGTGACGAGGCCCGCGTCCAGCTCGATGCGGCGATCGGTCGCTATGACGCCGGCCTGGTGTTCGATGCCGAGGAAATCGCCATGGTGGCGCTGGCCAGCTGGCTGCTGGATCGCTTCCATGACGCCAACAGCCTGTTCAGCGAGGCCGTGCGTCTCGACCCGCAGAACCTCGAGGCCCAGGTGTTGTGGGGTGATCTGTTCATGGAGAAGTTCAATGTCGTGGACGCCGAGCAGTCCTACAACGCCGCGCTGGAGATCAACCGTCGCTACACGCCTGCGCTGGTAGGGCAGGCCAGGATCAGTGGCGGCGAGCGCTCGCTGGCCTTCGCGCTGGAAGTCAATCCGAACGATGTCGCGGTGCTCGAGACCATGGCCACGCTGCTGGTCATGAACGATCGCGCCGACGAGGCCGTCGAATACGTCGAGCGTGCGCTGGAGGTGAACGCGGAATCGCTCAAGTCGCTGAGCATCCTGGCGGCGCAGGCTGCATTGCACGAGCGCTTCGACGAGTTCGCCGAGCTGGAGGCCCGCGTCAATGCCTTCAGTCCGGGCAATGCACGCTTCTACGGCGATCTGGCCGACGCCTTCGGCAATGCCTACCGCTTCACCGAGGCCGTGGGCTACGCCCGGCAGGCCGTGGCTGCCGACCCGAACTACTGGCAGGGCCATACCCTGCTGGGCACCAATCTCATCCGCCTGGGCGAAGAGGAAGAGGGCCGTGTTGCTTTGGAGCTGGCCTTCGACAATGACCCCTTCAACGTGATGACCTCCAACATGCTCAAGGTGTTCGACACACTGGAGGAATACGCCACGCTGCGCACCGAGCATTTCGAGGTGCGCATGAGCCAGCGCGACGCTCGCGTGCTGTGGCCCTACATGGCGCCACTGCTGGAAGAGAGCTGGGCCACGCTGACTGCCAAGTACGGCTTCGAGCCGGAGGCGCCGGTGCTGGTGGAAGTCTTCGAGCGTACCGACGATTTCGCGGTGCGTTCCGTCGGCCTGCCCGACATCGGCCCGCTGGTGGGCATCTGCTTCGGCAAGGTGGTCACCCTGATCTCGCCGCAGACGCTGGACGCCAACTGGCAGGAGATCCTCTGGCACGAACTGGTGCACGTGTTCACCCTGCAGATGACCAACAACCGCATGCCGCGCTGGCTCTCCGAGGGCATCTCCGTGTGGGAGGAGCGCGAGGCGCGGCCCGAGTGGGGCCGTCGTCACGGCATGGAGCTGGTGCGTGCCGCCCAGCAGAACAAGCTGCTGCCCGTGGGCAGTCTGAATGAAGGCTTCACCGGTGCGGACAGCAACGAGGACCTGGGCTTCGCCTACTTCCAGTCCTATCTGGTCGTTGATTACATCGCGCAGGAGCACGGCTTCGACAAGCTGATCGAGCTGGTCAAGCAGTACGCCCTCATCAAGGAAGAGTCGGAGATGTTCGAGGCCGTGTTCACCATGTCCATCGACGATTTCGACGCGGGCTTCCGTGCCTGGGTCGACCGCCGCGTGCAGGAGATCAATGTCTATGTGCACACCGAGGATGCCGCCGACGAAGGTGCCGCCCATGGCCACGGTCAGCGCGAGAACTCCAGCGCCGTGATGGCCGAGCTGTACAACAATGCCTCGCTGAAGCAGCACATGCGTCAGCGCGTGCAGGACCAGCCGCGCGACTTCCAGGCGCATCTGCAACTGGGCATCGTGCTGTTCAAGGAAGAGGCCTTCGACGAAGCCAAGGTGCATCTGCAGATTGCCCACGACATCCTGCCGGACTATTCCGGTTATCCGAGTCCCGCACTGGTGCTCTCGCAGATCCACGAGCGCGAAGGCAATCAGGCGGCCCGCCTCGAACAGCTGCGCATCATGCTGCAGAACCAGCAGCACGACGATGATTCAACGGTGCTGCTGGCTACGGCGGCGCTGGAGAGCGGCGACCTGGAAAGCGCGCGTTACTACATGGACCGAGCACTCGCCATCACGCCCTATCGTCTCGATGTACATCGCATCGGGGCCGAGATCGCCCGCCGGCAGAACGACCCGCAGATGGCGGTGCGCGAACTGGAGGTGTTGGTGGATCTGGATGTGAACGATCCGGTGGAGGCGCGCACCGATCTGGCCGAGGCCTATCTGGCCAATGGTCAGGCACCGCAGGCGCGCCGCAATATCCTGAGTGCACTCGAGATTGCACCAAGCTATCAACGGGCCCAGCAGGTGCTGCTGCAGGCGGTGGATGCAGCACAGTAGGGTCGCGGGCTGATCCGTGGAGATGAATGGATGGACTGGAATCGGGCGACAGGCACACTCCTGAGCAAGGCGCTGCGGGCATGGATCGCGGCCGCTGCGCTGCTGTGCAGCGCCGGTCTTGCCGCCCAGACCACTGCAGTGCCGCTCGACTTCGACCCGGAATCCTTTCTGCGTGAGGCCAGTTCCGAGGTCGCCGTGCCCACTGAGTTCACCTGGATCCGGGGCCGTTACACCAATTACGGCGGCGGGCGCGGTCGTCGCGGCGGTGGCTACGATGGAGGGGACTTCGGTGGCGGTTTCGGAGGTTTTGGCGGTGGCGGGCGGCGCGGCGGCTGGTGGGATACCGATTTTCCAGACGCCGAATCCAACTTCCTGCGCGGCGTGCAGCGTTACACGAACATCGACGCCAACAGCAAGAGCTACGACTTCCTGGAGCTGACCGATCCGCGCTTGTTCGAGCACACCTTCCTCTACATGAACATGAAGCGTGTGCCGATCGGCAGCACCATGAGCGGCCCGAATTTCAGCCCCGAGGAGATTGCGGCCATGCGCGAATTCATGTTCCGCGGCGGTTTCATCCTGCTGGACGACTTCTGGGGGGACGCCCACCTGGAGGACTTCCAGACCGAGATGGTCAAGCTCTTCCCGGAGCGCCCGCTGGTGAAGCTCGACACCGATCATGAGATTTTCCACACCTTCTTCGATGTCGAGGAAGTGGTGCAGGTGCCAGGTCGCGCAGTTACCTGGGATTACAACGGCGGCTTCAGTCTGGATGATCCGAATTATCCACCGGCTGTGTACGCGATTCTCGACGATGATGGCCGTGTTATGCTCGTGGCCAATCATAATGCCGACCTGGGCGATGGCTGGGAACACACGTTCTTCGAGCCCTACCCGACGCGCTACAGCAACGAGGCGTACAAGATTGCCATCAATTATTTGATATACGCGTTCACGCATTGAGACGTACAGACAATCAACAGGAACCACAGCGAAAACAGGACTCACCCCATGTCAGAAATTCAGCAAGTCGAAGAGGGCGCCGTAGCGGGACTGGAAAGCCAGGACGATCTGGCGCTGGTCAGGAAGATGCAGGACGGACGTGATCAGATCATTGCCGAGATCAAGAAGGTGATCGTCGGTCAGGAAGCTGTCATCGACGAGTTGCTGATCGCCCTGTTCGCGGGAGGCCATTGTCTGGTGACCGGCGTGCCCGGTCTGGCCAAGACGCTGCTGATCAAGACAGTGGCTGACATCCTGCAGGTGAAGTTCAGTCGCATCCAGTTCACCCCCGACCTGATGCCCTCCGACGTGGTCGGGTCCGAGATCGTGGAAGAGAAGGACGGCAATCGCGCGCTGAAATTCGTGAAGGGCCCGATCTTCACCAATATCCTGCTGGCGGACGAGATCAACCGCACACCACCCAAGACGCAGTCCTCGCTGCTGGAAGCCATGGAAGAGCGGCAGGTGACAGCGGCTGGCGTGACGCACAAGATGGCGCGTCCGTTCTTCGTTCTGGCCACACAGAACCCCATCGAACTGGAAGGCACGTATCCGCTGCCTGAAGCACAGCTTGACCGTTTCATGTTCAAGATCGAACTGGGTTATCTGTCGGAAGACGACGAAGTGATGGTGGTGGGCAATACCACCCAGATCGTCGACAACACCGTTTCACACCCGCTGAGCGGCGACGATATTCTGGAATTCCAGCGCATTGCCCGCCAGGTGCCGGCAGCCGAAGCGGTGATCCGCTACGCCGTGCGTCTGGTGCACGCCTCGCGCCCCAACAGCCCCGTGGCGCCGCCGTTCGTCAATGACTGGGTCAGCTGGGGCGCAGGCATCCGCGCCTCGCAGAACCTGGTGCTGGCGGGCAAGGTCCGCGCCCTGCTGCGCGGACGTTACAACGTGTCCTACGGAGATATTCGCGCCCTCGCCCCGGCCGTGCTGCGTCATCGCGTGCTGCTGAACTTCCATGCGGAGGCCGAGCGCATCACCACTGACGAGGTGATTCGTCGTCTGATCGAGGCAGTGCCCGAGCCGACGTCCGGCATCTAGGCCAGTGACGGAAGCATCCTCATGACGAGCAACACGACATTCATCGACCCGACGGTTCTCTCAAGTCTGGACAATCTGGAATTGCGCGCCCGCGTGGTGGTGGAGGGCTTCGTGTCCGGCCTGCACAAAAGTCCGCATCGTGGTTTCAGCGTGGAGTTCACCGACTACCGCCACTACTACCGTGGCGACGACATGCGCCATGTCGACTGGAAGCTCTATGCGCGCAGCGACAAGTTCTACATCAAGCAGTATGAGGACGAGACCAATGTCCGCTGCTATGTAGTACTGGATTCCAGCGCTTCCATGGGCTATGCCTCGGGGGCGATGAGCAAGCTGGAATACGGCCGCACGCTGGCCTCGGCGCTGGCCTATTTCATCATGCGTCAGCGCGACGCCGTGGGGCTGATCACCTTCGACGAACAGGTCAACGAGTACATCCCGGCCCTGTGCCGGCAGCCGCATCTGATCCGCATCCTGCGCGTGCTGGCAGGTCTGCACGCCGGAGCGCGCACAGACGTGGTGCGCCCGCTGTCGGATCTTGCCAGCAACCTGAATCGCAAGAGCATGGTGATCCTGATCAGCGACATGCTGGAAGACGAAGAGCAGATCATCAAGACGCTGCAGCGTCTGCGCTCCATGGGCAATGATGTGATCGTGTTCCATGTGCTGGACGACGCGGAGCTGCACTTCCGCTTTCAGGAAGCCACCGAGTTCATCGATTCCGAGACCCGCGAGAGTTTCATCACCCAGCCCCAGTCCATCCGTGACGCCTATCTGGAGAACCTGGGCAAGTACCTCGAATTCTGCAGGAAGCAGTGTCAGAGCAGCGGCGTGGACTACTGCCTGCTCAACACCTCGCAGCCGCTGGACACGGCGCTCTACTCCTACATCTCGCGCCGCGCCAGGAGTTTCTGAATGAGTTTCCTGAGCCCGCTGTTCCTGTTCGGTCTGCTGGCGGCTGCGTTGCCCATCGCCATTCACCTCATTCGCAAGGAGACTCCGCCGAAGATGGTGTTCGGCACCCTGCGCTTCCTGAAGAACACGTCGAAGAAGCTCATTCTGTTCCAGCAGATTCAGCAGTGGCTGCTCCTGCTGTTGCGGGCGGCCGTGATCTCCCTGCTGGTGTTCGCCTTCGCCCGTCCGCTGTTCGATGGGGCTATCGCGTCGCTGGTGGATGCGGCGCCGGAATCGTCCGTGATCCTGCTCGATGTCTCCATGAGCATGCGTTACGGCGAGCGCAGCGAGCAGGCGCGGGCGGCCGCACAGGACCTGCTGGCCGGCATGTCGGCTGGTGACGAAGTGGCTATCGTGGCCTTCGGTGGTTCTGCCTTGCAGGTGCGTGAACTCAGTACTGATCTGGACGGCGCACGGGCCTTCCTTGAGGCGTTGCCGGAACCCGGCTACGAAGTCACCCGCTACCTGCCGACCCTGCGCCTGGCCAATGATCTGCTGGAGTCCGCCCGTCACGAGACCCGCAGTGTCCACCTGATCTCCGACTTCCAGGCCAGCGGCATGGGCAACGACGATTCCGGCTGGGTGATGTCGGCCGGCGTGCGCCTGAATCCGGTGGATGTGGGCGAGGGGCCCACACGCAATCTTCTGCTCACCGATGTGCGTTCGCCCGATCAGCTCATCGAGAACCAGAGCGAGTACGAGATCCTGGCCCGGGTGCGCAGCACGGGCAGCGTTCACATCGATCAGGCCGAGGTGCGGCTGCTGCTGGATGGCGTCGAAACGGCGCGCATGCCGGTGAATCTCACCGATCTTTCCGAAGAAGTGGTCCGCCTGCCGGCCGTGTTCGACACCGCCGGCACCCATCGCGGCGAGATTCGCGTGGGCACTGACGATTTCGCGCTCGACAACAGCTATTTCTTCACCGTGGATGTCATGGCCAGGATTCGGGTGCTGCTCGTCAATGGCGAGCCCTCGGCGAACTGGTACGAGGACGAAGCCCACTGGCTGGGGCTGGCCGTCGGGGGTTCCGCCGAGTCGCCCTTCGTGCTGACGCGCAGCACCCCTCGTGAACTGGACGCCGACCTGCTGGCGCAGCACGACGTCGTGGTGCTGCTCAACGCCGGCAGTGACTTCAATTCCACTCAGGCGGGAGCATTGAACGACTTCGTCCGTGAGGGTGGCAGTCTGTTGCTGGCGCCGGGAGATCGCGTGGCTGCCGGTCCCTTCAACCAGTTGTTCGGGGCCATCAGTCCGGCCACGCTCGACCAGGCTGTGCGCCTGGCTGCCGGGGACTATCTGTTGATTGCCGACATCGACCAGCGCCATCCCGTCCTGCTGCCGCTGGGCACCGACTGGGACGTGCGCTTTGAGGGCTACTGGACGAGCACGGCGGCGGCCGACGCGGACGTGCTGATGCAGTTCGACAATGGCAGCCCCGCGTTGCTGGAGCGTTCGGTGGGGCAGGGGCGGGTGCTGCTGTTCGCATCCACGCTCGACACCGAGTGGAACAACATGCCGCTGCAGGGGCTGTATCTGCCCTTCGCCCATGAGTCGCTGCGTTACCTGGCGCAGGCTACCGAGAAGGAGAGAGCCTATCGCGTGGGTGACGTGATCGACCTGAGCACGGCGGTGGCTGAAGAGGCAACCCTCACCATCACCGATGCCGCAGGCAGCAGCACGCAACTGCCGGCGGGAGATCGTCTGCTCACGGCCAGCACCGCCGGCTTCATGAGCATCGACGATGGCGAGTCGGTGCAATTCTATGCGGTGAACCCCGACCCTCAGGAATCTGCGCTGGCGCGCATCGCACCCTCCGCGCTGCAGGATGCCCTCACCAATCCCGAGACCGAACCTGTGCTGTCCGAGGAGGTGCGCACTGCCCAGCTGAGCGCAGAAATCGAAGGACCGCAGCGCGTGTGGTGGTGGCTGTTGCTGCTGGTCATGCTCATGCTGCTGGCCGAGACCCGGGTGGCCAATACCACCTACCGCTGAGTGCAGGGCCGGATGTCGGCCCTGTCATATTTGTCACAATTACAATCGTTTGTTTTCAATCATTTTTCGTTTTCAGATTGTCATCGAT
>JBEDFR010000093.1:0-32521 GCA_041175045.1 Pseudomonadota bacterium | reverse complement strand
TGCAGCGTGTGCCTGAGACCGAGACTCAGGGGCGCATCCACACCTCGGCCTGCACGGTAGCCGTGATGCCCGCGCTGGATGAGCTGGCCGAGATCGAGATCAACAAGGCTGACCTGCGGATCGATACCTTCCGTTCCAGTGGCGCGGGCGGTCAGCATGTCAACAAGACAGACTCCGCCATTCGCATCACGCACATTCCCAGCGGCATCGTGGTGGAGTGCCAGGACGAGCGCTCCCAGCACAAGAACCGCTCGCGTGCCATGTCCCTGCTGCATGCCAAGCTCAACGACCAGGCCCAGCAGGCAGCCGCGCAGGAAGTGTCGGACACCCGTCGCAAGCTGGTGGGCACGGGAGATCGCTCGGAGCGCATTCGCACCTACAACTATCCGCAGGGGCGCGTCACCGACCATCGCATCAACCTGACCGTCTACAAGCTGTCCGAGGTGATGGAAGGTGCGCTGGATTCGGTGATTCAGCCGCTGATCAACGAGCATCAGGCGGACCTGCTGGCCGAGCTGGCGGAGTCCTGAGCTGTGACTGCCACCAGCAGTGGACAGGCCCTGCGCATGGCACAACATGCCTTGTTCGGTTCTGACTCCGCGCAGATCGATGCCGAGCTGTTGCTGGCCGCTGCATTGGGTGCCACTCGTGCCGGGCTCTATGCCTGGCCAGAGCGGGCTTTGACGCCGGCCGAGAGAACACGTTTCGAGGCGCTGCTGGAGCGGCGCATCCTTGGCGAACCGGTGGCCTATATTCTCGAAGAGCGGGAATTCTGGACGCTGCGACTGCGTGTAACCCCCGCCGTGCTGATACCGCGCCCCGAAACGGAACTGCTGGTGGAAACGGCACTCGCGTTGGCCGTGGCGGCCGGTTCACAGCCACTGCGCGTCGCGGACCTGGGCACCGGCAGCGGCGCCATTGCCTTGTCTCTGGCCAGCGAGCGGCCCCACTGGCAGGTTCTGGCCACGGATCAGAGCGCGGCCGCTCTGCAGGTGGCCAGTGACAATGCCGTTCGGCTCGGCATCCGCAATGTCGGTTTCCGCCAGGGCAGCTGGTGCGAGGCGCTGCCGGCAGGTGTGTTCGACATGATCCTGAGCAATCCTCCGTACATCGCGCCGGGGGATGGCCATCCGGGGCGGGGAGATCTGCGCTTCGAACCCGCGAGTGCGCTGGTGGCCGCCGAGCAGGGACTGGCCGATCTGCGGGCAATCTGCCACGCGGCCCCGCGTCATCTGGCGCCCGGCGGCTGGCTGCTGCTGGAGCACGGTTTCGAGCAGGGGCCCGCAGTGCGCCAACTGCTGGCCGAGGCGGGTCTTGGCGGCGTGCGCACTTTGGTCGATCTGAATGCACTGCCGCGCGTGAGCCTGGGCTGCCTCGAGATACAGGGCGATTGACTGCCGCGGCGTGCCTTGCCTCCGGCGCCCGACCATGACACACGAGTGAGGAAAACACCCATGCAGGACGAAGAACTGCTTCGCTACAGTCGCCAGATCATGCTGCCCGAGATGGATGTCGCGGGCCAGCAGGCGCTGCTGGATGCCTCGGTGCTCATCGTGGGCATGGGCGGTCTGGGCAGTCCTGCGGCCATGTATCTTGCGGCGGCCGGCGTGGGACACCTGCTGCTGGCAGACGACGACACGGTCGATCTGAGCAATCTGCAGCGCCAGATCGTGCACGGACAAGACAGCATCGGCCTGCCCAAGGTCGAGTCGGCCGCGGCAACATTGCGCCGGCTCAATCCGCATGTGCGCATTACTTCCCTGCAGCAGCGTCTGACGGAGGCGGATCTGGAGGCGCTGCTTCCCGGTGTGAGTCTGGTGCTCGATGCCTGTGACAACTTCAGCACGCGGTTTGCGCTCAACGCCGCCAGCGTGCGTCATCGTGTGCCGCTGGTCTCCGGGGCCGCCATCCGCATGGAAGGACAAGTGACGGTGTTTGATCCGCGCCAGACTGCCAGTCCCTGCTACCACTGCCTCTACCGCCAGGGCGATGACGAGCAGGCGAGTTGTGCCCGCAATGGCGTGATGGCGCCAGTGGTGGGCATCATCGGCGCGGTGCAGGCGATGGAGGCGATCAAGCTGCTCGCCGGCGTGGGCGAACCGCTGACAGGTCGTCTGTTGCTGCTCGACGCGGCCACCATGCAGTGGCGTTCCCTGCGTCTGCCGCGCGACCCGGCCTGTCCGGTCTGCGCTGCAGCCGCGGGTGCTGGGGCAGTCCTGCGCTATTGATGTTCAATGCCGTGCCGGCTATGATGCCAGCGCGCTTTTTGGAACGGCGTATAAGTTTCAGATTTTTAAGACATTATTGACCTTGATGGCGCCATGGGCGAGCAGTCTGGGTCACTCAACCGGCAGCAATGCCCGCGGCGTAGTTCCCTATGGAAAATGAATCAAGCAACCAGAAGACGAGCTTCTCGGCTTTCAATCTGGTTGAACCCCTGAACAAGGCCATCGCAGACCTCGGATTCACCCACTGCACTCCCATCCAGGCCCAGAGCCTCAAGTATTCCCTCCAGGGTCACGATGTCACCGGACGAGCCCAGACGGGCACCGGCAAGACAGCGGCCTTCCTCATCACCATCATCAACGATCTGGTCAGCAATCCCATTCGCGAGACGCGTTACATCGGCGAGCCGCGCGCCCTGATCATCGCGCCCACGCGGGAACTGGTGATGCAGATTGCCAGTGACGCGCAGAATCTTGCCAAGTACGCCGGCCTGCATATCGTGACCATGGTGGGCGGCGAAGACTATCAGAAGCAGCTGCGCGCGCTGGATAAGCGCCCGGTGGACATCGTCGTGGCGACCCCCGGACGTCTGATCGATTTCGTGCAGAATGACCAGATCTATCTGGGCCTGGTGGAACTGATGGTCATCGACGAGGCGGACCGCATGCTGGACATGGGCTTCATCCCCCAGGTGCGCGCGATTGTCGCTCGCACACCTGCCAAGGACTGCCGCCAGACGCTGCTGTTCAGCGCCACGTTCACGCCGGAGATACTGGAACTGACCAAGCGTTGGGCAATGGACCCGATCATGGTGGAGATCGAGCCGGAAAAAGTGGCCACCGACAGCGTCGATCAGATCGTCTATCTCGTCACCACCGAGGACAAGTACAAGTTGCTTTACAACCTGATCCAGGCGCAGGGGGCGGACAAGGTGATCGTGTTCAACAATCGCCGCGATCAGGTGCGCAAGCTGGCGGACAATCTGTACCGTCACGGCATCAACTGCGGGCTGCTGTCCGGGGAAGTCGCCCAGAACAAGCGGGTGCAGACGCTGGAGGCCTTCCGCGAAGGCAAGTTGCAGGTGCTGGTGGCGACGGACGTGGCGGGGCGTGGTCTGCACATCGACGATGTCACCCATGTGATCAACTTCAGTCTGCCGGAAGAGGCCGAGGACTATGTGCACCGCATTGGCCGCACCGGCCGCGCCGGCAATGTCGGTACGTCCATCAGCTTTGCCTGTGAAGAGGATTCCTTCTTGTTGCCGAACATCGAGGAGAAGCTGGGCCGCAAGCTGGCCTGCATCCGCCCGGATGACGCCCTGCTCACGCCGCCGCCACCCTTCTCACGCCCGACGAAGTTCGAGGCGCCGCCCAGGACTGGCGAGCGCAGTGGTGGTGGCAGATCCTCGGAGGGGCGCGGCCGTGATGGCCGCCATGGCGGGCGGGCGCCGCGACGCTAGTCGGGGCTCTTGTTCGAGCGAAGCGCGCCGGCCTGCTCCAGCAGTCGCAGATACTCCGTCGAGCGTCGATGCTTCGCCACATGATCGGCAAAGGTGCTGCCATCGACATGGCGCACATTGAGGTCGCGGCCGGCAGCCACGAAGAATCCGATGAAACGTTCGAAAGCATCGGGCAGCATGCCCCGATACGCCTTCTGCAGGATGTGATAATCCGCCGGCACGCCTTCGGGCGGCAGAAACTGCAGATAGCTGCGAATGCGCTCGTCAGTCCAGAATTCGTCACGGACCGCGGGTTGCGTTCGTTCCGCGCCGGTTTTCTTCTCTTCCATAGTCCGTTGCCGTCCTTCAGTGGGGCATCAGCCCTTGAGCTTGCTCAGCAGCAGGGCGTTGAGTTGTTCCGGGTTGGCCTTGCCGCGTGACGCCTTCATGGCCTGGCCGATGAAGAACGCAAACACCTTGTCCTTGCCGGCGCGGTATTGCGCCACCTGATCCGGGTTCGCCGCGATCACCTCGTCCACCAGTTTCTCGATGGCCCCGCTGTCGGTGACCTGCTTGAGCCCCTGGGATTCGATGATGTCGTCCACGCTTTGCTGATTGCCCAGCATGGCCTCGAAGACGGTCTTGGCGATCTTGCTGGAAATGGTCTGGTCTTTGATGCGGCCGATCAGTGCGCCCAGGCGCTGGGCACTCACAGGCGACTGTTCGATCTCCAGATCGCTCTTGTTGAGCAGGGCCTGTAGATCGCCGGTCACCCAGTTGGCCGACAACTTGGCGTCGCCGCAAAGACGGGCCACGTCTTCGAAGTAATCGGCCATCGCGCGACTGCTGGCGAGCACGCCGGCATCGTACTCGCTCAGCGCATACTGGCTCACGAAACGCGCACGCTTGGCATCGGGCAGCTCGGGCAACTCGGCGCGCACCGCCTTGATGTAGGCCTCGTCGATCACCACTGGCAAAAGATCAGGCTCGGGGAAATAGCGGTAATCGTTGGCCACTTCCTTGCTGCGCATCGAGCGGGTCTCGTCGCGGTCGGCATCGTACAGGCGCGTTTCCTGGATCACGCGGCCGCCATCCTCGATGAGGTCGATCTGGCGCTGAGCCTCGTGCAGGATGGCTTTCTCGACGAAACGGAAGGAGTTGATGTTCTTGATTTCGGTGCGGGTGCCGAACTGCGTGGCACCGAGCTTGCGCACGGAGACGTTGGCGTCGCAACGCATGGATCCCTGCGCCATGTTGCCATCGGAGATGCCGAGGTAGCGGATAATGGAATGCAGCTTCTTCAAATAGGCCACGGCTTCGCGTGCGCTGCGCAGTTCCGGTTCTGACACGATTTCCAGCAGTGCCGTGCCGGCACGGTTGAGGTCGATGCCGGAGAAACCCTGGAAATCTTCATGCAGGGATTTGCCCGCGTCTTCCTCGATATGAGCGCGGGTAATGCCGATGACCTTCTGTGTGCCGTCGTCGAGCGTGATCTGCAGACTGCCCTTGCCCACGGTGGGGAACTGCAGCTGGCTCACTTGGTAGCCCTTGGGCAGATCGGGGTAAAAATAGTTCTTGCGATCGAACACCGAGCGGCGGCCGATCTCGGCGTCCACCGCCAGGCCGAACTTCACTGCCATGCGCAGAGCTTCCTCGTTCAGCACCGGCAGTGTGCCAGGCATGGCCAGGTCGTAGACGCCGGCCTGCGTATTAGGCGGCGCGCCGAAGGTGGTGCTGCTGCCGGAGAAGAGCTTGCTGCGTGTATCCAGTTGTACGTGTACTTCCAGGCCGATCACTGTTTCCCAGCTCATGTCTCAAACCTCCGGCTGCTGCAGATGCCAGTCCGTGTGCTGCTGGAACTGGTGTGCGATGTTGAGGACGCGGGCTTCGGCGAAGTTGTTGCCGACCAGCTGAATGCCGATCGGCAGTGGCCGGCCGTTGGAAGCCACGGCACTGCCGGCGGGAATCGAGATGCCGGGCAGGCCGGCCAGGTTGACGCCGATGGTGTAGATGTCTTCCAGGTACATCGTCACCGGGTCGTCGTTCTTCTCCCCCACCTTGAAGGCAGTGTGCGGCGTGGTCGGGCCGATGATGACATCGACATCCTGGAACGCCTTGTCAAAATCCTGCTTGATCAAGCGGCGAATCTGCTGCGCCTTGATGTAGTAGGCATCGTAGTAGCCGGCTGACAGTGCGTAGGTGCCGACCATGATGCGGCGTTTGACCTCGCTGCCGAAGCCCTCGCTGCGCGTGCGCTTGTACATGTCCTCGAGATTCGTCGGGTTGGCGCAGCGGTAACCGTAGCGCACGCCGTCGAAGCGGGACAGGTTGGCCGAGGCCTCGGCCGGGGCGATGACGTAGTAGGCCGAAACAGACAGGTGATTGTTGGGCAGGTCCACTTCCTTCACTGTCGCGCCCAGGCTTTCGAAGACCTTCAGCGCTGCCTGCAGCGCGGCCTCCACCTCGGCACCGAGGCCCTTGGCCAGATGCTGTTTCGGCACCCCGATGCGCAGGCCCTGCAGCGAGTCATTGAGCGTGGCCATGTAATCTGGAGCGGGCGTATCCACACAGGTGGAGTCGCGGCTGTCCGGTCCGGCCATCACATTCATCATGAGGGCCGCGTCTTCCGCACTCTTGCAGATGGGGCCGGCCTGATCGAGGCTGGAGGCGAACGCGATCATGCCCCAGCGCGAGATCCTGCCGTAGCTCGGCTTGAAACCGGTGATGCCGCAGAAGGCCGCCGGCTGCCGGATCGAGCCGCCGGTGTCCGTGCCCGTGGCCATGGCGCACAGATCCGCCGCCACGGCAGCCGCCGAGCCGCCGGAGGAGCCGCCGGGTACGCGTGCCGGGTCCCAGGGGTTGCGCACCGCTCCGAAGAAACTCGTTTCGTTGGACGAGCCCATCGCGAACTCGTCCATATTGGTCTTGCCCAGCGTCACGGCGCCCGCAGCGTTGAAACGCTCGACCACGGTGGCGTTGTAGGGAGCGACGAAATTGGCCAGCATCTTCGAGCCGCAGGTGGTCAGCACATCCTGCATGCAGAAAATGTCCTTGTGCGCCAGTGGTATGCCGGTCAGCGGCCCGTTCTCTCCGCGTGCCCGTCGCCCATCCGCGGCCGCCGCCTGCGCCAGCGCAAGCTCTTCCGTTACCGTGATATAGGCGTTGTACAAGTCATTGTGTGCGCGGATGCGCGCCAGGTAGTCCCGGGTGAGTTCGAGGCTGGAAAATTCGCCTCGGTCCAGTGAGCGGGAGAGTTCAGCGACCGTTCTGCGAGTCATGCTGGCATGTGTCCTTGATTGGTGAGGCGCGCCATGGCGCCGGATTATGAGCACTGAGGAGTGAAATGGTGTGTTCTGAACGGGCGATCATTCGATGACTTTCGGCACCAGATAGAGACCATCCTGAGTGGCAGGGGCGATTCGCTGCAGGTACTCGCTCTGATCCACCTCGGTGACTTCGTCCCTGCGCAGGCGCTGGATGGCATCGAAGGGGTGAGCCAGGGGGGCGACATCCTGGGTATCAATGCTCTGCATATGATCGATCAGGGCGAGAATCGACGAGATTCTGTTGGCCACTTCCTGCGCCTCTCCCGCATCCACATGCAGACGTGCCAGGTGAGCGATTTTCTCGACGTCCGATCTTTCCAAAGCCATAGGAGATCTCTCTGAGTGGCCCTGAGTTGCCGCAGGCAACTCGGGGCGGGCTGATTCGCGGTTTTGCGGGGGGATTCCCCGTTTTGGGGCAATAATCGAATTGCAGCTTGCCCAATATCCCGGCCATTGCTAGAGTGCATGACTATCGCCGGAGAGGCCGTGATTATACGGGGAAGAGACCCGATCAAGGCAACAGTTTCAGGAATCGCAGGCAATCCGCCCAGCGCCGACGTTCCGCCGACATTCAGCTCCTTGTACGAATCCTCGCGCGCCACCTGAATGCTTTCATCCAGTCTGTGATCAGCGGCCCGCGCTCGCATTCCGGGAGTCCCCAGTTCCGAGGTTAACCAAAAGTCAATGTTCAAGAAATTCCGTGGAATGTTCTCCAACGATCTCGCGATCGACCTGGGAACTGCCAACACCCTGATCTACATACGCGGCCAGGGGATCGTCCTGAATGAGCCATCCGTGGTGGCGATCCGCACGCATAACGGGCAGAAGACTGTCACCGCCGTCGGTGCCGATGCCAAGCGCATGCTGGGTCGCACACCGGGCAATATGACTGCCATTCGTCCCTTGAAGGACGGTGTGATCGCCGACTTCCAGGTCACCGAGAAAATGCTCCAGCATTTCATCAGCAAGGTGCACGAGAACAGCTTCTTTCCGCCGAGCCCCCGTGTGCTGGTCTGCGTGCCCTGCAAGTCGACCCAGGTGGAGCGACGCGCCATTCGCGAGTCGGTGGTCAGCGCCGGGGCCCGTGAAGTGCGTCTTATCGAAGAGCCCATGGCGGCTGCCATCGGCGCCGGTCTGCCCGTCGAGAAGGCCAGTGGCTCCATGGTAGTGGACATCGGCGGTGGCACCACCGAGATTGCCATCATTTCCCTGAACGGCATCGTCTATGCCGAGTCGGTGCGCATAGGCGGTGATCGCTTCGACGAAGCCATCATCACCCACGTGCGCCGAAACTACGGCAGCCTGATCGGGGATGCCACCGCTGAGCGCATCAAGAAGGAGATCGGCTGTGCCTTCCCCTCGTCGGGCGTGCTGCGTGAAATCGACGTTCGCGGCCGCAATCTGGCCGAAGGGGTCCCACGCAGCTTCACTTTGAACAGCGACGAAATCCTCGAAGCCCTGCAGGAGCCGCTGTCTGCCATCGTGCAGGCCGTGAAGAGTGCGCTTGAGCAATCGCCGCCCGAGCTCGCCTCTGATATCGCTGAAAGCGGCATGGTGCTGACCGGTGGCGGTGCGTTGTTGAAAGATCTCGACAAGCTGCTGTCCGAAGAGACAGGACTGTCCGTCATTGTGGCCGAAGATCCGCTCACCTGCGTGGCGCGCGGGGGCGGCAAGGCCATGGAGTTGATGGACGCCAATGACATGGATTCATTGACCATTGAGTAAACGCGTCGGGGTTTTGCCATCAAGACACTATTCATCAAGGGCGTGTCGCTGGAGTACCGCATCGCGGCGATCGTGGCGCTCTCGCTGGCTGTCATGTTGGCAGACAGCCGTTTTGACTATCTCGACAGAGTTCGCTTTGCCCTCGGCTTCCTGACTGCCCCGATCTTCTGGGTGGCCGATACTCCTGCCCGTGTGTCCTATTGGATCGACGACGTGTTCGTCTCGCACAGCGACTTGCTCGCCGAGAACCAGAGCCTGCGCGAGGAGCTGCTGTTCGCCCGGCGCGAGCTGCAGCTGCTCGCTGGTCTGGCCAGCGAGAACCAGCGGTTGCGTGCCTTGCAGGAGGCTTCCGACAGTGTCGAGGGGCACATCCTCACTGCCGAGATCATCAATATCTCCAGCGACCCCGGCTCGCGCCGCGTGCTCATCAATCGTGGCGCCCAGCATGGTGTGCAAGCCGGCCAGGCTCTGCTCGATGCCTACGGGTTGATGGGACAGGTGGTGGAAGTGCTGCCCTTCACCAGCTGGGTCATGCTGATCACTGACTCGCGTCACGGCACGCCGGTGCAGGTCAATCGCAGCGGCGAACGGGCCATTGCCCGCGGCAGTCGCGGCGAGATCCCCGAGCTGGAACTCGAATATGTGCCGGACACCAGTGACATCGTGGCAGGGGATCTTCTGGTCAGCTCCGGCCTGGGTCAGCGCTTCCCCAAGAACTACCCTGTAGCTGAAGTCACCAGTGTGGTTCACGACCCGGGGCAGCCCTTTGCCATCATCAAGGCGCGGCCGCTTGCGCAGATGGATCGCACCCGTCATGTGATGTTGCTCGAACTGCCGGTGAAAGAGGCAGAAGTGGCCCCTCTTGATGGCAGTGTGCCGGACTGGATCGACGTGACCAAGGCCCGGGAGCACGAGACGGGCGTCGGTGCCGATCCGACAAGCGACGTCGAATCTGATCCTGCTGCCGCTGCTCGGGAAGCTGTGCTGGCAACTCCCGGCAGTGATGCGCCGACTGATCTCGCTGCTGGGCAGACGGCAGAAACGCTTTCCGATGAACCCGTCGAAGACATGCCATTACCCTCGGAGCTGGCCGACATCGTGCCCGAACTTCCGGCGGGACAGGACTGACCGGATGGAGCAGAAAACCAATGCCACGTGGGTGGTCTACCTCACTTTCATGGTCGCCTTCCTGCTGTCGGTCGTGCCCTTTCCGGAGTGGGCACTGGACTACAGGCCGCAGTGGGTGGCGATGGTGCTGATCTACTGGGCCATGGCGCTGCCCTATCGAGTCGGTATCGGCTTCGCCTGGGTGACCGGTCTTCTCGTCGACATTCTCGACGGCTCTCTGCTGGGGCTCAATGCGCTGGCGCTGGCTGTAATCGCCTACATCACCCTGAGCCTGCATCAAAGGCTGCGCATGTTCTCCTCCCTGCAGCAGAGCGGCGTGGTGCTGGCCATGACCGGTCTCTATCTGATGATGACCCACTGGATGAAGATCGCGGCGAATCAGGCTGTCACCTCCGATCTTTTCTTCCTGCTCGGTGCCCTGTCCAGCGCATTCCTCTGGCCGTGGTTGTTCGTGCTGCTGCGGCAGATGCGCCGCAGTTTCAGCGTCCGCTAGTTTCAGCAGGAGCCCCATGTCCCTTTCAGTCCCGTCCGCAAGCTCCGCCCTCGTGCTGGCCTCGGCCTCGCCTCGGCGCATGGAGTTGCTGCGTCAGATCGGCGTCGTCTTCACGGTGGTCGAACATCAGGTGGATGAAGCCACTCGAGAAGGAGAAGCGCCGCAGGACTACGTGCAGCGGCTTGCGCTGGAAAAGGCTCGCTCGGCGCAGGCTCTCATGTCCGGGCTCCATTTGCCGGTGCTCGGTGCCGACACCATAGTGGTATGTGCCGGCCGGATCCTCGGCAAGCCGCGTGATCGTGAGGATGCCATGCGCATGTGGCAATTGTTGTCCGACACCGAGCATCAGGTTTACTCGGCCGTGGCGCTGTGTCAGGGCGAGCGATCGGAAGGTCGAATGTCCTGCACTCAGGTACGCTTTCGTGCGTTGAGTGTTCAGGACTGCGCCCATTACTGGGCCAGCGGCGAACCGGCGGGCAAGGCGGGTGCCTATGCCATCCAGGGGCTGGGTGCCTTGTTCGTGCAGTCCATGACGGGCAGTTACACCGGGGTGGTGGGATTGCCCTTGTTCGAAACTGCGCAGTTGCTGGCCGCATTCGCAGTGCCCACTGCTCTGGATGCCGGCCCCGGGAGGCCTTGATGAGCGAAGAAATCCTGATCAATGTCACTCCCATGGAGACCCGCGTCGCCCTGATCGAGAATGGCCTGCTGCAGGAAATCTTCGTGGAGCGGCCGCACAGCAAGGGCCATGTCGGTGACATCCACGTCGGCAAGGTGGTGCGCGTCATGCCGGGCATGGAGGCGGCTTTCGTCGACATCGGCCTCGAGCGTGCTGCGTTCATTCATAGCGCCGACATCTCGCCCATCAGTCCCGAGGGCTTCGAGGTCCGCGATCCGAATCCGGCTCCCATCCAGAACCTGGTGCGCGAAGGGCAGATGATCGTGGTCCAGGTGGTGAAGGACCCTATCGGCACGAAAGGCGCGCGGCTGAGCACTCACTTGACCCTGCCCTCGCGCAATCTGGTTTACCTGCCCCGCAGCACCCATTTCGGCATTTCTCAGCGCCTGGAAAACGACGAGGAGCGTGCGCGCCTGAAGGCTGTGGTCGAGCAGGCCATCGCGCAGGAGGACATGCAGGGGCGGGGCGGCTTCATCATCCGCACGGCGGCAGAGGGTGCCACGCTGGACGATGTGCTGGAAGACATCCGCTTCCTGAAGAAGCTGTGGACAGCTGTGGAGCGACGTATCGCAGAGGACCGCGACGCGCACATTGTCTATCGCGATGTGCCCCTGTACATGCGGGCGATGCGGGATCTGATCACGCCACAGATCGAGAAGATTCGTGTGGACACCAAGGCCGCCAGCGACGAGATTGCAAGCTTCATCGACGACTTCATTCCTGAATTTCGCAATCGACTGGAGTTGTATGCTGGCGAGCGCCCGATCTTCGATCTGTACGGCATCGACGACGAGATCAACAAGGCGTTGGGGCGTGAGGTGAAATTGAAATCGGGTGGCGACCTGATCATCGATCAGACCGAGGCCATGACCACCATCGATGTAAACACTGGTGCCTACCTGGGCAGTCGCAATCACGCCGAGACGATCCTCAAGACCAATCTGGAAGCGGCCACGGCCATCGCGCGGCAGCTGCGCATTCGCAATCTCGGTGGAATCATCATTCTTGATTTCATTGACATGCAGGACGCGGAACATCAGCGTCAGGTGTTGCGCACTCTGCACAAAGCGCTCGAGAAGGATCATGCCCGCACCACCATCACCGGCATGTCCGAGCTGGGGCTGGTGGAGATGACGCGCAAGCGCACGCGCGAGAGTCTGGGACAGCTGCTGTGCAGCGAGTGCCCGGTGTGCAAGGGCCGTGGCCGCATGAAGACCGCCGAGACGGTGTGCTATGAAATCTTCCGGGAGATCCTGCGAGTCGCGCGCGCGTACGAGAACGATGTAGTCCTGGTCATGGCTGCCCAGGTGGTGGTGGACAGGCTGCTGGACGAGGAGTCCAGCGCGGTGGCGGACCTGGAAGAATTGACCGGCAAGACGGTCAGGTTCGAGGTGGAACCCATGTATACTCAGGAGCAGTTTGACGTTGTGCTGTTCTAGCCGGGGCCGGACACACAGCAAGCCGGGGCGAGCGTGCCGTCCGCGCCATGTCGCAGGTGCCGAGCTGAAGTCACGATGATCCTCACTGCAATCAAGAAGACAATCTCGCTGTTCATCACGCTGGCGCTGACCCTGCTGATGCTGGTGGCCATCTATGTCAGCGTCGGACGGCAGCTGCTGCCCTTTGCGGCGCAGTATCGGGAAGATGTCGAAGCCGGGCTGTCGGCGAGTCTGGGCCAGCAGGTGCAGATCGGCGTGCTGGAAGGCAGCTGGCGGCGTTTCAACCCCGTGCTCTCCCTGCAGCAGGTATTGATCTTTCCTTCTGTCTCCTCGTCCAGCGAGCAACTGGTCCTGCTGGACAATCTCACGCTGGAACTCGATGCCGTGAACAGTCTGCTGCAGAGGCGGCTGGTGCTGCGCGCGATTGACATTCGCAATCCCGAACTCACGTTGCACGAGGATGCGGCGGGTCGGTGGCAGCTGTCTGGCTTTGTCGCGAATCCTCAGGTTGAAATGGATCCGGATCAGCTGCTGGCACTCGCCGCGCGGGTCAACAGTCTCGGTCTGAGCGATCTGCGCCTGACGTTGCTGCGCCACGATGGTCGGCGCACCAGCTTCGAGCGCAGTCGTCTGCAGCTGCAGAACCAGGGTGCGCAGCGCTTTCTGCACTTGGAGCTGGTGCAGTCCGGGGTGGCCGGATCGGTCGCAATTGCCGCGGAGTTGACGGGCAGCACGCTGGCGCAGCTGGATGGCACACTGCACGCGAGACTGCCACAGACTGATTATTCCGGAATATTGCAGGGGCTGACGCTTGGTGGCGTGCAACTGGGGGCGCTCGCCGGCGGTGGGGAAGTGTGGGCGAGCCTGCAGGCGGGGCAGGTGCAGTCCGTGCAGGGCAGTGTGGCGCTGCAGCGCGCCGAGCTGTTGCGTCAGACGGGCGGGCAGGCTGTGGCGCTTGACGAGGCGCGGGCCGACATCTTCTTGCGCCGGCTCGAGGGCGTGCCTGGCTGGGAGTTCTGGGCTCGAGATCTGAGTCTGCAGCATGAGTCCATCGAGTGGCGGGACAGTCTGGCGTACGCCAGGTTCGTCCCACAGCAGTTCCTGGAGGTGCAGGCCGATCGCGTGAATCTGGGGCTGCTCACAGCCGTGGTCACGCGTCTGGACGTGCTATCGCCACCTGCCGATGCACAGCTCACCGAGCAGAATCCACGTGGTGAACTCGAGCAGCTGTCCCTGCGCTGGCTGTTCCCGACTGTGGCTGAGGCGGATGTTGCGAGTGCCGAGCCGCGTCTGCATGTTTCCGCCAATCTGAACGATGTGAGTCTGAATGCGCGCACCGGCGTGCCGTCACTGTGGGGCATGGACGGTTTCGTGGAGATGAGTCTGGATGCAGATTCGCAGCACTTGCGCGGCGTGGCGGAAGTGGACAGCAGGCGCTTCATGATGCAGTTGCCGGATCTGTTCACGGATGTCTGGGCCTTTGACCGCGTGAATGGACGGGTTGAATTCGCTCTGGACCTGACACAGGGCCAGCATTTGCGTCTGGTGAGCAGCGTCATCGTTGCCGAGAACGAGATGCTCAAGGGCCACGCCAGATTCGCTACCGACTTTCGCAGGACCTCCGAGACCGACCGCAGTGCCACGCTGGAGCTCATGATCGGACTTGCTGAGGCTGACATCAGCCGCAAGTCTCTCTATTTGCCACGTGGGCCGCGCGTGCGACAGAACCTGCGCGATGTGATGGACTGGGTTGACGGGGCGATTGTCGATGGCCGGGCCTTCAACAGTGGTCTGATCTTTCGCGGCTCCATGCTGCCTGGGGCTGCACCCGAAAGCCGCACCATGCAGCTCGTCTTCAATGTCGAAGACGGCACGATGGTGTACGGCCGGGACTGGCCGGCACTCGAGCGTTTGCAGGGCCATGCGGTGATTGCGGATCGCAACATCGATATACACGTGGATTCCGGTGAGACCCTGGGGCTCGCCTTCGATGCCACTGCCGCCGCTATCCGTCCCGACTTGCAGGGGCAGGGCAGTTGGCTGAGCGTCACAGGGCTGGGCCGGGGAACTGCCGAGCAAGCGATCGATTTTCTCGCTCAGGCGCCGGCCACACGGGGCGTCGGCAGTCTGCTGCAGACTTGGGAAGGGCGCGGAACGCTGAACGTGGGGTTGGGGCTGAGCTTCCCGCTGGCGGTACCTTCGGCCACGCCGGTTGTCGATGTGCTGGTGCAGCTTCAGGACAACAGCCTGTTCATTCCCGAATTCGATCTGCGCTTCGATGACATCGGCGGAGCGCTGCACTTCAATACGCAAACCGGACTGCAGGGCAGCGGGCTGCAGGCACAGCTGTTTGACCGACCGGTCACGGTGGCGCTGAGCAGTATCGCGGACGCATTGCGCACCAGTTCCACCCGTGTGGACATACAGGGCGCTGTCGGCGTCGACGCGCTGGCTCGCTGGCCGCGGCAGAGTCGCTTCGTCGTGGACCTGTTGTCGCGTGTGCAGGGGGAGATGAACTACGTGGCGCGGCTGGATATCGTGCAACCCGCTGTCGATGCGGATGCCGCTGCCCTCGGTACCGCGAGGCGCAGACTGAGCATTGAGTCCAACCTGCAGGGGGTGGCGCTGGAGTATCCGGCGCCCTTCGCCAAGCCCTTGTCGGACAGCATGGGCTTTCGGTTGGGCATCGACTTCCTGGAAGATCGCCAGCAGATTCAGGCTGGTCTGGCCGATCTGGTGTCACTCACTCTGGGGGTGGCCGGTGGCAGTGTGCGTGACGGACTGGTCTATCTCGGAGCGCAGGACCAGTCACTGAATGTTCGCCGCCTCAATGCCAGTGCCCCGGGCATCGACGTGGTGGGCAGTCTGCCTGTACTGCAGTTGGACGAGTGGATCGCCGCGCTTGCTGGCAAAGATGGCAACTCGGGCAATGCCACAACGGGTTTCAGTACACTGCGCGACGTTCTCAATCTTGCCGATGTGACCATCGGGGAATTGCAGGCATTCGGCCAAACGGTCCCGGCTCTCAATGTCCAGGTCTCGCCGACCGAGCGTGCGTGGCACCTGGCGCTTTCCAGCGACGTGCTGGCCGGCGAGATTGACCTGCCCTATTCTCGCAGCCTGCCGCTGGAAGTGGCGCTCCAGCACCTGCACCTGCCGGCGCCCCCCGAGCCCGAGCCGCCCGAGCTGGACCCTGCTCGGGCCGACTTCATGGGACCGCCCGAACCGCCTGAGCGCGAGGATGCTCTGCAGAGCATAGATCCGCGCCGCTTCGTCGCCATGCGCTTCGCGGCGGACAGCATCATGCGCGGGGAAGCGGACTACGGTCGCTGGTCCTTCACGCTGCATCCGACGCCGGCGGGGGCCGAGTTCACCGATGTGCTGATCGATGCCCGGGGGTTGCGCGTCGGACGCGAGGGGGAAGAGGGACGATTCCTGTGGACCTTCGACGGCGAGCGTCATCACAGCTACATGAACACAGTCCTGGAGGCCACGGACATAGGCAGCGTGCTGAGCGCCTTCGGCTACGCCCCCAGCCTTCAGAGCAGCAGTGCGCTGTTCAATGCCAGTCTGGACTGGCCGGGCAGCCCGGCCTTCTTCGCCTCCAAGTCACTCAGTGGCCACCTGGACATGCGTATCGCGGAGGGTCGTTTCCTGCAGGGCAATGACGGTGCGGCCAACAGCGCCCTGAAGCTGATCAGCATCATCAATTTCGATGCCGTGGTGCGGCGCCTGCGTTTCAGCGACGATCTGCTGCGCAGCGGGCTTTCCTACGAGCAGATATTGGGGGAGGTCAGTCTCAATCAGGGCATCGTGAGTATCCAGGATCGGCTGCAGATCATTGGGCCGGCCAGTCTGTTCCAGATCACCGGCGACATTGACCTGGCACGGCAGACCATCGACGGCAGCATGTACATCACGCTGCCCATCAGCGACAACATTCCCTGGCTCAGCGGAATCGCGGCGCTGAACAATCTGATCAACTGGCAGCTGGCAGTCGGCGTGTTCTTGTTCGACCAGATCTTCGGGGATCAGGTGGACAGTCTGACCAGTGCGCAGTACACACTGCAGGGGCCTTGGGCCGGCCTGGAGCCACGCTTGAATCAGGTGTTCGGCGCTCCCGCCACCGAGTCGGCGCCGACCGGCCCGGCGGGCGGTGCTCCCGGACCTGCGAGAGTGCCGGCCGCGCCGAGTGCTTTGCCGCTGGTGCCGCAAGTCTGATATCCCGTTCAGCGAAGGAGAACGCCATGAAAAGCAAGGCAGCCGTTGTGCAGATGGTCAGCTCAGGCGATGTGCACGCCAACTTGCGCAGCGCGGCGGATTTGATCAGCCAGGCGCGCGATCAGGGCGCCGAGTTGATCCTGTTGCCCGAGAACTTCGCCGTGCTCGACGGCGGGCCGCTGAGTCAATTCGCAGAGCGAGAAGGCGACACGCAGGCCCTGTTGCAGGGCTTTCTTCGTGAACAGGCGCGCAGCGCGCGGGCCTGGCTGATTGCCGGCAGCCTGCCATTGAGCACGCGACCGGGCTGCATTGGCGAGTTGGCGGACCGGGTGCCCGGAGGGCGCGTACGTCCTGCCTGTATGGTCTATGACCCCCAGGGGGAGCTGGTGGCGCGCTACGACAAGATGCATCTGTTCGACGTGCAGGTGGAGGATCGACAGGCGCAATATTCGGAGTCGCGCAGCTTCGAGCCGGGGGATGTCGATGTCTGCGTGCAGACCCCGCTGGGCTGCGTCGGTTTGAGCATCTGCTACGACCTGCGTTTTCCCGAATTGTACCGCCGGCTGCTGGAGCGGGGTGCACAGGTGCTGACGGTGCCCTCGGCTTTCACCAAAGTGACGGGAGAGGCGCACTGGGAAGTGCTGCTGCGCGCCCGAGCGATAGAGAACCAGTGCTATGTACTGGCTGCCAATCAAGGCGGAGTCCACAACGCCACGCGAGAGACCTGGGGGCATTCCATGATCGTCGATCCCTGGGGGCGCATCCTCGCCAGCGTGGAGTCCGGCCCGGGCGTCGCGGTGGCGGAAATCGACATGGAGGCCCTGGCAGGTCTGCGTGCCAGAATGCCCATTCAGAGCCATCGACGGTTCCAGGGTCGCCAGTGCTGAGCCCGGGTGCGACCTGGTTGAATCGGCATTCTGCTTTCCCGTATCATGCGCCGCCAGCCGCACTCTCTGCGGCCGTCCGCCGGTAACCCCTCGTGACATTCGACAAGAGCCTGCTCACCAATCTGATTGCCTGCGCACTGGTGCTGCTGGGTCTGCTGCCCTTCGCAGCCGCTCCCTGGTTCATGAGCACCGGGCTGTTTGCTCTTTCGGGCAGCTTAACCAACTGGTTGGCTATCCACATGCTGTTTGAAAGGGTGCCTGGCTTCTACGGTTCCGGGGTCGTACCCCTGCACTTCGAGGAATTCAAGCGGGGCATTCGCAAGCTCATCATGCAGCAGTTCTTCAGCCCGGAGAACATCGACAAGTTCCTGCAGCAAACTGGCAGTGTCGCGCGCGGTCTGGACGAAGAAATCCAGAAGCTCATCGACAGACTGGATCTGGAGAAGGCCTTCGACGCCCTGCTGGATGTCATCATGGCCTCGTCCTTTGGCAGCATGCTAGCGATGTTCGGCGGGCGCGATGCACTCAATCCCCTGCGTGATCCCTTCGTGCGCAAGATGCGTGAGTACTTTCTGGGGGTCGTGGACTCCGATGATTTCCGAGCCAGTCTGGCGCGCGGCATTGCCAATGCCACCGAGGGTCGGGACTCACTTTATTCCCGCATCGAGCACATTGTGGATCGCCGGCTGGACGAACTGACGCCGCAGCTGGTCAAGGAGATCGTCCAGGCCATGATCAAGAAACATCTGGGCTGGCTGGTCGTGTGGGGTGGTGTGCTGGGAGGTCTGATAGGTCTGCTGGTGAGGGCTTTCGGAGTTTGATTGATGCGGCTCTTGCCGCTTGCATTCCGTAAATAGAACAGCTGTTCTATCTGCCTTCGTCACGGGATGTGTGCGATGGTTCGCGGTTCGCGCCTGGCTTGCAGAAGCGACTCGCGCAACATGTATCATTTTGTATCAATAGATGTAAAAAAAGCGGCCCTGTACTACAATCGCGGTCGTTTTGACTATCCGCTGGATCAGCAGTTCCGTGCGCTGATTGTGTATCACTAATCGAGAAGAGACCGAGCATTTATCATGGCGAGACCAGTAGAGTTTGAGTACAACGATGTATTGACCAATGCGATGGAGCAGTTCTGGCGCGAAGGATTCGAAGCCAGTTCCGTGCAGAAACTGCTGGATGTCACCGGCATCAACCGAGGCACTCTGTACAATTCCTTCGGCGACAAGGACACCTTTTTCAAAGCCTGTCTCGATCATTACAACAAGTTGATCGTCAAGGACCTGGATGAATCCTTGAACAACGCTGACCTGGCTGCCTGGGCTGCCATCGAAAAGTACTTCGATCTGTCTGTGATCTCCGTTTCTAACAAGCAGCGCGGCATGGGCTGTTTGCTGGTCAATTCCCTGTGTGAAAGCATCAACTACAACAAGGACATCCAGAAGATAGTCCGCAATTCCTTCGCCGTCGTGCGCAAGGCGCTGCTCAAGCGTCTGAAGGAGGCCGAGAAGGCCGGCAAACTGCGCAAGGGCGTGTCCGCAGACTTTGCTGTGGAAGCGCTGATGAACCTCCTTTACGGTCTGCGCGTCAACTCACGCGACGCCAAGGCTGCCAAGCAACTGGCTGAAATTGTTAAGTTTACAGTTGACTCCCTGCAGTGATCCAAAGCCATTTCCCGGGGTTCGAGCTGTGCCGCAGCCGCCCCGGGAAGTCCGGATTCCGGGGCTTGTGGACAAATCTTTATCGGGTATACTTCGGGCCTGCGGGGTTAGGTATGAGGCAGACGTGGGTCCTTTACGCTGCGAAATCGCCACGCGAATCACGATGCAAAATAAGAAGACTTGTCCTGCATTCAGGACAACCATCTACAGACAAGGTATAGAACAATGAGAAAACTGGCCGGTACGCGCAAGAATGATGAAAGCAACGTAGACCTGACCCCCATGCTCGACGTGGTGTTCATTCTGCTGATCTTCTTCGTGGTTACAGCAACATTCCTGTCCGAAACGGCAATCGATGCCGCCAGCAGCCAGAACAACGACCAGCCTCCGCCCGAGCAGGAAAGTGAACTCAAGAATATCCTGATCGAGCTTGGTGCCAACAACGACATCATTCTTAACGGCGAGCCGCGCCCGATCCTCCAGAGCCAGATCCGCTCGAATATCGACCGTCTCAAGGCCGAGAATCCGGCCGCGACGCTGATCATCAAGCCGCACGTGCGCTCCAATGTCGAGACACTGGTTGCCGTGATGGACTCCGCCCGTCAGGCTGGCATCACAGGGATCTCCATCATCGAGCCCTGATGAGTCTGGATGTCATGCGGAACGGTCATGTGCCGCTCCGGCAATCCGAAAACGCACCCATGGGTGCGTTTTTCATTTCCGAAACCCCCGTTTGCGAGAGACAGGCGCATGTTGAGTCAGTGGAATGATCAGGAGGCGGCGCAGTTCGCGAGCGATCCGCCATTGGGATTGCGAGTCTACAGTTCGCAGCTTCTCGGACGGGCCCCCGATCTGGTGTTGCACGGTGGCGGCAACACTTCGGTCAAGGGTCGCTTGCGCAATGTCTTCGGTCGGGAAGAGGATGTGCTCTTCGTCAAGGGTTCGGGATGGGACTTGCAGACCATCGCCGCCGGCGGGTTTGCGCCTGTGCGGCTTGACTACTTGAAGGCCCTGGCCGCGCTGCCCGAATTGTCTGACAGCGACATGATGCGCGAACTGCGCCTCGCTCTGCTCGACCCTGGCGCACCCACGCCCTCGGTGGAGGCCATCCTGCACGCGTTGGTACCAGCGCGCTATGTCGATCACACCCATGCCGATGCGGTGGTGGCCATCAGCAACAGTCCCGGTGGCGAGCAGGCCCTGCGCGAACTTTATGGCCCGGATGTGCTGGTGCTGCCCTATGTGATGCCGGGCTTCATCCTGGCACGCCAGGTTCACGAGGCCACGCGGGACGCTGACTGGAGCCGGCTGCAGGGCATAGTACTGCTGCATCACGGCATCATCACCTTCGACGATGATTGCCGGGCCAGTTACGAGCGCATGATCGCGCTGGTCAGCAAGGCGGAAGACTACCTGCGTGATCGAGGTGCCTGGGATTCTGCGGCCACAGGCAGGGTGAGCGCACAGGCGCAGGACTACCAGCGGCTGGCCGGTCTGCGTCTGGCGGCCAGTCAGCTGCTGGGGGTGCCCATGCTGGTGCGCTGGGATCGCTCGCCTGCAGCAGTCGGTTTTGCCGGGCTGGCCAATGCGGGCGCCATCGCGACCCGCGGGCCGCTCACCCCGGATCACAGCATACACACCAAACCGCATTCCGCTGTGCTGGACGCCGACCCACTGCCGGGCCTGCAGCAGTTTGCCGACGAATACCGGGAGCGCTTCACCCGCCATGCCCAGCCGCATCACACCTGCCTGGACCTGGTGGCCCGAACAGCGGTGTGGCGCGAGCGTGGCATGGTCTATCTGGCGCAGGACGCTCGACGTCTGCGAGTGGTGGAAGACATCAGCCAGCACACCGTGCGTGCCATGCAATGGGGTGAGGCCCTGGGCGGCTGGACCGCTCTGCCGGCGCAGGATCTGTTTGACCTGGAGTACTGGGAGCTGGAGCAGGCCAAGCTCAAGCGCGGCGCCGCGCGTGCCGAGTTCGAGGGACGGGTGGTGCTGGTGACCGGCGCGGCGTCGGGCATTGGCGAGGCCTGTGTCGATGCCTTTGTCGCAAAGGGCGCTGCGGTGGTGGCACTGGACATTGCGCCGGGCATCACGCAGCAATGGCGCAGTGCTCAGGTGCTGGGCCTGGTCTGCGATGTCACCTCGAGTGCTGCGATTCAGCAGGCGATCGAAGAAGCGGTGGCGCACCTCGGTGGCATCGACATCCTCGTCAGCAACGCCGGAAACTTCCCCGCCAGCTGTCCGCTCGACAGCATGGATGACAAGGTCTGGGACGACTCGCTGGCACTGAATCTGAGTTCGCACATGCGTCTGCTGCGTGCCTGTGTGCCTTTTCTGAGTCTGGGCCAGCAGCCTGGCGTCGTCTTCATCGGTTCCAAGAATGTGCCGGCGCCGGGGCCGGGAGCCGGGGCCTATTCCGTGGCCAAGGCTGGCCTGGCACAACTGGCACGCGTCGCCGCTCTCGAACTGGGTGGCAAGGGCATTCGCGTCAACACCCTGCATCCCAATGCTGTCTTCGACACCGGTATCTGGAGTGAGGACGTGCTCGCGGCCCGGGCGCGCAGCTATCAGATGAGCGTCGAGGACTATAAACGCAACAATGTGCTGGGCTGCACCGTGCAGTCGAGCGATGTGGCCAGGCTTGCCGTGCTCATGGCCGGCGAGGGTTTCGCCCGCACCACCGGCGCTCAGGTGCCCGTGGACGGCGGCAACGAGCGGGTGATCTGAGGACCTTCCATGCACGTGAACGCTCGCCATTACCGCACGATCTGGTTCGACACAACGCAGCAGTGCGTGCTCATCATCGATCAGACCCGCCTGCCGCATCATTTCGAGACTCGAGCCCTGCGCACGCTGGACGAAGCCTGTCACGCTATCGAGAGCATGCAGATTCGCGGCGCACCCCTGATTGGCGTGACGGCGGCCTACGGCCTCGCGCTGGCCCTGCGCGAAGGCCATCAGGACCTCGGCGCCATCTGTGCTCGTCTGCTGGCGACGCGCCCCACGGCAGTCAATCTGCGCTGGGCACTGGAGCGCGTGCAGCAGGTCCTGCAGCCCGCCCCGGCGGCGCAACGCAAGGAACTGGCGCTCGCACTGGCGGGGCAGCTGGCGGATGAGGATGTGGCGGCCTGCAGCGCCATCGGCGAGCACGGGCTGGCTCTGCTGGAAGCAGCCTGGGCGGACAAGCGCCGTCGGCAAGCGGATGCCCCGTGCCTGAACGTGCTGACGCATTGCAATGCCGGCTGGCTGGCCACCGTGGACTGGGGCACGGCCCTGGCGCCGCTCTACAAGGCGCATGCCCGAGGCATTCCGCTGCATGTCTGGGTGGACGAGACGCGTCCGCGCAATCAGGGTGCCTTTCTCACGGCCTGGGAGCTGCAGCAGGAAGGCATTGCGCACACGGTGATCGTGGACAATGCCGGCGGCCATCTGATGCAGCATGGCGAGGTGGATCTGTGTCTGGTGGGCAGCGACCGCACCACGGCGACAGGCGATGTCTGCAACAAGATCGGCACCTATCTGAAAGCGCTTGCGGCACACGACAACGCCGTGCCCTTCTACGTGGCGCTGCCGGTGTCCACGATTGATTTCACGCTGCAGGATGGTGTGCGCGAGATTCCCATCGAACAACGCCATGCTCACGAGGTGTCGCACATGCAGGGGCTGGATGCAGCGGGCGTGTTGAGCCGGGTGCAGGTGATGGCGAGCCACAGTGCGGTGAACAACTACGGTTTCGATGTCACTCCCGCGCGGCTGGTGACGGCCCTGATCACCGAGCATGGCATCGTGGGCGCGGACCCGGTCAGTCTGCGCTCGTTGCGCGAACGCCTGGGGCGTTGATCAGCCCGGCGGCCAGTGCATGGCGCGCCCGGCCAACAGGTGCAGATGCAGATGACCGACTGTCTGCCCGCCATCGACACCCGTGTTGAATACACTGCGAAAACCCGTCTGAGCGAAGCCCTGCTGTTCCGCGATGGTACGGGCGCATACCAGCAGGCGACCGAGCACCCCGGCATCGTCCGGCTCGGCATCGGCCAGACTCTGGATGTGCTGGCGAGGAATAACGAGGATATGCTGCGGCGCGGCGGGGTTGATGTCGCGAAAGGCGTAAATCTCGTCATCGCTGTAAACCGCGCTCGATGGAATGTCGCCGGCGGCAATCCGGCAGAAAAGACAATTGCTTGCCATGGTCTGGCTTCCTCCATAGACTTTGGTCGAGTTGTGGCGACGGGAGTCTAGCACGCTCGCGTCGCGTTCCCTCTGTGCTTGATCAAGGTAAACCTGTGCCACTGCCCATGTTCAAATCACTTCTGTTCAGCTCTGCGCTGCTTGTGTGTGCTGGCTTGGTGCGGGCCGAGGTGCCGGTCTATGGTTATGAAGTCGTGCAGGCCTACCCCCATCGCACCGATGCCTTCACCCAGGGGCTGGAGTTCAACGGCGGGTATCTCTACGAGGGCACCGGGCTTAACGGTCGCTCGTCTCTGAGCCGCATCGCCTGGGAAGAAGGGCGCGTGCTGCAGAGCATCCGTCTGCCCAGTCGTTATTTCGGTGAGGGCATTTCCATCGTTGGCAATCGCCTGTATCAATTGACCTGGCAGTCCAATATCGTATTCGTGTACGACCTCGAGACTTTCGAGACCATCACGTCGCACTATCATCCCACCGAAGGCTGGGGCCTGGCCTGGGACGGCACGCACCTGATTCTCAGCGATGGCAGCGATGCGCTGCAGTTCATCGAACCGGAAAATTTCTCGCTGGTGCGCAAGGTGTCTGTCACGCTGGACGGCACGCCCGTGCATTACCTGAACGAGCTGGAATACATCAACGGCGAGGTCTGGGCCAATGTGTGGCAGACGGACACCCTCGTGCGCATCGATCCCGCCACAGGTGTCGTCAATGCCGTGGTCGATCTGACCGGGCTGTCCGAGCAGACACAGACAGGCGGGCGCGACGCCGTGCTCAACGGCATCGCCTGGCTCCCGGCGCCAGAGGGCGACGACGGCAGGCTTTTCGTAACCGGCAAGCTCTGGGGCAATCTGTTCGAGATCACGCTGCAGCCGCGTGAGTGAAAACGCCAGGAGCCGCCATGCGCAAGGCCCCAGCCCGTTCCCTGCTCCTGCTGCTTTTGCCGATCCTGCTCGTTTCCTGCGAGACTGCAAGCTACTACAGTCAGGCGGCGAGGGGTCAGTTGTCTCTTCTGCACGGGCGCGAGGACATCGAGCAGCTGCTGACTGATCCTTCTCTTGACGAGCCGACGCGCGCCAAGCTGCAACTGGTGCAGCAGGCGCTTGCCTTCGCGGAGCATTCCCTGCAGCTTTCCTCCGGTGGCAGCTACCGCAGCTTCACCGCACTGGATCGTCCCTTCGTGGTATGGAATGTCTTCGCGGCGGCCGAGTTTTCCGTCGAACCGACCCAGTGGTGCTATCCGATTGCCGGTTGTGTCAGCTATCGCGGCTACTTCAGCGAGCAGGCCGCGCTGCGCTACGCCGAACGTCTGCAGGCGCAGGGACTGGAAGTCTACAGTGGGGGCGTGGATGCTTATTCCACCCTGGGCTGGTTCGATGACCCGCTGACCAGTGCAGTGCTGCGGCGCCCGGATCACCGTCTGGTGGCGCTGCTGTTTCACGAGCTGGCGCATCAGCGTGTCTATGTCCCTGGAGACACCGAATTCAATGAAAGCTTCGCCAGTTTCGTGGAGCAGGAAGGCTTGCGGCGTTGGCTGGCACAACAGGCTCAGGCAGACGCGCCGCTGCTTGCGCGGATTGCACGGGAGAATCAGTTGCAGCAGGAATTCGTGCGTCTTGTGATCACGCATCGGGACGCTCTGCGCACCCTGTACGGCAGTGATCTGCCGCAGGCGCAGATGCGGGAGAGCAAGCAAGTGCTGCAGGAGCAGTTGCGCCAGGACTACCAACGCTGGCGCGAAGCGAGTTCCTACACCGGTTATGATCGCTGGTTCGAGGGGCCGCTCAACAATGCCCAGCTGGCCACGGTGGCGTCCTACCATGCTCTGGTGCCTTTTTTCGAAGCTCTGCTGGTGCAGAAGCAGGGAGATCTGCCTGCCTTCTACGAGGCGGTGTCAGCGCTCGCTGCCATGCCGGCGCAGGAGCGTGCCGAACGTGTTGGCCGTTGAAGAGGGACACGCGGCCCGTTCGGCTCAGGGCGCGGCAGCCGCCCCGCTCTGGGCCACTCGGGCTTCGAGCGCACTCACCAGGTCCTTGTAGAAATCCGAGGTCGGTTCTGCCGCCGAGGCAGACTGATAATGTGTCAGTGCTTCTTCCAGGCGCCCCATGTCTTCATACATGCGCCCCAGCGAGCGGTGCAGATAGGCATCCCCCGGCATTACTTCCAGCGCCTTCGCATAAACCTGCGCCGCTGCGTCGGCAAATCCCGCGTTGAAGTAGGTATTGCCCATGATGTAGATCTGCGAGGCATTCTTCGGATCGCGTTCGATGGCCTGAAGGTCGATGGGCAGTGCTTCTGCGAAGCGTTGCTGGTCGCGCAGCAGTTGCCCCAGTGTGTTCAGCGCCGCGATCAGCGCGGCGGAGGGTTCCCTCTGCAGCGCCACGTAACGTTGATATGGCGAGATGGCCTCGGCGTAGCGCTTCTGGAAATACAGGATGCTGGCCATGTTGTGATAGGCCTCCGCGAGGTTCGGATCGGCCGTCACGGCCAGCTCGTACTCCGTGATGGCTTCGTCATAGCGTTCCAGATTGTTGAAGGTGTTGCCGCGGCGAAAGTGCCGTTGCCCCAGTTCCACATCGACCACTGCGCGAGTCTGCGCCACAGGGCCATGACTGAGACCGAGCGGGGCGAGGATGCATAGCAGCAGAACGAGAACGCGAAGGTGGAACATGGCGGGCTCCTCAGGCAGGGACTGCTGCCAGACAGATGACGGTCTTGCCGCTGTCGGCCTGCGTGACCTCGCCGATGCAGCTGGCGGCATGATACCCGGCGGCCTGCAGGGCGGCGAGACAGGCCTGCTCCTGTGCCGGGCGGATGGCGGCGAGCAGACCGCCGGCTGTCTGCGGGTCGAAGAGCAGTTGCAGGCGTGCCGTGCGGCCCAGGTCCTGCGCATTCTCCAGGACGTCGGCATGGCGCGCGTTCTCGGCGTGCAGCGAGCTGAACCAGCCTCGTTCCAGACAGGCCAGCGCCCCGTCGAGTACCGGCAGCCGCTCCGGCCACAGCGTGACCTGCGCGCCTCGGGGGCCACACATCTCGCGCAAGTGGCCGAGAACGCCGAAGCCCGTGATGTCGGTGCAGGTGCGGGCGCCGTGCTGCTGGAAGATGGCGGCCGCACGCTGGTTCGACTGCTGCATCTGTTCCAGTGCGGGTGCGATCCAGCGTTGCCGCGCCTGATAACGCATGTCGGCAGCGAAAAGGGTGCCGGTGCCCAGTGCCTTGCACAGGATCAGGCGATCGCCGGTCGCAAGACCTGTCTTGTGCAGCAACTTTTCCGGAGCTGCGAAGGCTGTCACGCTCAAGCCAAAACTGAGTTCCGCCGTCTCGGCCGAGTGCCCGCCGATGAGCGCGGTGTCATGGGCATTGAGTACTTCGGTACAGCCCGTCATCACCTGCAGCATCTGGTCCTGCATGATGTCGGCTGCTGCGTGCGGCACGCCGATGATGGCCAGTGCACTGTGCGACGTGGCCCCCATGGCGTGAATGTCGCTGAGGCAGTGCACCGTGGCAATACGCGCAAACAGGTACGGGTCGTTCACGAAGGCACGGAAATGATCGACGCTCTGCAGCATCACGCGGTGGGGATCGAGTTGCACAATGGCGGCATCCTCGGTCAGACCATGCCGGGTCAGGATGTCGGGGCGGGTGCAGGGCTTGAGTTCGGCCAGCACATCGCCCAGCAGATGACTGCCGATCTTGGCGGCGCAGCCCGCACAGCGGATCTGCTCTGCCGCCGGCGGCGGTGCAGGCCGCGTGAAGCGGGCCACGAAGCGCTTGTCGATCCAGTCCTTCCAGCGCCAGGCCCAGTGGCCGCTGGCAGCCCACTGGCCGCGCGTGGCGATGGCCTGTTCGTCGCCCATGTACAGCAGGGCCAGCGCCTTGCTCTGCGGCGAGTAGGGCAGCAACGGCTCGCCCCGGAAGAAGCGGCGCAGATTGCGCGCCAGCGGCATGCCCTGACGCACGGCGTAGACGCCAGCCTTCGGGCGTGGCTGGCCTGCAATCGCCGCGATGTCACCGGCGGCGAACACGAAGGGATGGCTCATCGACTGCAGGCGATTGTTGACGCGCACGAAGCCTCTGCTGTCCAGGGCCAGCCCCGTGCTGGCCAGCCACGCGGGTGCCGCAGCGCCGGTGGCGATGATGCTCGTGTCGCAGTGGATGTGCGTGGTGTGCGGTTCCTGCCCCGGGCGCTTTTCCTCCACCTTCAGCTGGCCTGCCTCCACGGCCAGCGCACGGCAGTACAGGCGCACGTCGATGTCCCGCTCCTGCAGCATCTGCAGCGCCAGGTCGCCCGCCTTGCTCGCCATGCCTGTCAGCAATCGTGCGCGCGCACACACCAGCACAATGCGCAGGGAGAGACGCACGCCCCGGCTGCGGCGCAGATGCTCCTGCATGGCACAGGCCAGTTCGACGCTGGCAGGTCCGCCCCCGACGATGGCGATGGTGTAGAGCCGGTCGGCGGCCAGTGCGGCGTCGTAGTCGCGCTGGATCTGCTCCCAGCGTTCCAGAAAGCCGCTGATGGGCTTGACGGCTGCGGCATGCTGCTCTGCTCCTGGCAGGGCGCTCAGATCCGGGCGCGAGCCCAGATTCAGCGAGAGGATGTCGAAAGGCACAGGGGGGCGGCCGACGCATTGCAGCACGCGGCGTTCCAGATCGATCTGCTCCACGTTCGCCTGCAGCAAGCGGACGCCGGCCATCTGGGCCAGCGGTCGCAGATCAATCAGGAAATCGTCGTCCTGCGCACGACCGCACAGACGGGCGGGCAGGGCGCCGGAGTAAGGGGTGTCGACATCGCGGGAGATGAGCGTGACATCCAGTCCCGGCACCGGATCGTTCGCCAGGCTCATCAGCACGGCCAGGTGGCTGTGTCCGCCGCCCAGCAGAACGAGGCGCTTTCTGGCAGGGGCGGAGTATGCGTGTTTCATGCCGGTGTCACCGTCGGGCGCTGCTGCAGCGAAAGCCCGGCGTCGTTCAGAGGGAGCGGATGGCCGGCCCGGTGTACAGCGCGCTGGGGCGCATGATCCTGTTGTCGATGCGGGACTCCAGGAAGTGTGCCAGCCAGCCTACACTTCGTGCCATGGCGAAGCCAGCCGTGAAATAAGTCGCGGGAATGCCGATGGCCAGATTCACCGGACCCTTGTAGAACTCGAGGTTGGCCCAGACTTCCTTGCCCTTCTTCTGCATCTCGGCGTTGAATTCCTTCTCGATTTCCTTGAGCGTCAGGAACACGTTCTCGAAATCGGTGCCCTTGCACAGCGTTTCGGCCATGGGCTTGAGAATGGCGGCGCGCGGGTCCAGCTTCTTGTATTCCCGATGTCCCATGCCCATCAGGCGGCCCTTGTTGGCCAGCAGATCGAGCACATAGGCGCGCGCCTTGTCCGGAGAGCCCACCTTGATGGCTTCATTGAGAGCGGCCTCGTCGGCACCGCCATGCAGCGTGCCATAGAGCGAGCCCACGGCAGAGGACAGGGCAGATTCCACCGGCGCCAGGGTGCTGGCGGTGACGCGGCAGGTGAAGGTGCCGGCATTGAAGCTGTGCTCGAGCTGGAGGATCTGCAGGCGCGCCAGGCAGTGCACGTGCTCCGGGCTGGCGGGTTTGTTGTGAAACATGGTGAGGAAGTTGGCCAGGTATTGCTTGCCGGCGTCGTACACGGGCACTTCGTCGGCCACCTGCAGGCGGCGGAACGTGGCCAGCAATGTGGGAATCTTGGCGACGATGGACAGGCCGCGGTACCCCTCGGCATGGCTGAACGGCAACTCCTGCGGGCCCAGCGGACGGGTATCCAGCAGGGGAATCATCGACTGCAGCATACGCATGCTGTGCAGCTCGCGCGGCAGGCTCCTGAGGGTGGCGATCTCGCTCTCGCTCAGGGCACCATTGCGCTGCAGATACTGCTGCAGACGCACTTCCTCGTCCGGGGTTGCCAGCTCGCCGAACAGCACCAGCCAGACCACGCGGGTGAAGGGCTGCTGTACCAGCTGCTCGATGGGATAGCCACGATAGCTCAGGCGGCCGATATCGCCTTCCACATTGCTGATGCTGGTTTCATCGGCGATGACCCCTTCGAGGCCCTTGGAGTATTCGACAGTCATGTTGTGCTTCCTTCCTGAACATGGGAGGTGCCTGCAGGGCACGGTTGGCGCGTATTATAGGAATGGCGATTTTCACGGTAAAATTAGCCGGGCTTATAGTTGCTTAAGAATTCATGATTGTTAAAGTGGCTGCCCCAAGCCTTTCAGAGTCTCTTGTTCGATGCAGTCTTCACACCTGGAAACCCACGAGATCCGTGTCTTCAAGACCGTCTGTGACACCGGCGGCTTCAAGTCCGCAGCCGATCGTCTGTACATCAGCCAGTCGGCCGTCAGTCAGACCATCGCGGCGCTGGAGCGCAAGCTGGGCACCCGCCTGATCGAGCGCGGCAAGCCCATCATGCTGACAGAGTCCGGCCGGCGGCTGGAGGCCCACGCTGCGCGGGTACTGCACGAGGAGCTGGCCGTGCTGGCCGACATCGCGAACATCCGTCAGGGGGTGTCCTCGACGCTGCAGATCGCCATGAGCGGCTCCGTCAGCCAGATCTACGGCAACGAGCTGCTGGAGGATTACTGCGACAGCAATCCGCTGACCCGCCTGAAGGTGGATGTGATGCCCAGCCGCAAGATCATCCAGGGCGTGCTGGCAGACACGCTGGAACTGGGTTTCGGCCCCTTCCAGCAGCAGATGCCCGCACTTCTGGAGACGGTGCCGCTGTTCGGGGAATCGCGCAAGCTGGTCATCAGCCGCTTTCATCCTCTGCTGGAGCGGCTGCGTGAAGACCCGGAGGGGAGCATTCGTGAAATTCCGCTCATGGTGTCTCACCTCGAGGACCCGGATGTGCGTCCGGCCATCGAGAAGCTGCGCAACGAGTTCGGCACCATCTGGGAAATCAGCAATCTTTCGCTGCGCCTGAACATGGCCGCCCGGCATCTGGGCATGTGTTACGTGGATCAGCGCGTGCTGCAGGCCAATGCCGTGGGTGCCGACTTCGTGCCGCTGCCGGGCCTGCCATTCTCGGAAGTCGAGCTGACCTTCGGGCTCTATTTCCGCAAGCGGCGCAGTCTCTCGACAGGCGCCCTCCAGTTCATCGACATCTGCCGTTCCTTCGACTTCGAAGACGTAACGCGGAGCAAAGGTGCGCCATGACTGCCCTGAGTCTGTACGCCGGTCCCGCGGCCCTGCGCGCCATTGAGCGCCATGGTCTGCATCCAGAACTGTTCCACACGGTGGTGGGGGCGTCTGGCGGGCCGAAATGGTTTGTGCTGTACGGCCTGGATCGCTATCTCGCGGCTGAGTTCTTCGCCGCGCGTCAGCAACCGCTGGAGACCATCGGCTCGTCGGCCGGGGCCTGGCGGCTGAGTTGTCTGGGGCTCAAGGACCCACTGGCGGGCATCGACCGACTCGCCTGGCACTACTCGCGCGAGCGTTACTCCGCGGCGCCGACAGTGGCGGAGATCACCGCCTCGGCGCAACGCCTGGTGGGGCTGGTGCTCGGGCCGGACGGGGCGCGCGAGATCGCCGCGAATGCGCAGGTGCGGGTGCATATCGTGGCCGACCGGGCGCGCCGCCTGGTCAGCACCGAACAGCGTCTGCTGCTGGGGGCAGGGCTGGGCCTGAGTGCGGTGAGCAATGCCCTGCACCGGCGCCTGCTTGGCGGCTTCTTCCAGCGCGTCGTGTTTCACAGCGGGCCGGTGTCCGAAGCGGTGCGGCAGTGGCAGGAATTTTCCACCGTGCATGTCCCTCTGCGCCCCGACAATGTCGCTGCCGCCCTGCTGGCGACAGGCGCCATTCCGCTGGTGATCGAAGGGGTGCGGGACATTCCCGGTGCGCCACCGGGTGTCTATCGCGATGGCGGCATCACCGACTACCACTTCGATGTGCCGCTGCGCGTGGGGGAGGGGCTGGTGCTCTACCCGCACTTCTACTCGCACTTCACGCCGGGCTGGTTCGACAAGGCGCTGCGCTGGCGGCGTGCCGATCCCCGCCACTTCGACAAGGTGCTGGTGCTCAGTCCCTCGCCTGAATTCGTCGCTGCACTGCCCTTTGGCAAGATTCCTGACAGAAGCGATTTTGAGAAGCTGGATGAGGCCACGCGCTTCGACTACTGGCAGACAGTGCTGGCAGAAAGTGCCAGACTGGCGGACGAGTTTTCACACATGGTGCGCACCGGGCAGGGGCTGGCGAGAATCCGGCCGCTCGCTGCCGCCCCGCGCTGAAGGATGTCCCCATGCACCGATGCTTCATCATGCCCTTCCCTTTCATGCGCAGCGCGCTGCTGCTGGGCGCCTGCCTGCTCCTGACCGGCTGTCTGGGCACCGTGGTCGGCACGGCCGTGGATGTCACGCTGGAGGTGGCCAAGGTGCCCTTCAAAGTGGCGGGTGCCGTGGTGGATGTCGCGACGCCCGCTGATGACGATGAGGATGACGAGGACTGAGGCTTTCAGAAGCGCGGCGAATTGCGCGGCTTCAGCGGGGCCAGCAGGAAATAGAAGATCCAGGCGAACCAGGACAGGAAGACAATGGCCAGAATCCAGGCCAACTTCTCTACGCCGCTGGTGACGTCGGAGCCGAGAATCAGCAGGATCGGCAGGAACCACACGAAGAAGCTGCCTGCCACCACCAGCAGGGCGATGCCGACCGTGAACACCGGAATCAGCATCAGGATGAGGGCGCAGACAATGGCGAAGCTGAGCAGGGCAGAGAGAAGTTTCATGGCGTGATTGGGTTGCCTTCAGAGAGAGTGAGGAAGGATCTGCTATTCGTCATTTTCATCAGCGAAATTCATGCCATAAATTAACTCCTTTGCTTTCATGGGCTTGCCTGTTTCATGCCGGGGCTGCTCCGGGCGTTCTCACCACTGTTTGGCGCAAACCCTCACGCGGGGGTGGGTTCTCGGCAGGCTTTTACTGTATAAATAAATAGTGTATACCTATACAGTAAATTGGGAGTCAGCCCTGTGAACGTCGGGTTTCCGGCAAACGAGAGCGCAAATGAACATGAAACAGATCGCACGAAATCACGAGTCTTCAGAAACTTACAACGGTGTGCTCGACGCGGCCGTGCAGGAGCAGGAAATC
>JBEDFR010000092.1:0-3917 GCA_041175045.1 Pseudomonadota bacterium | reverse complement strand
CCCGCCGCGCCCTGGGCAGCACCGGCCTCGAGGTGTCCTGTCTGGGCCTGGGCACCGTCAAGTTCGGGCGCAATCAGGGCGTCAAATACCCGCAAAGCTTCCACCTGCCCGATGCGGCGCGGGTGCGCGAGGTGCTGGCGCTGTGCCGGGACGCGGGCATGAACCTGATCGACACCGCGCCGGCCTATGGCAGCAGCGAGGAGCGTCTGGGCGAGCTGCTGACCCAGCGGCAGGACTGGGTGATCTGCTCCAAGGTGGGCGAGGAATTCAACGACGGCGTGTCGCATTTCGACTTCTCGGCGGCCCATGTGCGGCGCAGTGTGGAGCGCAGCCTGCGGCGCCTGCGCACGGATTATCTCGACCTGGTGCTGATTCATTCCGACGGCAATGACGAGGCCATCCTGCGCCAGGGCGAGTGCGTGCAAGCCCTGCAGCGCTGCCGCGAGGCGGGGCTGGTGCGCGCCATCGGCATGTCCACCAAGACGCTGGCGGGTGGCATGCTGGCGGTGGCGCACACCGATGTGGTGATGGTGACGCTGAACCCGGCCAGCACCGACGACCTGCCGGTGATCGCTCACGCACAGGCACTGGGCAAGGGTGTGCTGATCAAGAAGGCGCTGAACAGTGGGCACGGGGACGTGCAGTCCAGTCTGGAATTCGTCTACCGACAGGCGGGTGTGAGTGCGGTGATCATCGGCAGCATCACGCCCGCGCATCTGCGGGACAACATCGAGGCGGCCCGGCGCGCCAGCGGCGGGCGCTGAATCACGCCCCACCGCCTGCACAGCGCCTCAATCGAGGAAGGCGCAGAACTCGCACAGGGCATAGAGGCTGCGCGGGTCGTTGAAACGCGCCAGGGCGCCAAGCTGACCGAGTGTATGCTGCAGCGCCCCGCCCCCCGGGGCCCCAAGCCAGGATTGCGGTGTCAGGGCGCTCAGACCCAGGTTGCGGATCAGCTCCTGGGCGAACTGTTCACCCGGTGTAAGGGGCTTCTCGAAGTAGCGCCACTGGTAATCCTCCAGTCCCGCGAGCCGAGCCGCGGACGCAATGGCGTCGTCCAGGTCACCGAGATTGTCCACCAGCCCGAAGGCCTGTGCCTGCGCGCCGCTCCACACCTGCCCCTGAGCCACGGTATCCACCTGGGCCAGACTCAGGTTGCGCCCGTCGGCGACCAGTTGCAGAAAGCGGCGGTAGCCATCCTCGACACTGCTCTGAAACACGGTGGCCATCGGCTCGTTCATGCCGGAGAGCACATCCGCCCGGGTCAGGGGCGTGGTGCTGACACCATCGGCGAAGACGCCAATGCGGCCCAGGCTGTCCTCCAGCGTGGGAATCAGGCCGAAGATGCCAATGGAGCCTGTGACCGTGGCGGGCGCGGCCCAGATCTCGTCGGCGGTCGCTGAAATCCAGTAACCCCCCGACGCTGCGGTACCCGCCATGGACACCACCAGGGGCTTGCCCGCCTCCTGCAACTGCTCCAGTTCCTGACGTATCAATTCCGAGGCCAGGGCAGAGCCGCCGGGCGAATCCACCCGCAGCACCACGGCCTTGATGCGCTCGTCGCGGCGCGCGTCCCGGATCAGGGCGATGAGACTGTCGGCGCCGATCACGCCGCGCGGCTGCTCCCCCATGTCGATGCTGCCCTCGGCCACGATCACGCCGATCTCATCCTGCCCCGGCAGCATGGGCAACCGGGTGGCCGCGAGGAAGTCCCGAAAGCCGATGGTGCGCGGATTGCCTTCAGCAGTGCCGGCCAGTGCTGCCAGCCGCTCGCGCAACTGCGGCAGGCTGACCAGTTCGTCCACCAGGCCGTGGGCCAGCGCTACCGCAGCCGTGTCGCCGCCCTCTGCCACCAGGTGGGCCGAGTAGTGGTTGGCGTACTCACGCAGGGCGTCCACGGAAAGGGACCGGTTGGCTGCCACGGTGTTCAGGTAGCGCTGCCAGAGCTCGTCCACCAGCTGCTGCAGATTGTCACGCGAGAGATCGGACATCGCGCTGAGCGTGAACGGCTCCACCGCTGCCTTGTGGGTGCCGACGCGAAAGACATGCACCTTGACGCCGAGCCGCTCCAGGGCACTGGCGAAGAAAAGCTGACTGCCGCCATAACCGGGCAGAATCAGCTGGCCCATGGGGTGCAGGTAGATGGTGTCGGCATGAGAGGCCAGAAAATATTGCGCCTGGCTGAAGGAGTCGCCATGAGCAATCAGCGACTTGCCGCTGTCACGGACCCGCTGGAGGGCCGCGCCGATGCTTTCCAGCGCCACAGGACTGGCCGCGGTCAGGGCTTTGAGGTCGAGCACCACACCCTGGATTCGGGAGTCGGTCACTGCCAGCTCCAGGCTTTCCAGCACATCGCGCAGCGGTGTGGCAGTGCCCTCGGAGTTGCCCAGCAGCAGGCTCTGGGCATCGAGCAGGCCGGGCTGCTCGACGATGGCTCCCCGGGGATCGAGCACCAGCAGGCCGCCCTGGGGCACCGGCACAGCAGACGGTCCGCTGAACAGCGCAGCCAATACCACCAGCAGGAGCAGGAAAACGAACAAGCGGCCGATGAACAGTCGCAGGGCATCAAGCCCGCGCCCGATCCATGCGAAGCCTCGGCCCAAGAGCGTGCGAAGAGTCATGGAGAATCCTGTGCGATTGCTCGCGATAAAGGAAAGAGTGTGATGAGTATAGAAGCCCTCCCGCAGCCGCGCCACGGGGGCGGACGCAGCTCAGACCAGCAGCGTCCAGGCCATGCCCAGCAGCGCGCACACCCCCAGCATGGGCAGCATGCCCAGCCGCAACGCGAACAGCAGCGCGAAGGCAATGGCCGACAGAGCCAGTTCGGGCAGATTGACGCTGGCGAGCACGGGCAGCTGCATGTCCAGCCCGAGGGCGTCGATCCGCCAGGTCTCGCGGAACAGCAGATTGAGGGCGAACCACAGCGCCAGGTTGGCAATCACGCCCACCACCACTGCGGTGATCGCCGCCAGCGCGGCCGAGAGCGCCTTCTGGCAGCGCAGACGCTCGACGTAGGGCGCCCCGGCGAAGATCCACAGAAAGCAGGGCAGGAAGGTGACCCAGGTGGTCAGCAGCGCGCCCAGGGTGGCGGCCAGAAGTGAGGGCTCGGCGCCGGCGTGGCGCCAGGCGCCCAGAAAGCCGACGAACTGGGTCACCAGGATCAGCGGCCCCGGCGTGGTCTCGGCCAGCCCCAGCCCGTCCAGCATCTCGCCGGGCTGCAGCCACTGGTACTGTGCCACGCCCTGCTGCGCCACATAGCTGAGCACGGCATAGGCGCCGCCGAAGGTCACCACGGCCATGCGCGAGAAGAAGTCGGCCAGCTGCGTGAAGACGCTCTGCGGCCCCAGCAGCAGATGCAGCCCCAGCACGGTGCCCAGCCACAGCAGCAGACAGACCAGTGCCGCAGCTCGCGTGCCCGGCCGCACGTCGGGCGCTGCCGGAGCCTCGACAACGCCCTGCTCCGGCTGCCGCAGGCGGGCGGCCAGATAGCCGAGCACGCCGGCCCCCAGCACCACCAGGGGGAAGGGCAGCGCGAAGGCGAACAGGGCCAGAAAGCCGGCCACCGCCAGGGCTGTCTGCAGGGGTCCGCGCAGGGCACGCCCGGCAATGCGCAGCAGGGCCTGCACAACGATGGCGAGCACGGCTGCCTTCATGCCGAAGAACAGGCCTGCCACCACCTGCAGGTCGCCGAGCAACACATACAGCCAGGACAGCGCCAGAATCGCGCAGGCGCCTGGCAGGATGAACAGCAGTCCCGCCACCAGGCCCCCCCGCACGCCGTGCAGCAGCCAGCCGATATAGGTGGCGAGCTGCTGGGCCTCGGGGCCGGGCAGCAACATGCAGTAATTGAGGGCGTGCAGGAAGCGCGTCTCGTCGAGCCAGCGCTTTTCCTCCACGAGGATGCGGTGCATCAGGGC
>JBEDFR010000091.1:0-13476 GCA_041175045.1 Pseudomonadota bacterium | reverse complement strand
GCATGCCCAGTGGATCAAATACGCGCTGCTGCAGGAATTCATCGTAGGGCATGCCAGCCACAACCTCGACCAGTCGTCCCAGAACAGTGGCGGAAAGACCGTAGCGGAACGCCGTGCCCGGGTCCTCGAACAAGGGCACGCGCGCCGCGTTTCTGGACACTTGTTCCGCCGTGAGAGAGCGCAACCGCACCTGTTCGGCGACATAGATCGCCGAGCTGCGACTACCAAGCCCCGAGGTGTGCCGCATCAGGTCGGCTACCGTGATGTCGCCGCGACGCTCGCGAGTCTGATTCATGTCCGGCGCGTCCGGATCCAGAAACACGCGCTGCTCGGCGAATTCCGGCAGGTACTTCGAGATCGGGTCATCCAGTGCAATGAGGCCTTCCTCGTAGAGAATCATTGCTGCGAGACTCGTGACAGGACGGGTCATGGAGTAGATGCGAAACAGGGCATCTTCCGGCATGGCGCTGCCGCTCTCCAGGTCACGCTGACCGAGCGACTCGAAATAGACCAGCTGGCCATCACGCAGCACGGCAGCGACCGCGCCAGCTATATGCCCTTGATCGATGTGCGCCTGCAGGCGCTCTGTCACCATTGCCAATCCGGAGCTGGACATGCCGACCTGCTCGGGCGTGGCGCGCGGGAAGTCCTGCGCTTGCAGCATGGGCGCGGCAAGGGCGATCGCCGCCCCTGCAACAAGGCGAGCGATTGTTCTGGCTGGAAACATGCAAATGCTCCTGTGGTTTGAATGTGTGAACTGGCCCCTTCAGAGCCAGATCCGGTGTTCATGGGTGCGCAGCCAGCGCACATAGCGTCGATGATCCGGGCAGACGGATTCGACCAGCGCCCAATACTGCGGCGAATGATTCATGTGGCGCAGGTGGCACACTTCATGGCAGATCATGTAATCGATGACGGCATCGGGCGCCAGCATGATCAGCCAGTTGTACTGAATGCGGCCACCCGACGTGCAATGACCCCACTTGCTGCGCGTTCTGCGAAACACCACTTCCTTCAAGCGGCCACCGAGCTGCAGATATTCCGCAAGTGCGCGGGTGCGCACGGGCAAGTGCTCGCGGGCTTGCGTCAGAAGCCAGCGCTGCAGCACTCTCGCAGCCCGCTCGGGGGTCAGTGCAGGCCCATGAATACGGATTTCGTCAGCCGTGACGTCAACATGCTCGGCGACGGCGCTCACAAAACGCACGCGCAGATTGCGCGCCTTGTAATGGAGCGAGCCACCATCACGCAGGTCCGGACGCTGCGCGTCCTGCTGCGCCTTGTGGGCGAGCTTGCGCAGAATCCAGGGAACATGGGCTGACACGAAATCCTGTATCTGCGCCTGACTCACGAACAGCGGGACGCGCACCTCCACTGTCTTGTGACGCACCAGAACAGCCATGGTCTTGCGCCTGCCGCGCACGACCGTGTAGTCGACCGGCAGAGCGAGGCTCTGCTTCGCAGTGCCTTCTACAGGACTCGAATCGTGCACAATCATCTGATTTCTAATGAAGAATGAATTGGCGCATAATACGCAAATCAGTTCTCCGACGATACACGGCCCCCGCCATACTGGTTCCACAATGACGTCACCCCGCCAGGACAGAATCTACGCCCACGCACAGCCTGCGCAGGACTTTGTCTTCGACGACAAGGTGGCGGATGTCTTCACCGACATGATCAATCGCTCCGTACCGGGATATGCCACGATCATCTCCATGATCGGCACACTCGCCGATCGCTACTGCACACCTGGATCGAAGGTCTATGACCTTGGCTGTTCCCTGGGAGGCGCGAGTCTCGCCATAGCGCATCATGTGTCCCACAAAGATTACACGATTGTCGCCGTCGACAATTCGCCTGCAATGATCACCCGGCTTGATGCCGCGCTCGCGACTCACTCAGATCGCGAGCGAATCCAGACGGTTTGCACCGACATTAGCGAGATCGACATTCACGATGCCTCGGTGGTGGTGCTCAACTTCACCTTGCAGTTCATTCCCGTGGCTCGTCGCAGCGCTTTGCTGCAGCGCATCCACCATGGCATGCGGCCGGGAGGTATCCTGATCCTTTCCGAGAAGATCCGCTTCCCCGACGCCGCCCTGAATGAGCTGCTTATTGAGATGTACCACCAGTTCAAGCAGGTGCAGGGCTATTCGCAACTGGAGATCAGCCAGAAGCGTTCGGCACTGGAGAACGTCCTGATCCCGGAGACCATTGACGAACACAAGGCTCGTCTGCAGGACGCCGGTTTCGGTTCCTGCGACACCTGGTTCCAGTGCTTCAACTTCACCTCAATGATCGCCTTCCGCAGTGCAGATTCATGAGCTACCAGCATCTTCCCCGGCTGCTGGGCAACGGGCCCCTGCGCGCGCTGGCTCGCTTCGGCACCCCCGAATGGTTCAACAGCCGCAACAACGGCGACTTCTCCCGGTGGCAGGCTGCTGTGGAGTCATTGCCGGCCCTGACCGCAGGCCACATCGAGCTGCGGGAGGCTGTGCGCATTGGCAGTGCCGATGACTGTTCCGAGCAAGAGCAGGCGCAACTGCGCTCGGCTCTGCAGGGACTGATTCCCTGGCGCAAGGGTCCGTTCGAACTCTTTGGCGTGCACATCGACACCGAGTGGCGTTCGGACTGGAAGTGGGACAGGCTGCGAGAACACCTTGCGCCCTTGCAGGGCCGCGCGATCCTGGATGTAGGCTGCGGCAATGGTTACCACTGCTTCCGCATGGCAGGCGAAGGGGCCAGGCTCGCCATCGGGATCGACTCCCAGCTTGCCTACGCCATGCAGTACCGCATGGTCAGCCGTTACGTGCCGGATGTTCCAGCTTTCGTCCTGCCAACCACTTTCGAGCAGGCTCTGGAGCAGCTGCCAAAGGATGTCGCTGCCTTCGACAGCGTGTTCAGCATGGGCGTTCTCTATCATCGCCGCTCGCCCATAGATCATTTGCTGCAATTGAAGTCCTGTCTGCGGCCGGGTGGCGAACTGGTGCTGGAAACGCTGATTGTCGAGGGGCCTGAAGGCCATGTCCTGGTACCGCAGGACCGTTACTGCCGCATGCCGAATGTCTGGTTCATCCCGAGTTGCGCCACCCTGTTGCTATGGCTGCAGCGCTGCGGCATGCAAAATTGTCGCGTAGTCGATGTAAGCGTCACCTCGCTGCATGAGCAGCGCACCACTGACTGGATGCGCTTTCAGTCGCTGGCCGACAGTCTTGATCCGGACGATCGCAGCCGCACCGTGGAAGGTCTGCCGGCGCCTCGCCGCGCCGTGATCCTGGCGAATGCCCCCTGAGGCATCTTGGCGCCATTGCCGCTGCAAGCATGTGAAGGTGCCTCTTCTCGCTTTATGCAACCACTGGAATAAGCAGTAAATAAACTGTTGATCTATTCGCTCTGGGACGTGCCGTATTGGAGTTGACGGACCCAGGTAATTCGGCTATTCCTAGGCTAGCGCCAGCAGGGTCAACTCTCACTCAATCAGGAGTTGCCTGGAAAATTATAAGAAACAGCACCCAGGAAGCAGCATCATGGCCAGACCTCTACGCATAGAGTTTCCAGACGCTTGTTATCACGTGTCCAATATCGGGCTCGAGAATCAGAAAATTTTCCCCAGCCCGAAATACTTCGAAGCCTTCCTCGAAGGTCTGGAAGAAACCTGTTTCAGGCTGAACGTGCAAGTGCATGCCTACTGCCTGCTGAAGGATCGCTACCACCTGCTGATCAAGACGCCCGAGGCCAACCTTAGCCGTTTCATGCGCCAGGTTGACGGGCTCTACACCCAGAATTTTCAGCGTCTGAAAAAGTCCGAAGGTTCTCTGTTCAAGGGTCGCTACAAGGCTGTTCTAGTGCAACCTGAGAAGCATTTGCTGGCACTGAGCCGCTACATTCATCTCGGCGTCAAGAAGTCCGAACTGGACTCCTGGTCCTGGTCCAGCTACGGCGCCTATCTCGGCAAGTCCAAGGCTCCCGGCTGGCTTGTTCGGGATGAGGTACTTGGCCAGTTGATTGGCAGCGGAGCCAAACGTCTGGCGGAGTTCGTCCGATTCACGGAAGCGGGTGTCGACGAAGAGACCGCGCGGTTCTACGGCAAGAAGAATCTGTCCTCCATCATGGGAGATGAGAAGTTCAAAAAGACGGCGCGTGCCAGGCGCAGTGTTGCTCCAACTCGTGGCACCTTGCGCAACACGAATGCGAAATGGCGCCCTTCCTGCAAGTTGATCATCAGCGCCGTTGCGAAGCAGTTTAAGGTGACGGAGGAGAGCATCTACACGGCAGCCCGTGGGCCGGGCTCCAAGAATGTGCCGCGCTGGGTGGCCATGTACCTATGCCAGGAATTGTCGGCCGTCACCCTCCAGGCGATCGCGAAGCTATTCAAGCTCAAGCGCTACGGGACAGTTTCCACCACCGTTGGGAAACTGAAGAAGGAATTCGTTGAAAATCCGAGGCTCCTGACGCAGAGCAACAAGCTGCTCAAGGAGCTGAGCAGGGAGAAGGGCGCCTGAGGGCGGGGGCCAGCATGAACAAGAACGCCGCACTTTCCATCATTTGAGAGTGCGGCGTCACTGCCGGCAAGTGCTGGGCTAGATCAGGCAGCGCGGCGCTTACTTGATCTTGGCTTCCTTGTAGATCACATGCTTGCGGACCACGGGGTCGTATTTCTTGATTTCCATCTTGTCCGGCATGGTTCGCTTGTTCTTGTCAGTCGTGTAGAAATGTCCTGTGTCTGCGGTAGACACCAGTTTGATCTTGTCGCGCATCGCTGCTCACCACCTGAATCAGGTAATATTTGATTTGATTATACTTTTACGCCGTTGGCGCGAATGTCGGAAAGAACGGAATCGATGCCGTTCTTGTCGATGATGCGCATGCCCTTGGCGGAAACCTTCAGTTTCACGAAGCGATTTTCAGACTCCACCCAGAATCGATGTGTATGGATGTTGGGAGAAAAACGTCGGCGTGTCTTATTGTTTGCGTGAGAAACATTGTTGCCGGTTGCCGGCTTTTTGCCGGTCACGATACATACGTTAGCCATTGCCTTGCCTCATTACAGAACCGGTTTCTTCGGAATAGGGCCATGTCCGGCCGAGTTTCCGAAACCCATCGCTGCCTTGCCAAAAAAAGAGCTGCGTTTTATACCAAAACAGCCTTTCAATAGCAACATACGCCCGCAGATCAGCGCCCAGCGGCAATTCCAGGGCCTAGACCACACCACGCTCTGCCAGCGAGACGACGTCCCTGCTGCCGATGATGATGTGATCTAGTACTCGGACATCGATGGTGCTCAGGGCCGACTTGAGTCGCAGTGTGATAGCGACGTCGGCGTGACTGGGCTCTGCAATGCCTGACGGGTGGTTATGAGCGAAGATGACGGCCGCAGCGTTGTTGTGCAAACAGCGCTTTACGACCTCTCTGGGATATACCGCCGCACCGTCTATGGTTCCCGAAAAGAGCTCTTCGAAACGCACGACGCGGTGCTGATTGTCGAGGTAAAGACATGCGAACACCTCATGCGGATAGTGCCGCATTCGCGCCCGCAGGTACTCTCGCGTCAGCGCCGAACTGCTCATCACATCCCGATCCTCAAGCTCTTCGCGCATGTAGCGCCTGGAGAGCTCCAGCATGGCCTGCATCTGCACGAACTTGGCGTGTCCCAGTCCGCCATGCCGACAGAATTCCTGCAAGGGAGTAGTGAGCAGCTGCGTGAGCGTACCGAACTCCTCCAGCAGACGTCTTGCCAGATCCAGGGCGCTGCAGCCCTTGACTCCCGTTCCCAGTACGATGGCCAGCAGCTCGGCGTCGGACAGGCTGGCAGCGCCGTTTTCCAGAAGTCGCTCGCGTGGCCGTTCTCTGGCTGGCCAGTTCTTGATGCTCATGGGGGCCTCCTTGGCATTCGATGCTCCTGTCACGATGGTAGCAGAGCCCGCCGGGACTGCCGTTGGGATGACTGTGGACGCCGTCGAAACCCGGCTGTTAAGCTGCGGCTCCCATCGCATTCGAGTCGAGATCATCGGAATGAACAGTCTGGCCAGCAAGCGCATCCTGCTAGGCATCACCGGGGGAATCGCCGCTTACAAGAGCGCCGAACTCGCCAGACTGCTCGGAAAAGCCGGCGCGGATGTGCGTGTCGTCATGACGCCTGCGGCCATGCAGTTCATCACCCCCCTCACGCTGCAGGCGCTCACCGGCCACCGTGTCCATACCGAGCTGCTGGATGTAGACGCCGAAGCCGGCATGGGCCACATCGAACTTGCACGCTGGCCCGACCTGGTATTGATCGCGCCGGCCAGTGCCGACTTTCTGGCCCGCGTGGCCGCAGGTCAGGCCGACGACCTGCTGAGCACCCTGTTGCTTGCCACACGCGCGCCGATCGCGCTGGCGCCCGCCATGAATCAGGCCATGTGGCTCAATGCCGCGACTCACGACAATCTGCAAACACTGGCGGCGCGCAGAATGCTCATCTTCGGGCCCGCCGAAGGCCAGCAAGCGTGCGGTGACCATGGTCCGGGCCGCATGCTGGAGCCGCAACAGTTAGCCGAGCAGGCCGCCGCGCTGTTCCAGACGGGCCTTCTGGCAGGCCTGCGCCTGGTGATTACGGCCGGGCCGACTCGCGAGTCCATAGACCCAGTGCGCTACATCAGCAATCACAGTTCAGGAAAGATGGGCTATGCCCTTGCCGCAGAAGCCGCCGCCGCGGGAGCACTTGTGACCCTGATCAGTGGCCCGGTGGCACTGCCGGCACCGGAGCGCGTTCGCCGTATAGATGTGATCAGCGCGCAGCAGATGCTCGCTGCCTCGCTCGCTGAGGCAGATGAATGCGACATCTTCATTGGCGTAGCTGCCGTTGCAGATTATCGACCAGCCAGTGTGGCGGAGCAGAAGATCAAGAAGAACGCCGAAACCTTGCGTCTCGAGCTAGTGCGCAATCCCGATATCATCAGCTCCATTGCCAGCCTGGAGCGGCGCCCGTTCACGGTCGGCTTTGCCGCCGAAACCGAGGACGTCGACACCAACGGGGCTGACAAGCTGCAGCGCAAGAAGCTGGATCTGCTGTTCGCCAATCACGCCAGTAGCACCTTTGGCAGCGATGCCGTCCAGGCAACGGCACTGTGGTCAGAGGGTCGCACGACGCTTGGGCCCGGCAACAAGGCGTTGGTGGCACGACACATGCTGGCGCTGATTCATGCTCATTATCTGCGCCACATTCAACCCTTGGTCAAAAGCTGATCGACCGTAGCCAGCGCCACAACTTGTGCGCCATACTCGCCGGTGTCGGTGTTCAGAATAAGAACGGTCCTCGCAATGACCAGCAGCAGGCCAATCGCTCCCTTGTCGCATGGAGAAATCCCGCCGGGCATCTTTCGCGCCTATGACATTCGCGGCATTGCGGGAAGCGACCTGAACACCGTGGGTGTCGAGCGTATCGGCAAGGCCATGGCAAGCCTGGCACTGGAAGATGGCGAAGATTCCGTGCTTTTTGGCGCAGACGGCCGGCTTTCAACACCCGAACTGCGAGATGCCCTGCTGCGCGGCATCCTGTCCACCGGACTGAACGTCATCGACCTGGGCATCATCCCCACCCCGCTGCTCTATTTCGCCAGCTTCACCACAGCGTGGAAATCCGGGCTGATGTTGACGGCCAGCCACAATCCGGCAGACTACAACGGCATCAAGATCATTCGGCAACGCCATTGCCTCACCCCCCAGCAGATTCAGGATATCAGGCTCCGCGCCGAGAGTGGTCACTTCCTGACTGGCTCTGGCACCCTTCGCCGACTCGCTCTGGCAGACGACTACATCGCCCATCTGAGGCGCGAGATCCGTCTGCAACGCCCGCTCAAGGTGGTGGTGGACTGTGCCAGCGCCGTGCCGGCTCTGGTGGCACCCACGCTCTTGCGCTCGCTTGGCTGCGAGGTGATTCCGCTTTTCTGTGAGCTGGACGGTCACTTTCCCCACCACCCGCCCGACCCGACGGTTGCCGCCAATCTCACCGCCTTGATCAATGCCGTGGCCCTGCACGGCGCCGACGCAGGCATCGCGCTGGACGGGGACGGGGACCGCGTGGTGGTGGTGACCGATCGCGGCACCCCCGTGGACACGGACCGTCTGCTGATGCTGTTCATCAAGGACATCCTGCCGCGTTGCCCACCCGGGTCCCGCGTGGTCTACGACGTCAAGTGCAGCACCCAGGTGCCGAGGCTGATTGCCGCGCTGGGCGGCACGCCGGTGATGAGTCGCAGCGGGCATTCCTTCATGAAGCAGAGCATGCAGGAATCTGGCGCAGTGATCGGCGCCGAGTTCTCGGCCCATGTGTTCATTCGCGATGGCTGGTTCGGCTATGACGATGGACTTTACGTTGCCGCGCGCTTCCTCGAACTGCTGGCACGCAGCGAGGACTCTGCCGAGGCCCTGCTTGCCGCGTTGCCGCCCAGCGTGGTGACGCCGGAGCTGCGCATCGCGGTCAGCGACGAGCGCAAGTTCGACCTGATGGCGCGGATCATCGCCCACGCCCACTTCCCCGAGGCGAGTGTCAACGTTCTCGATGGCCTGCGGGTGGACTTTGCCGATGGCTGGGGGCTGATCCGCGCCTCCAACACCACGCCGGCCCTGCTGCTGCGTTTTGAAGCCTGCACCCACACGGCGCTTGGTGCCATTCAGGGGGCTTTTCGCGACCTGCTGCGACAGGTCGACGCCCAGTTGCAGCTCGACTTCTGATTTGCCGAGGCAGTCGCCCGCGCGTTCACGAAGGTGAAAAAACCGCCTCAGCCTGTATACTCTGCGCAGCTCGCATCCTGCCGGTACGCCCGGCCTGCCCACCCATTCGTGACTGGAACACCACCGATGCCTCTCGATTTCGCTGCCGCCAGAAATATTGCCAACGTTCTTACCGAAGCCCTGCCCTACATCCAGAAGTTCACTGGTTGCACCATCGTCGTGAAGTACGGTGGCAACGCGATGACCGATGAGGTGCTCAAGAACAGCTTCGCGCGCGACATCGTGCTGATGAAACTGGTAGGCATGAATCCGGTGGTGGTGCACGGGGGCGGTCCGCAGATTGGTTCCCTGCTCACCAAGCTCGACATTCAGTCGGAGTTCATCGACGGCATCCGCGTGACGGACAGCAAGACCATGGACGTGGTGGAGATGGTGCTGGGCGGCCTGGTCAACAAGGAGATCGTGAGCCTGCTGAACAAGAACCAGGGCAAGGCCATCGGCATCACCGGCAAGGACGGCAACCTCATCCAGGCGAAGAAGCTGCTCAAGAAGAGTGCCACCGACAGCAAGATGCTCGACATGGGCCAGGTAGGCAGCATCGAGAAGATCAATCGCGAAGTGCTGGATATCCTCAAGAACAGCGACTTCATCCCCGTGATTGCCCCCATCGGCACCGACCGTCACGGCAACACCTACAACATCAATGCCGACACCGTGGCAGGCGAGATCGCCAAGGTACTGGGCGCCGAGAAGCTGATGCTGCTGACCAACATCGCCGGCGTGATGGACAAGTCCGGCACGGTCGTGACAGGCCTGACCACCGCCCAGGTCGACGAGATGATCGCCGACGGCACCATCTACGGCGGCATGCTGCCGAAGATCGAGTGCGCGCTGGATGCAGTAAATCATGGGGTTCGCAGCGCCCACATCATTGACGGCCGCGTCGAGCACGCCGTCCTGCTGGAGATTTTCACCAATACCGGCGTGGGGACCCTGATCAGCAATTGCCGCACCGCGACCTCTGAATAAACAAGGAACGTACACGCCCATGCCCGCCGAAGTCCGCATCTCCCGCAAGGAACACATTCTGCAGTCGCTCGCCCGCATGCTGGAAAGCAGCCCCGGCGAGCGCATTACCACGGCGGCACTGGCGCGGGAGGTCGGCGTGACGGAGGCCGCGCTGTACCGCCACTTCCCCAGCAAGGCGCGGATGTTCGAGGGCCTGATCGCCTTCATCGAGGAAACCCTGTTCACCCGCATCACGCGGATACTGGAGGACGAAGCTTCGGCGGCCCGGCGCTGCGAGAAGATCCTGGCCCTGCTGCTGGCGTTTGCGGAGAAGAACCCGGGCATGACACGTCTGCTGACGGGCGACGCCCTGCAGGGCGAGACCGAGCGTCTGCGCGTGCGCATCAGTCAGCTGTTCGACCGCCTCGAAGCGCAGCTCAAGCAGATCCTGCGCGAGGCGCAGATTCGGGAGAGTCTCAAGTGTGCGGTGTCACCCAGCGTGATGGCGACTCTGTTGATGGCGAGCGCCGAGGGGCGCCTGATGCAGTTCGTGCGCAGCGAGTTCAAGCGCCTGCCGACCGAGCACTGGGAAGAACAGTGGCAGGTCCTCTCCCGCGACATGCTGGTGACGTTCGGCTGACCAGCCCCATAGTCACACCCCGTACTGGTCCCTGTACGCCTGCACATCCGCCAGCCGGGCCGCCAGCGCCGGGTCCTGCTGGCGGGCCAGATAATCCACGATCTGTTCCAGCGCAATGATGCTGATCACGGGAATGCCGTACTGCTGGCGGATTTCCTGAATGGCCGACAGTGCGCCGGTGCCGCGCTCCTGTCGATCCAGGGCCACCAGAATGCCCGCCGGTGTGGCACCGGTACGCTGCAGCAAGTCCATGACTTCCCGAATCGCCGTGCCAGCCGTGATGACGTCGTCGACGATCAGCACCCGCCCGGCGAGGGGAGCGCCGACAGTCAGTCCTCCCTCACCATGATCCTTGGCTTCCTTGCGATTGAAGCAGTAGGGCTTGTTGACGCCGTGCTGCCGGGCCAGCGCCGTGGCGGTGGCGGCCACCAACGGAATGCCCTTGTAGGCCGGACCGAACAGCAGGTCGTAGTCCACCCCCGAGGCCTGCAGCGCAGCGGCATAGCTGTCGCCGATGAAGGCCAGGGCCTCCCCGGTATTGAACAGGCCGGCATTGAAGAAATACGGGCTGGTGCGGCCTGACTTCAGCGTGAAGCTGCCAAAACGCAGAATCTCGTGACGGATGACGAAGTCGATGAAGGCTTTCTGATAGTCCAGCATGGGCTGCTCCTGTGTCGGGGGTTCAGAGGCCGAGGGCCTCACGCTGTTTCTGCAGCAGCTCGGCAATGCCTTTGTGCGCCAGCGCAATCATGGCCTGCAGCTCGGCGGTGTCGAAGTCGTTCTCCTCCCCGGTGCCCTGCAGCTCGATGAAACGCAGACGCTCGGTCATGACGACGTTCATGTCCGTCTCGGCATTGGAGTCCTCGGCATAATCCAGATCCAGCACCGGCAACCCCTTGTAGATGCCCACGGAGACCGAGGCGATCAGCTGCTTCATGGGGTTCACCTTGAGCTTGCCGCTCTTGAGCAAGGTGCCGATGGCATCGTGCAGGGCCACGCAGCCGCCGGTGATGGACGCTGTTCGGGTGCCGCCGTCGGCCTGAATGACGTCGCAGTCGATCTTGATGGTGTGTTCGCCCAGCAGCTTCAGATCCACGGCGGCGCGTAGCGAGCGACCAATGAGTCGGGAGATCTCCAGCGTGCGGCCACCCTGGCGGCCACTCACGGCTTCACGATCCATGCGTGAGCCGGTGGAACGCGGCAGCATGCCGTATTCGGCGGTGATCCAGCCTGAGCCAGAGCCCTTGAGAAAGCGCGGCACCGAGTCCTCGACACTGGCCGTACAGATGACCCTGGTGTCACCGAACTCCACCAGCACGGAGCCTTCAGCGTGCTTGGTGTAGTGTCGGGTAAGGCGGATAGCGCGCAATTGATCGCTCTGGCGGGCGCTGGGACGGATGGACTCGGACATGGATTCTCTCGGAGGGGCGGCGGAAATGGAGGCGCGATTATCCTTGATCGGCCCGGGGATGGCGAGTCAGGGCGGGCGTTTTGCGCTACCATGCCGGCAACAACCCGCAGGAACCAAGGCTGGCCGCCGTTCGCTGAGGGTTCCATGAAATTCAGCAGCAAGGACCCGCAACATGGCTCAGAGCATGACTGCCTTTGCGCGCAGGCAGATTTCCTGCGGGCGCGGCGTACTGGTGTGGGAGATCCGCTCCGTCAATCACCGCTATCTTGAAACCGGCTTTCGCTTTCCCGAAGCACTGCGCAGTGTGGAGCCCGCCATTCGCGATGCCCTGCGCAGGCAGCTGGCGCGCGGCAAGGTCGATTGCCAGTTGCGCCTGGAATCCGAAGAACGCGCCACTGGCGCTCTGCAGATCGACGAGAACGCCGTGCGCCTCCTGAACGAGGCCAGCGGCCAGATCCTCGCGCTGACCGGTGGCGGCCCGGCGCTCACCGTGATGGAAATTCTCAAATGGCCGGGCGTGCTGCGCGAATCCGAGGCCCTGCCCGAGAATCTGGAAGAACTGGCCCTGTCGCTGTTCCACGACACCTTGAACGAGCTGTTAGCGACGCGTCAGCGTGAGGGACAGGAGCTGTGCGGTTTCATCGGCAAGCGCATCGAGGCCCTGCGCGAGATTGTCGCCGGGGTGCGGACACGCATGCCTGACATCCTGGCGCGACAGCAGCAAGCGCTGCGCGACCGGCTCGATGCCCTGAAAATGGAACTCGACCCCGGCCGCCTGGAACAGGAGATCGTGCTCTACGCGCACAAGTGCGACATCGACGAGGAGCTGGATCGCCTGGAGACACACCTGAACGAAGTCGAACGCGTCTTGCGCCTGCCGGAGCCCTCGGGACGGCGACTCGATTTCCTGATGCAAGAACTCAATCGCGAGGCCAATACGCTTTCCTCGAAGTCCATCGTGGCGGAGACCACCCTCCACGCAGTCGATCTGAAAGTGCTGATCGAACAGATGCGGGAACAGATCCAGAACATCGAGTAAGCCCCCCAGGTGCCCGCATGACAATGGTTCTTGACGCAAACAACGCGAATGATCTCGCCGAGGCAGCGCGCTTGCTGCGCGCAGGCGAGCTGGTCGCGGTGCCCACCGAAACGGTTTATGGCCTCGCCGCCGATGCCCGTCAGCCTGACGCCGTGCGCGCCATCTTCGCGGCCAAGAATCGCCCGGCCGATCACCCCCTCATCGTGCATCTGGGCGATGCCGCGCAGCTTGCCGAGTGGGCTGTACGCATTCCGCCAGCGGCCTACGCTCTGATCGAGCGATTCTGGCCCGGACCGCTGACCCTGGTGCTGCACAAGGCTCCTGCCGTCGACCCGGTCGTGACCGGCGGCCATGCCACTGTGGCGCTGCGCATGCCCGCGCATCCCGCCTTGCTCGCGCTGTTAAAAAGCAGTGGATTGGCGGTGGCCGCGCCCTCTGCCAATCCACACAAGCGTCTCAGCCCCACGAGCGCCGCGCATGTGCTGGAGAGCATGGCTGGCAGGCTCGCGGCGGTGCTGGATGGGGGTGAATGCGCGCTCGGGATAGAATCCACGATTCTCGATCTGACTGGCGAGGTGCCTGCGGTGCTGCGGGCCGGGCCTGTCACCGCCAGCGCGATTGCCGACCATCTCGGATGCGCCGTTGCCACGCCGCGTCAGCACAGTG
>JBEDFR010000090.1:0-21821 GCA_041175045.1 Pseudomonadota bacterium | reverse complement strand
TTTCCCCCGCGATGCTGTGCCGCTCGCTGGCCCAGTCGCCGAAATCGATCAGCTTGCAGCGCTGCGAGCAGAACGGGCGCCAGGGGCTCGCTTCCGTCCAGGGCACCCGCTTCATGCAGGTGGGGCAATTGACTTGCAGTGTGCGTGTATTCAAGGGCGCTCCTCTCTCGTGGTGAGTGTCGGCCACTGCCGGTAGACCGCATCCAGCCCGCGCACTGCCGTTTGCAGTTCATCCAGCGTGCCATCGTTGAGTATCACATCGTCGGCGCGTGAGCGCCGCTGTTCCCGGGTCCACTGCGCGGCAATCATCGCATCGACCGTGGTTGCCGTGCTGCCATCACGGCGCAGCACCCGCTCGCGCTGCAGGGTGGTGTCGACATCGATCAGCAGCACGCGATCCACCAGTGCATCCTGACTGGTTTCCAGAAGCAGCGGGCTGCTCAGGATCACATAGGGCACATCGGACCGCGCGGTTGCCTGTGTCAGGCCTGCAGTGAGGCGCTCGCGGATGAGCGGGTGCAACAGGGTTTCCAGCCATTGGCGTTCAGGAGGTTCGGCGAAGACCCGTTGACGCAGTGCTGCGCGATCGAGATTGCCCGATGGCAAGAGGAGCTGCGCGCCGAAGTGCTCACAGATTTCTCGCCAGGCAGCGCTGCCGGGTGCAACGACTTCCCGCGCCGCCAGGTCAGCATCGATTACCGGAATTCCCAGCTGTTCGAAGCAGGCCGCCGCTGCACTCTTGCCACTGCCGATGCCGCCTGTCAGTCCGACGATCAAGGGCCTGCTGCGCGCTGCGCTCATGTCAGCTCATCCATGACAGGTAAAGCCGCTGCAGCGGCTCGCCCCAGAGCAAGGCGATGTATGCCGCTCCTGCAAGGTAGGGGCCGAAGGGGATGGGCCTATTGCGGCCGCGCAGCACGAGCAGGCCGATGCCGACGACGGCACCGACCAGGGACGAAAGGATCACGATCAGCAGCAGACTTTGCCAGCCCATCCAGGCGCCCAGGGCGGCCAGCAGCTTGAAGTCGCCATAGCCCATGCCTTCCTTGCCAGTCAGCAGCTTGAAGGCCCAGTACAGTGACCAGAGCAACAGATAGCCCAGCCCGGCGCCCAGCACCGCATCGCCGGGACTCGCCAACCCTGCCGGCAACAGCGTGTTCACCAGCAGGCCCAGCCAGAGCAGGGGCAGAGTAATGTTGTCCGGAAGCAGCTGGTGGTCGACGTCGATCATGGTCAGCGCGATCAGACTCCAGGTGAAGACCAGCAGCGCCAGGGTCAGCAGCGTGGCGCCAAACTGCCAGGCCAACAGGGCGCTGAGCAGTCCGGTGGCCGCTTCCACCAGGGGGTAGCGCAGGGAGATGGAGGCCTTGCAGCTGGCACAGCGGCCGCCGAGCAGGACATAACTGACCATGGGCACATTCTGCCAGGCGCGCACCGGAGCGTTGCAGAGCGGGCAGTGGGAATCGGGCTTTGCCAGTGTGAACACCTTGTGCTTCGCGACGGGATCGGCCTTGTTGAACTTCTGCTCGTCCAGTTCCAGGAACTCGCAGCACTGCTGACGCCATTCGCGCTGCAGCATCAGGGGCAGTCGGTAGATCACCACGTTGAGAAAGCTGCCCACCAGCAGCCCAAGCCCGGCTGTCAGTGCGATGAGGACAGCGGGCCGCTGCTGGATCAGTTCAATCAGGGTCATGGAAACACTCGCAGGGTGCAGAGGCGGCTCAGACCACCTGGCCGAGCTGGAAGATGGGCAGGTACATCGCGATCATCAGGCCACCGATCAGCGTGCCCAGGACCGTCATGATGATTGGCTCCATGAGTGCCGTCAGTCGGTCGACGGCCTGGTCCACCTCGGCCTCGTAGTAGGTGGCACACTTGTCCAGCATGGCGTCCAGCGCGCCCGACTCCTCGCCGATGCCCACCATCTGCGTGATCATTACCGGGAACAGCGCGGTGGTGCGGATGGCGACGTGGAGCTGCTCACCGGCACTCACGTCGTCTGCGATGCGGCGTGTGGCACTGGAGAAGACGATATTGCCGGTGGCACCAGCGACGCAATCCAGTGCATCGACCAGGGGCACGCCGGCGGCAACGGTAGTCGAAAGCGTGCGCGTGAAACGCGCGCAGCAGGATTTTTCGACGATGGGGCCGATCACCGGCAGTTTCAGAGAAATGCGGTCGACGCCGTTGGCGAATTCCTTTGAACGCAGGCGCGCCTCCTTGAAGGCATAGCCGCAAGCCACCAGCGCGATGACGAGCTTCCACCAGTGGGCGATGGCCAGATCAGAGAGCCCGAGCACGAACAGCGTGAAGGTCGGCAGATCGGCGCCGAAGCTGGAGAATGTCTCGGCGAACTGTGGGACCACTTTCACCAGCAGGATGCCGGTGACCACGATGGCCACCACGACCACGGCGATTGGATAGTTCATGGCCTGCCTGATCCTGGCCTTCAGGGCCTCGGTCTTTTCCTTGTAGGTGGCGACGCGGTCGAGCATCGTCTCCAGCGTGCCCGACTGTTCGCCGGATGCCACCAGGTTGCAGAACAGTTCGTCGAAATAGCGCGGGTGCTTGCGGATGGCGTCAGCGAAATTGTTGCCGACGGCCACATCGTCGCGCACCGAGCGCACCAGCTCCGCCAGGGATGGATTCTCCAGACTGTCGCCGACGATCTCGAAGGACTGCACCAGGGGAATGCCCGCCTTTATCATGGTGGCGAGCTGACGGCTGAAGATGGCAATGTCGCCCGGTGTGATCGCCTGCTTCGTCGGTCGGAACCCATCTTTGGGCTTGCGCTTGACCTTGGTGGCAATGACGCCCTGCTTGCGCAGTTTCGCCCTCACCAGTGCCTGGCTGGCCCCGGGCATCTCGCCAGTGGCCTTCCTGCCGCTCTTGTCCGTGCCCTGCCACAGATAGGTCGTCTGATTTGAAGATGCCGGATTCGCCATGATCTTCCTCCTGAGTCGGGTGCTGCGTGTCAGATGACGCGGTTGGCTTCCTCGAGACTGGTCAGTCCCGCCGCCACCTTGCGCAGGGCAGCGTCGCGCAGGCTGCCGAAGCCCTCGCTCCGGGCCTGGTCGGCGATCTCCAGCGCATTGCCGTCCTGCATGATAATACGTGCCAGCGCGTCCGTGACAGGAACCACTTCATAGATTCCCACGCGTCCCCTGTAGCCCTCGTGGCAGGCCTTGCAGCCGCGTGGCAGGAACAACTGCAGATCCGCCAGCGCGCTGCTGGAGAACCCCGCTTCGAGCAGGGTGGCCTCAGGCAGTGTCACCGCTTGCTTGCAGTGGTTGCACAGTCGACGGGCCAGGCGCTGAGCGATGATCAGGGAGACGGAGGTGGCCAGATTGTAGGACGGCACGCCCATGGTGCGCAGGCGGGTCAGTGTCTCGGCGGCGCTGTTGGTGTGCAGCGTCGAGAGCACCAGATGGCCGGTCTGGGCCGCCTTGATGGCAATTTCGGCGGTTTCGAGATCGCGGATCTCGCCTACCATGATGACGTCCGGATCCTGGCGCAGGAACGCCCGCAGGGCGCTCGCAAAGGTCAGGCCTATGCGCGGATTCACCGCCACCTGGTTGATCCCTTCCAGATTGATCTCTACCGGGTCCTCCGCTGTGGAGATGTTGATCGCGCTGGTGTTCAGGATGTTGAGGCCGGTGTAGAGCGATACAGTCTTGCCGCTGCCCGTGGGTCCTGTCACCAGGATCATGCCCTGGCTCTGCTGCAGCGCGTGCAGATACATCTGTTTCTGTTCGGGCTCGTAGCCCAGGGCGTCGATGCCCATCCGGGCCGTGCCAGCGTCGAGGATGCGCAATACCAGCTTTTCACCCCACAGTGTGGGCAGGGTGTTGACGCGGAAATCCACAGCCCGCGTGCGCGACAGCTTCATCTTGATGCGGCCGTCCTGTGGCAGGCGGCGTTCGGCGATATCCATCTGTGCCATGATCTTCAGCCGCGAGGCGATGCGGGCGGCGAGCTTGAGCGGCGGCCGCGCGATCTCGCGCAGGATGCCGTCGCTGCGCACCCGGATGCGGTAGGCCATTTCATAGGGCTCGACATGGATGTCCGAGGCGCCATTGCGGATGGCATCGAGCAGCACCTTGTTGACGAAGCGCACGATGGGAGTCTCGTCCAGTGCGTCAGTTTCCTCGCTGTCCGCACTTTCTGCCTGCCCCCCGATGTCGAGGGCTTCCAGCGCTGAACCCTCCAGCAGGCTGTGCAGCGAATCCCGGCCCTCGATCAGATCGATCAACTGGTCGATAGCCGGCGAGAGCTGGCTTTCGTCCACGAGGATCACGTCGGTGGACAGGCCGGTGTGAAACTTGATCTCGTCGAATGCTGTGATGTTGGTCGGGTCGGACGCCGCCAGGCAGAGGCGGTTGGCACGACGCAGCAGCGGCAGCAGGCGATGCTTGCGCAGCAGCTTCGGGTCGACCAGATCCCGCGGGCAATTCGCGAGGTCGAAAGCATTGAGATCGAGCAGCGGCGAGCCGAATTCCTGCGAGGCGGCCTTGGCGATCTGGCGACCCTCGGCCACCTGGTGCCTCACCAGGTGGGTGACAAAGGGGATCTTGTCCCGCCCTGCTGCGCGCAGGGAATCCTCGGCCTGGGCTTCGGTGATCAGACCGTCCGAGACCAGGCGCTTGGGAAGGCCGCTGAGGGAAATTGTCATGAGTTCACGTCGTGTCGTGATGGCGATGACGGGGCAGGTGTGGCGAGTATAGAAGATCATGCAGGGACTCGACAGGATGGACGGCTATGCTGGTGCGGCCGCTGACGGCCGGGCGTTCCTGCACTTGAGCAGCTAAAGGCTTTTGCATGTCGTGCTGTGACACGAATTGCATCTGGCGGATTGTCCGCTCAGTGACGCCTTTGCTACCCCATCCCGTCAATTGTCTGAGTGCTTTTCAATAGCTTGATGTCAAGCTTCTACCAGTTGTTCAGAAACTGTCGGGTCGAACAGGCTCGGAGTGTGAGGCACTTGCCTCAGTTCCCGCGCCCCGGATCGGCCCTTGGCGCCAATTTGTCGAAATCAGAAAACGACTTCTAAACTCGTAGACAACGCCTAACAGGAGAACAACATGATCCAGGCCCCCAAGGTACAACAGGGTTTCACGCTGATCGAACTGATGATCGTGGTTGCCATCATCGGCATCCTCGCCGCCGTCGCATTGCCCGCCTACCAGACTTACACCCAGCGTGCTGCCTTTTCCGAAGTCGTGCTGGCCACCACTCCCTACAAGAGTGCCTTCGAAGTGGCTGCCCAGACCAGTCGCATCTCCGCCCTGGCTGACGCTGATGCCGGCACCAACGGGATTCCTGCTGCTGCCGGCGCTTCAGGTGCTGTCGCGTCTGTTGCTGTCACCAACGGCGTGATCACCGCCACAGGCGCTGCCGATGTGGGCGGCTTCACCTATATTCTGACGCCGAACGGCGTGACTGCACCCATTCAGTGGACCACCACCGGTACCTGCCTGGCTGCCGGCGTCTGCTGATACGTGTTCACACACTGCCGGCTAATGTCGGCCGGCAGTGTGTGAATGGTTTTCTCCTCACCGCAAGTGCTCGTCCAAGTCCAGGTTTCCGTGGGAGATCGCATGCTGCGCCAGTCCCGCCGACATGCAGGATTCACCCTGTTCGAATTGATGATGGTGGTTGCCATCATCGGCATCCTCGCCGCCGTCGCACTGCCGGCTTATCAGGCCTACACCCAGCGTGCGCGCTTTCGTGAAGTGATTCTCTCGACCACGCCTTACAAGACGGCGTTGGGACTGGCCATTCAAAGTGGCCGCATCAATGCCCTGGCCGGTGTCGATGCTGGCACCCATGGCATTCCGCCCACTGCCGGCGCCTCCGGCTGGCTGGCCTTCACGACAGTCACCGATGGCGTCATCATTGCGACAGGCACGGCCGATGTCGATGGTCACACCTACACCCTGACGCCAAGTCTCACCGTCCCGATTCAGTGGACCACCGGTGGCAGCTGCGTTGGCATAGGGTTGTGCTGACAGGTGGCACAAGCAAACGATGATGTTCCTGCTGCGTCGCCCGCACACATGCCTCTATGCAGCGTTTGCCCACTTGCTCTTCAGTCAGATTTTCCTTTCCCGGTTCGCGAGTTTGCCGCTGGTGAGGTATCCGGTTGCCTGTTGGGCCGCTGTGCATGCTGGCACTGGCCAGCACCAGTCAGGACGCGTGGCCGGTGCCACTGGAACAATTCGGCGCGCGCCTTTTGATTCGTGTCTGCGCGAGCTCACTTGATTCCGGGCTCGACGTCGAGCCGTTCGTGGAGGCCGGGAAATAGGGGAGATGCCTCCGTATCAGTGGGTCGAGCGGTATCGTCCTCTGGCCGAGAGTTTTTCCAGCGTGATCGGGTCTTCCTTGAGCATCACCGACAGTGAGGCGGCAAGCCCGCAGAGCAGCGAGCCAATCATCGCTCTGCGGGAGCGACCGAGCCGTGATCTCGATGACTTGCACGCCATCGCGCTGACGTCCCGCTGCCGCAACAGCGTCCTGCTCTTCGATGCCAACGCTCGGCTGCAGGGCACGGCCAGCGCGCCTTTCAAGACAGGGGATCTTCAGGAAGCGGGGCACCCCACTTGCTTGATAAAACCTATTCGGTGGTTTAACTTAGCGCGCTCTCGAGAAGCCGGAAGTCGCTCGCGGTGTTCAGTCAGGGTTCAGCCCGGGCAGTCAGAATGGAAACCGTGAGACCAGTGAACCAGTTGCACACCAAGTGCCGGAGTGTTTGAACATGAAGAAAGCCAGACTCGCAACAGCTACCGTATTGACTGCAGTTCTCGCCGCCGGCGTGATGGCCGATGCAGGTGCTCAACCGACTTCGCTGACAGACGGTGTGTACACCGCCGAACAGGCAGCGACCGGCAAGCCTCTGTTCGAACAGAACTGCTCCACCTGCCACAACGCCGATTATTACAAGACTGTGCTGCAGACCTGGCGCGGCCAGCCGCTGATGTACCTGTTCGAGCAGGTTATGAGTGCGATGCCCGCCGACAAGCCGGGCGCCTTGATGGACAGCGAATACGAAGACGTGTTTGCCTATCTTCTGCAGCTCGTTGGTTTCCCGGCGGGTGAGACCCGTCTGCAGTATGCTGGCGGCTCGATGGAAGACATTGCGATCCAGACCGCTCCGTAAGCGCTCGACCTGGCAGTGGCCCGCGCCTGCGGGTCACTTGCCTTAGCCTCCGCTCTACTCCGCTCTACTCCGCACAATCCCGCAGAATCACCGTGATCCGGTTACGGTCCGCATTCGCCAACCGCAGATCGTATTTCTCGGCAATCGCTTCCCACTGGCGCACATAGGCACACCGGTACTCCTCTCTGGGCAGGTAGCGGCTCGGCCCGCGCTCGTTCTTGCGGCGAATTTCGCTGCGTTCCGTCAGCACGATATTGGCCGGATCATTGGCGAACATCAGTTTCTTTTCCGGCGGCCAGGCATCCCCGCCCTGGTTGTGGGCATAACGCAGCGGGATCACATGGTCGATGTCGATCTGGGCGGCGACGGTGAAGGTCTTGCCGGTGTATTCGTCGAACCATTCGCCGGTGCGGGCCTCGCAATTGCGCGGATTGGTGAAGCTGACAGCCGCTCGGCTGGTGATGACCAGGATCTCGTGCCGAGTGGTCTGGCAGTCGCCGTCGTAGTCGCGAGCATAGTCCCAGTCCACCTCGTTGAAGAACTTCTCGCGCGTGCGTGGATCAAAGAAGAAGCTGTCCTGACCGGAGCGGAAGAACGAGTCCGGCATCTCGCAGTCCGGCATGTGGCAGTGGTAGCTCTGACCATCGTAATGCCCACCGTTCTGATCCAGAGGGCCGGGATGGCTCATGACGCTGCCCGCAGCGGGCAACAGCAAGAGCAGCAGGCCCTGCAGCAGGGCGCGACAGCGGGGAAGGGTGGCTGCGGGTGGCTGGCGTCGTGCGTGCTTCATGGTGCCTCCTGTCAGGATGGTGCCGCTAGGGCTGGAACCGCATGGACAGGTCGATGGCCCGACAGTCCTTGGTGAGAGCGCCGATCGAGATGTAATCGACACCGGTCTCGGCCACGGAAACCAGTGTCGCGTGATGGATGCCGCCTGAGGCTTCGAGCCGTGCGCGACCTGCCGTGCGTGTCACTGCCTGCTGCAGCAGGGGCAGTGTGAAATTGTCCAGCATGATGATGTCGGCCCTGGCCGTGAGTGCCTGATCGAGCTCATCAAGCGATTCCACTTCGACCTCCACCGGTCTGTCAGCAAAGAGCCTGCGTGCCGCCGTGACGGCCGCTGCGATGGAGCCGCAGGCGCTGATGTGATTCTCCTTTATCAGGAAGGCGTCATACAGGCCCATGCGGTGATTGTGGCAGCCGCCCACGGCGACGGCGTACTTCTGAGCAGTGCGCAGACCGGGAATGGTCTTGCGGGTGTCGAGCAGACGCACGGGGGTGTGGGCGACCAGATCGGCATACTGACGGCAGAGGGTGGCGGTGCCGGACAGTGTCTGCAGGAAATTCAGGGCGCAGCGCTCGGCCGTGAGCAGGGAGCGCGCCCGGCCCTGCAGCGTCACCAACCGAGTATCTGCCGTGATGCGATCGCCATCCTGGCCATGCCATTGACAGCGAATGTCCGGATCGACCTGGCGCATCACTTCGTTCACCCACGCGATGCCGCACAGCACGGCCGCTTCGCGTGCGAAGACGATGGCCGTGGCCAGGGTGTCTGCGGGCACCAGCATCGCGGTGATGTCGCCACTGCCGACATCTTCGCGAAGGGCGTTGCTGACAGTGGCTGGAAGATCATCTGGCAGTGACATCGGGGCTTCCTGAGGGCGAACTGGATGGGGGCTTTTGACGCGCGATGGCCCGAATTATGGCCCAGCCCCCCGGGGATTGGTAGCGACGCCCTGGTGTGTGGCGAGGCGATGGATTGCTGCCTGCTGCCCGGCTAGAATCGGTGCCACCGTTCCTCCACGAGTATTGCTCTTGAGTCCCGACGACTGCCTGGAAAACGCGCGTCAACTGTCTTCGCCGAACTGCTCTGAACGTCCGCCGGGCGAGCAGGTCAGCCTGCTGGTGATCCACAACATCAGCCTGCCGCCGGGGGAGTACGGCGGTGGTCATGTCGATGAGTTGTTCTGCAACACGCTGGACCCGCAGGAGCATCCCTATTTCGCCGACATCGCTCACCTGCGCGTTTCGGCTCATCTGCTGATTGACAGGCAGGGGCGGCTCACCCAGTACGTGCCCTTCACGCGCAAGGCCTGGCATGCCGGAAAGTCCTGGCATGCGGGACGCGAGAATTGCAATGACTTCTCGATTGGTATCGAATTGGAAGGCACCGATCACGAGCCATTCACACCGGCGCAATACGATGCGCTCGTGGCGGTCACACACCTCCTGTTCCAGCGCTTTCCGGGGCTGTCACCCGAGACCATCGTGGGACACAGCGACATCGCTCCCGGGCGCAAGACGGACCCGGGCCCTCACTTCGACTGGGCTCACTATCTGCAGCGCGTCCGCCGCCAGGAGACATGAAATGAGTTTTCTCGTGATACTGCTGGCGCTGCTGATCAATCACTACTGGCAGCGCGACAAAGCCATTCTTGCCGATGACTGGTTCATGCCGGTGCAGCGGCGTCTGCGGGCATGGGTGCAGGCCATGGCGCCGGAGCAGTCCGAGCCCGGCCCGCTCTACACCTTGTTGCTGCTCGGTTTCCTGCCCGTCGCGCTGGTGGTGCTGCTTGTGCTGGTGCAGGGTGTCATGCTGGGTGTAGTGACCCTGGTGCTGCACGTGGGCGTGTTGCTGCTTATGTTCGAGCAGCAGAGCCTGCGCAGTCTCAGTGCGGCTTATCTGGATCGCTGGCGCGCCGGCAACTACCAGGCAGCATTCCTGTTTCTGCAGGAGCGTTGGCCCGGTTTGATCCTGGACAACGCCGACGAGCGGCAGGCGGTGCATGAGCAGTTCTGTCGCTTCCTGATCAGCACGTCCCTCGAGCGCCTGTTTGCCGTGGTGTTCTGGTATCTGGTTCTGGGGCCGGCAGCGGCACTGACGTATCACCTCAGCGTGCTGCATCGGCTGCACTGTGCCTGGGAAAGGGATACCGCAGCGGGTCGCTTCATCCAGCGCCTGGTCTTCATTCTGGAGTGGCTCCCGGCGCGCCTTCTGGCGTTGAGCTTCTGTCTGACAGGCGATTTTCTTGCTGCCTTCTCCCGTCTGCGAGAGCTGTGGCGGGATGCCGACCGCAGTGCCGTGGAAATCGTGCTGGCGTGTGCCCTTGCGGCGGTGGATACCGCGCAGCGCACCTTGGTCGTGAAGGAAAGTGATAAGGGAGATGCGGTGGACACGATGCTGGTGGCAGCGGACGATGCCGGCGACTTCGCCCATACCTCTGTTCGCGCCGCGCAACAGGCTGAGGATCTGCTGGGGCTGCTGCAACGCAGTCAGTTTCTCTGGGTGAGCCTGCTGGCCATCCTGGCAGTGGCTAGTGTCGGTACCTGACGATTTGTAGTTTAACTACAAGAAGAGCTTTTCAGCCTTGAAAATTGCCCTTGGCTTCAATTAAAATCGGGCTATGATGTAAATTATTTACAAAGCGCGCAGGTCCCGTGTGGCCGGGCGTACAGCCAATAAGAACTCCTGCAAGGGCAGGAACAACAAGAGAGTCGTGGACTATGAGTCAATACAAAGAAGATACCAACCCCACCGAAACCAAGGAATGGCTGGATGCGCTGGGCTCTGTCATTGATCAGGAAGGCGAGGAGCGTGCCCACTTTCTGCTCAGCAAGCTCTCCGAGGAAGCCACTCGCAACACGCTGACTCTTCCGTTCTCCGCCGTCACCACTCCTTACCGCAATACCATTTCCAGCCGTGAAGAAGAAAAGATGCCGGGCGACCTGTACATGGAGCGCCGCATCCGGGGCATCGTGCGCTGGAACGCCCTCGCGATGGTGATGCGCGGCGGCAAGAAGCCGGGCGCCGATCTCGGGGGGCACATCTCCACGTTCTCTTCCGCCGCCACGCTGTACGACGTGGGCTTCAACTACTTCTTCCGCGGCGCGAGCGACAGCCACGGCGGCGACCTGATCTACTTCCAGGGCCATTCCTCTCCCGGCATCTACTCGCGCTCCTTCCTGGAAGGGCGTCTGAGCGAAGCGCAGCTGGACAATTTCCGTCAGGAGGTACACGGCAACGGCCTGTCTTCCTACCCCCACCCCTGGCTGATGCCGGACTACTGGCAGTTCCCCACCGTGTCCATGGGGCTTGGTCCCATTGCCGCCATCTATCAGGCGCACGTGATGAAGTACCTGACCAGCCGCGGTCTGATGGACAACAGCGGACGCAAGGTCTGGGCCTTCCTCGGCGATGGCGAAACCGACGAGCCGGAATCTCTGGGCGCCATCGGCAAGGCCGGGCGTGAAGGCCTGGACAATCTGATCTTCGTGATCAACTGCAACCTGCAGCGTCTGGATGGTCCCGTGCGCGGCAATGGCAAGGTTATTCAGGAACTGGAAGGCATCTTCCGCGGGGCCGGCTGGAACGTGATCAAGGTGGTCTGGGGTCGTCACTGGGACGCCCTGCTGGCCGCCGACAAGGACGGCCTGCTGCAGCAGCGCATGGATGAAGTGGTGGATGGCGAATACATCAACTACTGGGGTCGTGGCGGCGCCTATACCCGCGAACATTTCTTCGGCAAGTCGCCCGAGCTGCTCAAGATGGTCGAGCACCTGTCTGACGACGACATCATGAACCTGAACCGAGGCGGCCACGATCCGTTCAAGGTCTATGCCGCCTATGCTCAGGCCATGAAGGCCAATGGCAAACCGACCGTGATTCTTGCCAAGACTGTGAAAGGTTACGCCTTCGGTGAAGGGGCCGAAGCCAAGAATGCCACGCACTCCGTGAAGAAACTCGACATTGAGGGGCTCAAGCGCTTCCGCGATCGTTTTGGCATTCCCGTGCCCGATGACCAGATCGAGAACGTGCCTTACTACCGCCCTGCGGAAGACAGCCTGGAAATGAAATACCTGCGCGCCCGTCGGGCCGCACTGGGCGGCCCGGTGCCGGCCCGTCGCACGGAAGCACAAACACTGCAGGTGCCGGCGCTGGATGCTTTCGCTGCGCAGATGCAGGGCACCAAGGATCGCGAGATCTCTACCACCATGGCCTTCGTGCGCATTCTCACCTCGCTGTGCAAGGACCCGGAAGTCGGGCAGCGCATCGTGCCGATCGTGCCGGACGAGGCGCGTACCTTCGGCATGGAAGGCATGTTCCGCCAGATCGGCATCTATTCGGCCGTAGGACAATTGTACGAGCCGGTGGATTCCAATCAGGTGATGTACTACCGCGAAGATGTGAAAGGCCAGATGCTGGAGGAGGGCATCACCGAGGCAGGGGCGTTCTCCGCGTGGCTGGCGGCGGCCACGTCGTACAGCGTCAATGATTACCCGCTGATTCCGTTCTACATCTACTACTCCATGTTCGGCTTCCAGCGCATCGGCGATCTGGCCTGGGCTGCGGGCGACTCCCGTGCCCGTGGTTTCCTGATCGGTGCCACGGCCGGTCGTACCACACTCAATGGCGAAGGTCTGCAGCATCAGGACGGCCACAGCCATCTGATTGCATCCACCATTCCCAATTGTGTGACCTATGACCCCACCTATTCCTACGAGCTGGCGGTGATCATTCAGGATGGGATGCGCCGCATGTACAAGGAGAAGGAATCCGTCTACTACTACATCACCACGATGAACGAGAACTACACCCATCCGGACATGCCTGCGGGCGCCGAGGCGGGCATCATCAAAGGCATGTACCTGCTGGAAGACGGGGGTAGCAAGGAGTATAAAGTGCAGGGCAAGGCGCTGAGCGATCTGCGTGTTCGACTGCTGGGCAGCGGCACTATTCTGCGTGAAGTGCGTGCCGCCGCGAAGATTCTGCGCGAAGAGTACAAGGTGGCCGTGGATGTCTGGAGTGTCACCAGCTTCAACGAACTGCGCCGCGATGGCCTTTCCGTGTCACGCTGGAACATGCTGCACCCGACCAAGAAGGAAAAGCAGACTTATGTGGGCGAATGCCTCTCCAAGGTCTCCGGGCCAGTGATTGCTGCCACGGATTACATGAAGGTGCATGCCGACCAGATTCGTGAATTCGTGCCCGATACCTATCGCGTGCTGGGCACCGACGGTTTCGGCCGCAGCGACACGCGCGAGAATCTGCGTCACTTCTTCGAGGTGAACAGCAGCTTCGTGGTGCTTGCTGCTCTGACCGAACTCAAGGGTCGCGGACTGGTGACTGCCGACACCATCGCCAAGGCGATGAAGTCCATGGGCATCGCACAGGACAAGATCGATCCGTTGACCATGTAGTCAACACACAACCGACAAGAACATTCAGGAGCATCATTCCGTGCCAGTTGAAAGCATAAAAGTACCGAATCTGGGCGATTCCAAGGACGTCGAGGTTATTGAACTTCTGGTCAAGCCAGGTCAGAGCGTGAAGGAGAACGACTCCCTGATGGTTCTGGAAAGCGACAAGGCCGCCATGGAGATTCCCTCGCCGAAGTCCGGTGTGGTCAAGAGTCTGTCCATCAAGCTGGGCGACCAGGTGTCCGAGGGCGACGAGATCCTGTTGCTGGAGGTAGAGGGTGTCGCAGCGGCGCCTGCCGCGGCGAAAGCTGAGCCGGCGCCGTCAGCCGCTCCTGCCGCTCCCGCTCCTGCAGCGCCTGCCCCTGCGGCGGCGTCTTCGCCCGCAGCCGCCAGTGCGGTGGAGCCGATCGTCGTGCCGGACATCGGTGGCGACAGCGATGTGGAAGTGATCGAAGTCCATGTCAAGGTGGGCGATGTCATCAAGGCAGAACAGTCCCTGATCACACTGGAGTCCGACAAGGCCGCGATGGAGGTGCCATCTCCCAAGGGCGGCGAAGTCAAGGCTCTGAAACTCAAGGTGGGCGACAAGGTATCCAAGGGCTCGCTGATTCTGGAACTCGCAGTTGCCGGCGCTGCTGCTGCGCCCGCCGCGCCTGCCGCTGCGAGCGCTGCGGTTCCCGCCGCCACTCAACCCGCGGCTGCAACGGTCAGCGCACCGGCGCCCGTTCCCGTCAGCACGCCTGCTGCCGTCGCACCAGCCGCGGCGGCCAGCACAGCCGATGTCTATGCCGGACCGGCGGTACGCAAGCTCGCCCGCGAGTTGGGTGTTGACCTGACACAGGTGTCTGGCAGCGGCGCGCGTGGCCGTATCCAGAAAGAAGATCTGCATGCCTTCGTCAAGGCGCGTCTGCAGGCGCCCGTTGCCGTGGCGGGCAGCGCAGGGGGTGCAGGCATACCGGCCATCGCCGATATCGACTTCAGTCAGTTCGGCAGCGTGGAACAGGTGCCGCTGAGCAAGCTGCACAAGGTCACTGCAGCCAACATGCAACGCAACTGGCTTAACGTGCCACATGTCACTCAGTTCAATGAAGCCGACATTACCGACCTGGAAGCGTTCCGCACCGAGCTCAGGGGAGAGGCCGACAAGAAGGGCGTCAAGCTCACCTTCCTGCCATTCCTGCTCAAGGCCTGTGCGCGTGCGCTGCAGGAGCACAAGCAGTTCAACGTGTCACTGCACTCCTCCGGCGAATTCCTGATCCAGAAGCACTACATTCACATCGGTGTCGCCGTCGCGACCGATGCAGGCTTGATGGTGCCGGTGATCCGGGATGTCGACAAGAAGTCGGTCTGGGATCTGGCCCGTGAAGTCGTCGCCCTGAGCGACAAGGCCAAGAATCGTCGGCTGAGCAAGGAAGAGATGCAGGGCGCCTGCTTCACCATCTCCAGTCTTGGCGCCCTCGGCGGCACGGGCTTCACGCCCATCGTCAATGCGCCGGAAGTGGCGATCCTCGGTGTGTCGAAGACACAGACCAGGCCGGTCTACATCAATGGTCAGTTCGTGCCGCGGCAGATGCTGCCCATCGCGCTGTCCTACGATCATCGCGCCGTCAATGGCGTCGATGGTGGCATGTTCGTCACCACGCTGGCGCGCTTGCTTGGCGATATCCGCCTGCTGGCGCTGTAAGCACGACACGCTGGCGACTGTCCCGCCGCCTGCGTGCGGCGTGGCAGTCGACTCGAGCGCCCCCTGCGCAATCCGAGCGACCTCCCCGCCACTCACTCCACGAAGAACACCTGGCGCTTTCCATTGCTCACGACGCCGATTCGACACTCGTAAGCCTCGCTCAGCCTGGCTGGTGTGAGTATTTCCTGTGCAGCTCCCAGAAGCGGCTGGCCATGTGGGTGCAGCAGGAGGATGTGCGTGCAGAAGCGCGCCGCGAGATTGATGTCATGCGTGGCCATGCACACGGCGGCACCCTGTGTCTGCAGACGGGCACACAGCACCTGCAACACGTTCACTTGATAGGCAATATCCAGATGATTGCCGGGTTCATCGAGGAGATACAGTTGCGGTTGCTGGACCAGCAGCATGGCCAGGGCCAGACGCTGGCGCTCGCCGCCAGACAGACTGGCAAGCTCACGCCGAGCCATGGACTGCAGGCCGACATGCTCCAGCGCAGCGCGGGCCAGTGCGTGGTCCTGCCGTCCTTCCCATTGCCAGTCGGGTAGATGCGGGTGCCTGCCCAGCAACACCGTTTGTTCCACACTGGCCGGCATCTCGTCATGGCGGCTTTGAAACAGCATACCTAGGCGCGTCGCCAGTGCTTTTCTGGACCATAGAGTCAGATTGCGTCCCTGCAGCAGGATTTCGCCACCGGCCGCCGGCCGCAGACGCGCCAGGGTATGCAGCAGCGTGGTCTTGCCCGTGCCGTTCTGACCGAGCACGCCCAGACAGTCGCCCGCGTGCAGTTGCAGCGTGAGGGATTCGCAGAGGACGCGACTCGCCACCTCGAGGCGCAGCTCACGGGTTTCCAGAAGCGCGTCGCCCATCGTCTTACTCCCGACCACTGCTGCGGGTGTGCCGCAGAATCAACAGGAATACGGGCACCCCGATGATGGCGGTGACGACGCCCACCGGCAGCTGCAGAGGCGCCACGATACTGCGTGCCAGACTGTCCGCCAGCATCAGAAAGCTGCCGCCCAGCAGGACGGCCGCGGGAATCAGCAGGCGATGATCACGCGCCCCCAGCAAGCGCAGCATGTGCGGAATGACCAGGCCGACGAAGCCGATGGAGCCTGCGATGGTGACGGCGCAGGCGGTCAGCACCGACGTGCACACATACAGCTGCAGCGTCAGGCTTGACACCTCCACCCCCAGGGCCTCTGCCTGCAGCTCGCCTCGCGCCAGCACGTTCAGGGCGCGCGCCTGCCACAGCATCAGACTCAGGCCGCCCAGCAGGATGCCGGCACTGATCCAGCCCACCCGGCTCTGGCTCAAGTCGCCCATCAGCCAGAACAACATGCTGTAGACACTGTTGTTGGCACTGGTGGTGAGCAGGATGTTGATGAGTGCCCCCCAGCCGGCCGAGACCACGACGCCGGTCAGCAGCAGGCGCGTGGAGGACCAGGCGGCGTCGCCGCGCGCCAGACCAAAGACGATGAGGATCGAGAGCAGGGCACCGGCGAAGGCGGCATTGGAAATCCACATGGCGCCGGCGCCCAGCAGAATGGCTGCCAGCGCCGCCACGGCTGCGCCGCCGGAGATGCCCAGAATATAGGGGTCGGCCAGCGGATTGCGCAGTAGTACCTGCATCAGCACCCCCGAAAGGGCCAGCAGGGCGCCTGTCACGAAGGCGGCCAGACTGCGGGGGATGCGCAGCTCGAACAGGATCTGCTGCTGCAGTCCGGGTTCCTCAGCGAACAGGTGCGACATCACCGCGCCCAGGCCCAGGTCAGCGCTGCCACTGCTGAAGGACACCAGGAAACTCAGCAGCGTCAACACCAGCAGGGCAGACAAGAGGACGAGCGGGTGACGCTGGCGCACGAGAATCCCTTCTAGTTGGCGGCAAACTGGGTGGCCTGACCGGCCACCACATACCAGCTGACCACCAGGCCGTTGAGCAGGGCACCGGGCAGCCAGGACCCGGTGCGACGCCAGGTGAAGGTGCTCAACACCGCCACCATGGCGAGCAGGGGCACAAACTGCATCATCACGATGGTGTTCAGCGGTTCGGCGGGTGTCAGCAGAAAGCCGGTCAGAAACAGACTGCCGTACTGCAGCAGCAGGAACAGCAGGAAGCCGCCCGCCAGCGCGAACAGGTTGCCGGCGTACTGTCGCGTGGGATTGTCACCAGCCACACTCAGGCCAGTGTGCAGTGCCCTCAGGGCCAGCACGAAGAACAGGGTGAATGGAAGCAGATAGGCCAGCATGATCTGGAACTGGGCAAGGCTCAGCAGCTTGAAGCCGACGAACCAGAAGCGGAAATCCACCTGGAACAGGAAGTCGGCCAGCAGAAGAGAGGCATAGCCGATGCCCGTGGTGGCGAGTATCAGCAGTGCCAGGGAGACTCCCTGTGGCAGCGTGCCACTCTGCGTGCTCTGGCCGGACTGTGAGAGCTGGCTGGCCGGCGAACTCTCGGGAGCCGCCTTGAACACCCGCCCCAGCGCCGTGAAGATCAGTCCGTTGACCACGCCCCAGAACGCCACCTGATTGCTGATGCTCTGCGGCAGCAGGGCCGAGGTGCCCAGCAGCTGTCCGCCCCAGCGCATGAAGGGGTAATAGGTCAGCACGGGGATGGCGGCGCTCAACGTGGCCAGCAGCCACCAGCGTGTGTCGCGTGCGCTGCGGGCGAACTGAGTGGGAGTGGCACGCAGCGCGGCAAAGGGCGCGCGCTGCAGCAGCAGGGCGAAGCTGCCGCACAGCAGAACCACAAAGCCGATGAGCGCTATGAGGGTGCCGATTTCCTTCCAGAACCATATCTGATCCGCGGCCGAGCGCGGCGTGCCGCCCTCCAGGGTTTGAGCGAACCAGTCCAGGGCATGGCCGATGGCGGCGTGGGAAATGTGGTCTCCGGGATGGGTGACCGGTGGCGAATGCAGCACCCGCGCCGTGCCCGCCGCGATATCGCCATAGAGGCGTCCGGTCTCGACGGCGCTGCTGCTGCCGAACAGGGCCTGCAGGTTCGCACTGTTGCCCACCTCGCTGCCACGCGGCACCTGCCACATGGAGGCAGCGAATTCGTCGAACTGCGAGAACACCACCGCGACATTGCGCGGCCACTGCGGCGTGCCCGGTGCCGAGCGACCACCACCCACGCTGGCGCCTTCCAGCACCATGGCGCGGTAGTCCTCCGGATGCGCGGCGGCCGCAGCAAGAATCGTCCAGCCGCCCATGGAATGTCCTTCCAGACCGATATTGTCCTTGTCGACGATGTCCAGGCTGCGCAGGTACTGCAGCGCCGCTGGTCCACCGAAGCCGGCGGCGAAGGCCGGGGCTGCGGAATAGCCGTGTCCGGCCTGATCCAGCGCCAGCACGACATAGCCACGGCGGGCGAATTCGATGGCGAAGCCCGACTGCACTTCGCGGGAATTGATGTAGCCATGGACGGCCAGGATGCCGGGTGCCGGCGTGGCCGACGTGGCATTGGGCGGAACGTAGAGATAGGCGCTGAGGGTGCGGCCGTCAGCCCCGGTGAAACGCAGGTCCTCGATGCGGACGTTGCCGCTGGTCTGGATCAGATGAGCAAGCAGGGAGCCGGCCAGGATGAGGGCCCAGCCCAGGCCGAAGAGGCGCCAGTCGCGAGTCATGTTGTTGTTTTCCTTGAGGCGGGTGGGAGGGCGGTGGTCTGTTCGGTGACACAGGCAGGGCGATGGTAAGGGATCGACCAGGGCTGTGCAATTCAGCTGCTGGAGGCCCCCGTGCGCTGCGCGACCGCCTGCAGCAGCTGCGCGTTCAGTGGGGCTGCCAGCCCGTGCTGTGCAGCCAGACTCAGCAGATAACCGTTCAGGTGGTCGAGCTCGGTCGCGCGACCGGCACGGGCATCCTGGAGGGTGGACGAGAGATTGGCCGCCGTGGCGGCGAGTACCTCGTGCACCGAAACGCGCAGATCTGGCAGCGTGGGTGCAGGCGGCAGTGCCCGCAGCAGGCCGTCGATCTCTTCGATCAGGGCGTCCAGCGTCTGGCGCGCGGCCGGTCGGTGCAGCAGCTCGCCGTTGGCGCAGTCGTGCACGACCGTCAGTGCATTGACGGCACAGTTCACTGCGAATTTCTGCCACAGGCGCACGGCGATGTCTGCGTCGCCGCGTACCTGCATGGCCTGTTCGGGCAACAGCGCCAGCAGCGCGCGCCTCTGCGCGGCGTCGGCATGGGTCAGCTGGCCGAGCCAGGCGCTGCCCGCGCCGGCATGCACGACATGCCAGGGCGAACGGCGCCAGGCGCCATGGCTGGTGCTGAGGCACCAGACGCGGTCGGCGCCGTACTGCACGGTGATCTCGCGCTGCACGCGTACCCCATTCTGCAGCAGCACGATGCGGGTGCAGGCGTCGAGCCGATGCTGCACGCTGACAAGGGCCGCTGCCACATCCTGCGCCTTGGTGGCGACCAGCAGATTGCGCAGGGCCGGCCCGGGCATCGACACCTGCTCGGCTGCCACGGGCACCTGCAGCGGCGCGCCGCCCGCTGGCGCTTCCAGCGTGAGACCGCCGTGCTGTCGATAGTCCGCCAGGGTCACGGCAGAGCGCAGCAACAGTGCTACGCGGTGCTGCAGCGGTGGGTGCTGCCACAGGCGCGCAGCCCACAGGCAGCCCATGGCGCCGACCCCCAGCACGTGCCAGAGCGGTTCGCTGGCGGAATCTGTCAGTGTGTTCAAGGGCTTGTCTCCCGTGCGCGGGCGGTCGTCATGATTCACCATCTTCCTGCCCGGTGGTAGTATGGCCGCCATTCAATGTTTGCCGTACCCCGCCAGAGGATCCCCCCATGCCATCGTTCGACATCGTTTCCGAAGTAGACATGCCTGAAGTCAACAATGCCCTGGATCAGTCCAGACGCGAGCTTGCCACCCGTTTCGACTTCAAGGGCGTGGAAGCCAGCTTCGAGCTCAAGGACAAGGAGATCACGCTCACGGCGGATTCCGAATTCCAGCTGGAACAGATGCTGGACATTCTCAAGGGCAAGCTGGTCAAGCGCAATGTGGACGGCCGTGCGCTAAAGGCGGGCGATGTACAGAAGTCCGGCAAGCAGGTGTTTCAGGTGCTGAGCATCCAGCAGGGGCTGGAGGCCGACGTCAGCCGCAAGATCGTCAAGCTGGTGAAGGATTCCAAGGCCAAGGTGCAGACGGCCATCAATGGCGACAAGCTGCGTGTCACCGGCAAGAAGCGGGACGACCTGCAGGAAGTGATCGCCATGCTGCGCGACGCCAAGCTCGAGGTGCCGCTGCAGTTCAACAATTTCCGCGATTGAAGCGCCCGGCGCGCCTGCGGGCCCGCCGCCGCAGGACCCTCCCTGATGCGTGACGCCACGCCCACCATGCACGAACGCTCCGCCAATGCCCTGCGCGCGCTGGCGGTCTATGGCGAGCGCCGGGTGCTGGTCATGCTGCTGCTGGGCTTCGCCGCCGGGCTGCCGTTCCTGCTGATCTTCGACACACTCTCCGTCTGGCTGCGCCAGTCGGGGCTCTCCCTGCAGTCCATTTCCATCTTTGCCCTGGCCACCCTCAGCTACGCGCTGAAGTTCGTCTGGGCGCCTGTCATCGACCGCGTGCGTCTGCCGGTGCTGGAGCCGCTGCTGGGTTCGCGCCGTTCGTGGATGCTGCTGACCCAGCTCGTGGTGATGCTCGGACTGTGGGCCATTGCCGGCTCCGATCCGCAGCTGGAATTGTGGAAGGTCGGTGCACTGGCAGCGCTGGTGGGCTTCGCCGGGGCCAGCCAGGACATCGTGATCGACGCCTGGCGCATCGAGGCCGTGGACGAGTCACGCCACGGCGCCATGGCGGCCGCTTATCAGTGGGGCTATCGCCTCGCCATGATCGTGGCCGGTGCCGTGCCGCTGTTGCTGGCAGAGGCCTTCAGCTGGCAGTTCTCCTATGCCGTGATGGCCGCGCTGATGGGCATCGGCATGGCGGGTGTCCTGCTGGCGCCGCGCGAGACCGTGGTGCGACCGCCGCAGGCGGCCCCGAGTGCACTGCCTTCCCGCCCGGTGGTGGAAGCGCTGGAGTGGGCGCTGCGTCTGGCGCTGGTGCTGCTGGCGGCGCTGCTCATGGGCTCGGGGCTGTCGGGCAATGCCGTGCTGCTGCAGGACGTGCTTCGTGCCGCCGGGGCTTCGGCGCAGGCAACGGACGACCTGCAGACCCTGTGGCGTTCCACGCCTGTCGGTGTCTACGTGCAGGTGTGCGCCGTACTGGCCGGTCTTGGCCTGCTGGCCCTCGTCTGTCGCCCCTTGCCCGGCGTGCAGACTCGCCCCGGCGAACATCTGGCCCGTGCCTATGGTGAGCCGCTGGGCAATTTCTTCTCCCGCTTCGGCGGCCGGCTGGGCGGCATGATCCTGGCGTTGATCTGCCTGTATCGCCTGTCGGACTTCGTGCTGAACCTGATGGGGCCGTTCTATCTGGATCTGGGCTTCACGCTCAGCGAGATCGCCCAGGTGCGCAAGATCTTCGGCGTGCTGGCGCTGATCGGCGGCGTGGCGCTCGGCGGCTACTGCGTCGCGCGCTACGGCGTGCTCAGGACCATGCTGCTGGGCGTGTTCGCCAGCCCCTTTTCGAATCTGATCTTCCTCTGGCTCACCACGCAGGGACCGCAGGTCTGGGCGCTCTACGTGGCCATCAGTGTGGACAATCTGGCGACCGGCTTTGCCGGCACGGCGCTGATCGCTTACATGTCCTCGCTCACCTCGGCTGGTTTTACCGCCACGCAGTACGCGCTGTTCTCCTCGCTCTACGCCCTGCTGGGCAAGCTGGTGGCGTCCCAGAGC
>JBEDFR010000089.1:0-3057 GCA_041175045.1 Pseudomonadota bacterium | reverse complement strand
GTGTCGTCGCGGTCAGAGGGTTCGAATGCTGACTGCGACGATTTTTCATCGGAAGAAGGAGATCACTACGTCAAAAATCCGCCATACCCTGGTCGGTATCTGTGTCGCTTCGCTCTCACTGGGCGTGATGGCGCAAACTGCCGATGAGCACAAAGCCCATCACCCAGCAGGCAGCACATCGCCTGCGTCCGCCAACATGAAGGCGGCCGCGAAGCCAACGGGTGCGGGGCCGATGGCTGCAATGGCCAAGATGGACGAGCACATGAAAGCCATGCAAGCGATGCACGAAAAGATGCTGGCGGCCAAAACGCCAGCAGAGCGGCAGGCACACATGGACGAGCACATGAAGCTGATGCAGGACGGCATGGGAATGATGCAGCAGATGGGCGCAGGCATGCAGGGCATGGGTGGCATGCAAGGTGGCAAGGGCATGCCCGCCAACATGGCTGAGCGTCAGCAGATGATGGAAAAGCGCATGCAAATGATGGAGTCCACGATGCAGATGATGCTGGACCGCCTGCCAGCTACGCCAGCTAAGTAACGCATCCACCGAATTGGGAGTCACCATGAACCATCAACACGGCGGGCACGAGTCGCCCCCCAGCTTTTGGAGTTCTCGCTATGCCATAGGTCTTGTGGTGATTGGTGGCGTAGCAGCGTATTTCCTGTTGACCGAACACCTCGCGCACGTCGTCGGGGCGCTGCCATTTCTCCTGCTCCTCGCCTGCCCGTTGATGCACTTGATGCACGGCCATGGCGGTCATAGCGGCCATGGTGGGCATGGAAGTCATGCGCAGACACCCCGGCGCACCAATAACGACAAGGAATAAGTAATGGACATGCATACACACCGTCATCACGGCAATCACCCTCCAGCCGCCCCGGCCCTGAAGGATCCGGTGTGCGGCATGACCGTTACGGAGCAGTCTGAACACAAGTTGACGCACGAAGGGCGTCCCTACTATTTCTGTAGCGCCAAGTGCCAAAGCAAGTTCGCGGCGAACCCGCTGCAGTACCTTGTATCTACAGCACCCGAGGACACTGCGCCAAAGACGCCGGGCACCATCTACACCTGCCCCATGCACCCCGAGGTGCGGCAGATCGGTCCCGGCAACTGCCCCATCTGCGGCATGGCGCTGGAGCCCGTGATCGCCACGGGCGAGACCGGCGATAGCGCCGAGCTGCGCGACATGAGCCGCCGCTTCTGGATCGGGCTGGTGCTGTCCTTGCCTGTGCTGGCCCTAGAGATGGGCGGACACCTGCTCGAGATCAAGCACCTGGTGGGCGCGCAGACCTCCAATCTGATCCAAATGCTGCTGGGCACACCCGTGGTGCTCTGGGCGGGCTGGACGTTCTTCGTCCGGGGCTGGGCATCCGTCAAGCACCGCAGCCTCAACATGTTCACGCTGATCGCCATAGGTACGGGGGCAGCCTGGATCTACAGCATGTTCGGCACGCTCTCCCCGAGCCTGTTTCCGCCGGATTTGCGCGGCGAGGATGGGGCTGTGGCCATCTACTTCGAGGCCGCCGCGGTAATCACCGTCCTGGTGCTGCTGGGACAGGTGCTGGAACTCAGGGCACGTGAAAAGACTTCCGGCGCCATCAAGGCACTGCTTGACCTGGCCCCCAAGACGGCAGTACGGGTGTCTGAGGCGGGCATCGACGAGACGGTGCCCATCGACACCATCCAGGTGGGCGAGTTGCTGCGGGTGCGTCCCGGCGAAAAGGTGCCCGTGGATGGGGAACTCACGGAGGGCAAGGGCACGGTGGACGAATCCATGGTCACGGGCGAGCCCATGCCCGTGGCTAAGGCAACGGGCTCCAAGGTCACTGCTGGCACGATGAACCAGACCGGCGGCTTTGTGATGCGGGCCGAGAAGGTCGGGGCAGACACCTTGCTCTCCCAGATCGTGCACATGGTGGCGGCTGCCCAGCGCAGCCGCGCCCCCATCCAGCGCATGGCCGATTTGGTCTCGGCGTGGTTCGTGCCAGTGGTCATCGCGGTGGCGCTGCTGACTTTTGTGGTCTGGCTGTTGTGGGGGCCAATTCCGGCGTTTTCCTATGCGCTCATCACTTCAGTGGCGGTGCTTATCATTGCCTGTCCATGTGCGTTGGGCCTGGCGACGCCTATGTCCATCATGGTGGGTGTCGGTCGTGGCGCGCAGCACGGGGTGCTGATCCGCGATGCCGAGGCGCTCGAGCGCATGGAGAAGGTCGACACGCTGGTGGTGGACAAGACCGGTACCCTCACCGAGGGCCGGCCTCGGGTAGTGCACATTGAGCCAGTAGCCGGTATCTCGCCCGAGGAACTTCTGGGCAAGCTTGCCAGCGTGGAGTGTGCCAGCGAGCACCCATTGGCCATGGCCGTGGTTGCCGCGGCGCAGGAACGCAAGCTGCCACTGGTCGAAGTCACGGACTTCGATTCTCCGGTGGGCAAAGGCGTACTGGGCAAGGTGGACGGTGTGGCCGTGGTGTCTGGCGCAGCCAAATTCCTGGCCGAGCAAGGCATCGACGTGGGCTCGCTCCAGGGCGCTGCGGAACGTCAACGGGCCCAGGCGGCCACCGTGATTTTCGTTGCCCTGGGCGGCCGCCTGGCTGGCTTTGTGGCCATTGCCGACCCCATTAAGGCCACCACGCCTGCGGCGCTCCAAGGGTTGCGCGAGGCGGGTGTGCGTATCGTCATGCTGACCGGCGACGGCCGCACCACGGCCTTGGCCGTGGGTAAGGAGCTGGGCATCGACGAGGTGGTGGCCGAGGTCTTTCCCGAGGACAAGGCGAACATTGTGCAGCGGCTGCGCAGCGAAGGCCGGGTGGTGGCCATGGCCGGTGATGGGGTGAATGACGCCCCGGCCCTGGCGGCCGCCGAGGTGGGTATTGCCATGGGCACGGGTACGGACGTCGCCATGGAAAGCTCAGGCATCACCTTGCTCAAGGGTGACCTGATGGGCATCGTGCGTGCTCGCAAGCTCTCGCACGCCACCATGAAGAACATCCGGCAGAATTTGTTCCTGTCCTTTGCCTACAACGTGGCGGGCATACCGCTGGCTGCCGGCGTGC
>JBEDFR010000088.1:0-8603 GCA_041175045.1 Pseudomonadota bacterium | reverse complement strand
TGAATTAGTCGATAGCTTGCCCCAGAACGCGGTCATCAAGGTCATCGGGGTGGGTGGTGGCGGTGGCAATGCCGTGCGTCACATGATCGCCAGCCATATCGAAGGGGTCGAATTCGTCTGTGCCAACACTGACGCGCAGGCACTCAGCAATCTGCGCGCGAAAACCCTCCTGCAGATGGGCAGCTGTGTCACCAAGGGCCTGGGCGCCGGTGCCAACCCGGAAATCGGCCGTCAGGCAGCGCTGGAAGATCGCGACGAGATTGCCGAGATACTGTCCGGTGCCGACATGGTCTTCATCACCGCCGGCATGGGCGGTGGCACCGGCACGGGGGCGGCGCCGATCTTCGCCGAAGTGGCGAAGGAACTCGGCATCCTGACCGTGGCGGTAGTGACCAAGCCCTTTCCCTTCGAGGGCAAGAAGCGCATGAAGATCGCTGAGGAAGGCATCCGCGAACTTTCCGAGCATGTTGACTCCCTGATCACCATCCCCAACGAGAAGTTGCTGGAAGTGCTTGGCAAGTCGGCTTCCCTGCTGGATGCCTTCAAGTCTGCCAACGATGTGCTGCTCGGCGCGGTCAAGGGCATCGCCGACCTGATCATGCGCCCCGGCATGATCAACGTCGACTTCGCCGACGTGCGCACCGTCATGTCGGAAATGGGCATGGCGATGATGGGTACGGGTTATGCGTCCGGTGAAGGGCGTGCCCGCGAGGCTGCCGAGGCGGCCATCCGCAGTCCCTTGCTTGAAGATGTGAATCTGCATGGCGCACGCGGCATTCTCGTCAATATTACCGCTGGTGAGAATCTGTCCCTGGGTGAGTTCACGGAAGTGGGTGACACCATCGAGGAGTTCGCTTCCGATGACGCCACTGTCGTGGTGGGCACCGTGATCGATCCGGACATGGGCGACGAGATCCGTGTGACCGTGGTGGCCACCGGTCTGGGTGCGCGTTCCGCGGTTCAGGCCGCTCCACGCCCGGCGGAGGTCGCGCCCAAGGCCACGGCCGTGGTGACCGACTACCGTCAGTTCGATCGTCCGGCGTCTGCACGTACGCGCTCTGCCACCGCGCATACGATGCCGCAAAGTGGTCTGGCCCGTGCGGTGGGTTCCGACACTGACATGGACTATCTGGACATTCCGGCCTTCCTGCGTCGTCAGGCCGATTGAGCATGCAGGACACTGAGCGCCGGTCGCAGGCCGGTGCTCAGGCTTGTTGGGTTATCTGGTGATCTTTGTTACCATCCGGCCTTCGTCGCCACCGGCGTCCACGCAGGCGACACACTCATTCGGGATACCACCACCTCATGCTGAATCAAAGAACCCTCAAGAATGTCATTCGCGCCACCGGCGTCGGTCTGCACAACGGCGAAAAGGTCTACCTGACCCTGCGGCCTGCCCCCGTGGATACCGGCATCGTCTTCACCCGCACCGATCTGGACCCGATGGTGCAGATTCCGGCCAAGGCGTCGTATGTGGGTGACACCACCCTGTCCACCACGCTGGTCAAGGGCAACGTCAGAATATCCACCATCGAGCACTTGATGTCGGCGATGTCCGGTCTGGGCATTGACAACGCTTATATCGAAGTCAGCGCACCCGAAGTGCCCATCATGGATGGCAGTGCAGGCCCCTTCGTATTCCTGATCCAGTCGGCCGGCATCGAAGAGCAGAATGCCCTGAAGAAGTTCATCCGCATCAAGAAGCCACTGTTTTTGTCCGATGGTGACAAGTCTGTGAGTCTGGAGCCCTTCGACGGGTTCAAGGTCAGTTACACGCTGCTTTATGATCACCCTGTCTATCGCAAGTACACCAAGACAGCGAGTGTGGATTTCTCCAGCACATCCTTCGTCAAGGAAGTGAGTCGTGCCCGCACCTTCGGCTTCATGCACGAGTTCGAGGAGCTGCGCAATCGCAATCTCGCACTGGGCGCCAGCATGGACAACGCGATCGCGGTGGGAGACTACAAGGTGCTGAACGAGGATGGACTGCGCTACGAGGACGAGTTCGTGAAGCACAAGATCCTGGATGCGATCGGCGATCTCTACATGATTGGCTACAGTCTGATCGGGGAGTTCAAGGGATATAAGTCTGGACACGCTCTGAATAATGCATTATTAAGGTCGCTCGAAGTCAACCAAGACGCCTGGGAAATTGTCAGTTTCGAATCTGACTCGCACGTACCCATTTCCTATACGAAACCTGTGTTGGCAGCCTGATAGGTCTCTATCTTCGTTTAGGATTTGTAAGCCACTGATTTTCGTGGTTATAAGTTGGACGTGCAGGCTGTCGCGCAAGTTCAGGTGTTCTGACAGCAGACTGAAGAGAACACCTCGACAATGAAAGTCATCCTCGTTGACCACCGCCATGGTCACACTCGCACACTGGTCCTCAGCGGTTGGCTGAAGGGGCTGTTGTCCGTCTGCATTCTGGGGGCTCCCGTCGCCTTCGGTTATTTTGGTTACCAGCTGGCTGTGTCCCACGAGCCGCAGGAATACGCTCTCGAAACCGCCCTCGAACTCCATGAAGAACTGCAGAGCAGTGCTGACGCGCTGGGGCGTCTGAAACAGGAATCCCAGGCGCAACTCGAGGCGCTGACGCTGCGTCTTGCCAGCCTGCAGGCCAGACTCCTGCGCATGGAGGCACTGGGCGAGCGCATCACGGCCGTGGCGCAACTGGATGCCGGGGAATTCGATTTCAGTGCCCAGCCCGCAGTGGGTGGGCCGCTGTCCGAAGACGCTGTGCCCTATGCCCCGCCAGCGTTCGTCGACGCCATGAGTGAGTTGGAAGCGCAAATCGCCGATCGCGCGCAGCAACTGGAAATACTCGAGGGGCTGCTGGCCGAGCGCCAGTTTGCCGACGCGGCCTCCGTCACGGGACGTCCCGTGCGGCAGGGCTGGGTGTCATCGCCGTTCGGGCGACGCACTGACCCGTTCACCGGGCAGCTCGCGTGGCATTCCGGCGTCGACTTCGCCACTTCAGCGCCCGGGGCGGACATCATTGCCGTGGCGGCCGGGGTGGTCACTGCAGCCGGCGATCGCGATGGTTATGGTCTGGCCCTGGACATCAATCATGGCAATGGCTATGTCACCCGCTACGGGCATGCGGAAAAACTGCTCGTGGGCGTGGGCGACATCATCACCAAGGGGCAGGTCATTGCGCTGGTCGGCAGCACGGGCCGCTCCACCGGCCCCCATGTGCACTTCGAGGTCTACAAGCACGGACGGGTCGTTGACCCGGCGTCCTATATCCATCGCACCATCCGCTGACTCTCACCCACAGCCAGTTTCGATCTTACAGCACCCGCCCGGACTTGCGCGCGAGGGCCTGCGGCAGTTGTCGTGGCGCGTGCCCAACGGGCCAATTTCCTTTCGAGACAACAGGACATCATGAGTTTCACTTCACTGATCAAAGCCATCTTTGGCAGCAGCAATTCCCGTCAGCTCAAGCGCCTGAAGCGCATCGTGACGAAGATCAACGGACATGAAGCGGCCTTCGCCGCCCTGTCGGATACTGAACTGCAAGGCAAGACTGCGGAGTTGCGCCAGCGCTTCGAGGCCGGCCAGACCCTGGACCAGCTGTTGCCTGAGGCCTTTGCCGTGGTGCGCGAAGCCGGCAAGCGTGTCATGGGCATGCGTCACTTCGACGTGCAGATGATCGGCGGCATCGTGCTGCACGAAGGCAACATCGCGGAAATGAAAACCGGTGAGGGCAAGACGCTTGTCGCCACCCTGCCGGCCTATCTGAACGGCTTGACCGGGCAGGGCGTGCACATCGTGACGGTGAACGACTACCTTGCCGAACGTGATGCCAACTGGATGCGTCCGCTGTATGAATTCCTCGGGCTCACCGTGGGGGTGATCATCAGTGGTCAGAACCAGGAACAGAAGCGTGCTGCCTACGAGTCCTCCATCACCTACGGCACCAACAACGAGTTCGGCTTCGACTATCTGCGCGACAACATGGCCTTCCGCCTGGAGGACAAGCTGCAAAAGACGCTCCACTTCGCTGTCGTGGACGAAGTCGACTCTATCCTGATCGACGAGGCCCGCACGCCGCTGATCATTTCCGGCGCGGCCGAGGACAGCTCCAAGCTCTACATGGCCATCAATGCGCTGATCCCGAAACTGGAGAAAGGGGCGCCCAGGCCGGAGAAGACCGGTTTCAGTCTGGACCGCGACACCAACTTCGTGGAAACCGGCCACTTCATCGTGGACGAAAAGACCCGTCAGGTGGAGCTCACGGAGGCGGGCCACGTCTTCCTGGAGGAACTGCTGGCCCAGAAGAAGCTGCTCAACGAGGGCGAAAGCCTCTACGCCGCGAAGAACCTCGGCCTGCTGCATCACATCCATTCGGCCCTCAAGGCGCACTACCTGTTTCACAAGGATGTGGAATATATCATCCAGAACAACCGTATAGTTCTGATCGACGAACACACGGGCCGCACGATGGAAGGGCGTCGTCTTTCCGAGGGTTTGCACCAGGCCATCGAGGCCAAGGAAGGGCTGCAGATCCAGAGCGAGAGTCAGACGCTGGCATCCACCACGTTCCAGAATTACTTCCGTCTTTATCGCAAGCTCGCTGGCATGACCGGCACCGCCGACACCGAGGCTTACGAGTTCAAGCAGATTTACAATCTCGACGTGGTGGTGATTCCCAGCAACCGCCCCATGGTGCGCATCGACAAGAACGACCTGATCTTCCTCACCATGGAAGAAAAGTTCGAGGCCATCGTGAACGACATCAAGGAGTTCAGTTCCAAGGGCGCGCCCGTGCTGGTGGGCACCGCATCCATCGACACCTCGGAGATGCTCTCGCGCCATTTGCACAAGGAGAAGATTCCCCACGAAGTGCTCAACGCCAAGTTCCACCAGAAGGAGGCCAGCATCATCGCCCAGGCGGGTCGTCCCGGCGTCGTGACCATTGCTACCAACATGGCCGGTCGAGGTACCGACATCGTGCTGGGTGGCAAGTGGGAACATGAAGTCGCGGCGCTGGAGAATCCGACGCCCGAGCAGGTCGAGCAGATCAAGGCCGAGTGGGAACAGCGCCACAAGCAGGTGGTGGAAGCGGGCGGTCTTCACATCATCGGCACGGAACGGCACGAGTCGCGTCGCATCGACAATCAGCTGCGCGGCCGCTCGGGACGTCAGGGCGACCCGGGCTATTCGCGCTTCTATCTCTCGCTGGAAGACAATCTGATGCGTATCTTCGCCTCCGAGCGCGTGAAGAATTTCATGCAGGCCCTGGGCATGGAGCGCGGTGAGGCCATCGAACACAGCATGGTGACCAAGTCCATCGAAAAAGCGCAGCGCAAGGTGGAAGGCCGCAATTTCGACATCCGCAAGCAGCTGCTGGAATACGACAATGTGGCCAACGATCAGCGCACCATCGTCTACCGTCAACGCAACGAGTTGATGGCCAGCGAAAATATTGCCGAGCTGATCGGCAGCATGCGCCAGGAAGTGGCGTCCCAGGTGATCGCGACACACATTCCACCGCAGAGCGTGCCTGACCAGTGGGACATTGCAGGATTGGAGGGCGCCATCGAAGCCCAGTTCGCTCGCAAACTGCCCATTCAACAATGGCTGGATGAAGACGAGAAGCTGTTCGAGGAAACGCTGCGCGAGAAAATCGTGGCCGTGCTGAACGAGGACTACGAGAAGAAGGCTGCACTGGTAGGCGAGAAGATCCGGTTGCTCGAGAAGCAGATTGTGCTGCAGATTCTCGACAATCTCTGGAAGGAGCATCTCGCGGCCATGGATCAGCTGCGACAGGGCATCTTCCTGCGTGGTTACGCCGGCAAGAATCCGAAGCAGGAATACAAGCGCGAGGCCTTCGGGCTGTTCCAGGAACTGCTGTCGAATCTGCAGCATGAGGTGATCCGCTTCCTTAGTCATGTCCAGATCCGCACCACGGAAGAGATTGACGCCATCGAGCGGCAGCGCGAGGCCGAACGTGCCCGCGAGCGCATGCTCTTCCAGCATGTCCAGGCGGCGACGCTGGCACAGGAAGCTGCGGCTGCTGCTGCGGCGGCGTCAGCCGAGGCCGCGGCGCAACGCAACGACGCCCGACTGGCAGGGGCACAGGAGAGCATCGCCCCTTTCGTTCGCGACGAGAAGAAAGTGGGCCGCAACGACCCCTGCTACTGCGGGTCGGGCAAGAAATTCAAACAATGTCACGGGAAACTGAGTTGAGTGTCATGAGCAATACGCAGATCAAGGCAGACGACCTGCTGTCGGTGGCAGGCGTGAAAGTGGCGTCGGTGATGAGCGGAATCCGCTACAAGAACCGACTGGACCTGGTGTTGATGGAGCTTGCGCCGGGTTCCACGGTGGCGGGGGTGTTCACGCAGAACGCCTTCTGTGCCGCCCCGGTGCAACTGGCACGCCGTCATCTGGCGAGCAGCGGCGGGGCCGTGCGCTACCTGCTGGTCAATACCGGCAATGCCAATGCCGGCACCGGGCAGAAGGGCCTGGACGATGCGGCTGCCTGCTGTGGCTTTGTCGCACGGCAAGCCGGGGTGGCGTCCGAGCAGGTGCTGCCTTTCTCCACTGGCGTCATCGGCGAGAACCTGCCCGTGGCGAAGGTGGAAGCCGGAGTGCCTGCGGCCCTGGGAGCTCTGGGCGACGACTGGTTGCAGGCAGCGCGCGGTATCATGACCACGGACACCCGGCCCAAGGCGCGCTCGGTACGGGTCGATTACGCGGGGCAGTCCGTAGTGATCACCGGCATCGCCAAGGGGGCCGGCATGATCAAGCCGAATATGGCCACGCTGCTGAGCTTCGTGTTCACCGATGCCCTCATCGAACAGAGTCTGCTGCAGTCACTGCTGGCTTCGGTGGTGGACCAGTCGTTCAACCGCATCACCGTGGATGGAGACACGTCCACCAATGACTGCTGTGTCCTCGTTGCCACGGGCAAGAGCGGCGTGCGCATCGAGCGCGGCGACAAGGCCGTGTTCGCGGCCTTCGAGGATGCGTTGCAGGCGCTGGTGCGAGAGCTGGCCAAGGACATTATCCGCGATGCCGAGGGCGCGAAGAAATTCGTTACCGTCGACGTGCAGGGGGGGGGCGATGTGCAGGAGTGCCTGAAGGTGGCCTATGCCATCGCGGAGTCGCCGCTGGTAAAGACCGCCCTGTCCGCGTCCGACCCGAACTGGGGCCGCATCCTGGCTGCCATTGGCCGTGCCGGTGTGCAGGGACTGGATGTCAGTCGCATCACCATCCATCTGGGCACCGTCTGCATCGTGCAGAATGGGACGCTGGCCACCAGCTACACCGAGGCTCAGGGCCAGGCGGAGATGAACAAGGACGCCATCGACATCACGGTGACCCTGAACCGCGGCAGTGCACGCGAGATCGTCTGGACCTCGGACCTGTCGGAAGACTACGTCCGCATCAACGCCAGCTATCGCAGCTGAGTGCGGAGCATGCCGGTGCCAGCGCGTCTGCATGTTGCCGTCGGCGTGATCGAGGATGCCGCCGGGCGCGTCCTGGTGGCCTTGCGTCCCGCCAGTGCGCATCAGGGGGGGCTGTGGGAGTTTCCCGGTGGCAAGTGCGAGCCGGGCGAGTCCGTAGAGGCCGCGCTGGCGCGGGAGCTGCAGGAGGAACTGGACATCACGCCGCAGCAGAGCATGCCCCTGTGTCGCATCCGGCACGACTATGGCGATCGCCAGGTGTTGCTTGATGTCTGGCGCGTCTCCCGTTTCAGAGGCACGCCGACGGGCTTGGAGGGCCAGCCACTGCGCTGGGTTGAGCCCGCTGCCCTGGAGCCGGCTGAGTTCCCGCAGGCCAATCGCGCCATCATCCGCCGCCTGCAGCTGCCGCCGCTGCTGCCCATCACCGGGTCGGCCGCGTCCCCTGAGGAGTTTCTCGAGCGCTTCACGCAGCTTCTGATCCGCGGTCATCGCCTGGTGCAATTGCGCGCACCCGAGTTGCCGCCGGCACAGTTCCACGCGCTGGCTCGCCGTTGCCTGCCCCTGGCTCGCGAACAGGGGGCGCGTCTGCTTCTCAATGCCGATTGCGATCTGCTGCAGACAGTACCCGCCGCCGGCATCCACCTGAACGCTCGGCGCTTGCAGGCCCTGCAGGCCCGCCCGCTGGAGGATTCCCAGCTGCTCGGCGCGTCCTGCCACTCGCTCGAGGACCTGCAGCGGGCGGAGGCGCTGGGCGCCGACTACGCGCTGCTCTCGCCGGTGCTGCCAACGCGTTCTCACCCAGGCCAGCCACCCCTTGGCTGGGAAGCGTTCGAGGCCTGCGTCCGTGCGGTGGGGATTCCCGTCTATGCACTGGGGGGGCTCTCTGCCGAGGATCTGGAGACTGCCCGACGCCACGGGGCCCTGGGCGTGGCCGCCATTTCGGCATTCTGGGAGCAGGCGCACTGAGCCACCGACGGCGTGACGCCAGGATTCTTCGATGTGCGCTCGAATTGGCGACACAACCGTGCTGCGCTCGGTCTCCACGTCCTCTTCCAGCGGCTGGTTTTCCCCCGCGATGCTGTGCCGCTCGCTGGCCCAGTCGCCGAAATCGATCAGCTTGCAGCGCTGCGAGCAGAACGGGCGCCAGGGGCTCGCTTCCGTCCAGGGCACCCGCTTCATGCAGGT
>JBEDFR010000087.1:0-6295 GCA_041175045.1 Pseudomonadota bacterium | reverse complement strand
GTACTTTGTTACCTATCATCTCCAAAAATTGGGTAGATGTGTATCAGTAACAAATTGACATCCGCGAGACACTTTGGTGGCGCAGCTATGACTGTGGCGAACTCTATACTGAGCGTGAGGTGGAAGAGCGGTGAAGCAAAATAGCGTAGATCAGGCTTGCTTCTTCTTGCGCGGCAAACCGAAGCGTTGACGTCGCTCCCAAAGGCACTTGCGACTGATGCCAAGTTTGCGTGCCAACTGGGTTTCGTTCATCTGATCCTGGTGCTCAAGCACAAAGCGCTGGAAATAGTCTTCCAGAGAGAGTTCCTCCACGGGATCTTCGTGGGCGGTGATTGCTGCACCGAAGTTGCTGGCACTTTGGCCGCGATCATGCACTGGACGCAATTGATTGCGACCGCTGATGTCGATGGCCAGCAACTCGGCACCGATGTATTCAGACTCGGCGAGCACTACGGCCCGCTCGATGGCGTTCTCGAGCTCCCGAACATTGCCCGGCCAGGAATACATGGCGATTGCCTGAGTGGCATCCTGGCTGAATTTGAGTGCGGGGGACTTCAGACGCTTGCAGGTGCGTTCAAGGATGGAGTCGGCCAGTTCCAGGATATCATTGCCGCGCTCTTTCAAGGGCGGAATCACGAGTGTCATGACATTGATACGGTAATACAGGTCTTCACGGAAATCGCCGTCGATGACGAGCTGCTTGAGATCGCGATGCGTGGCCACAACAAGGCGTACATCCACCTTCTTCGATTGCACTGAGCCCACCTTGCGAATTTCGTTCTCCTGCAACACGCGCAGCAGACGAGCCTGCGCTTCCAGCGGCAGTTCGCCAATTTCGTCAAGGAACAGGGTGCTGCCATTGGCGGCTTCGACAAGTCCGGTACGATTGACGGTGGCACCAGTAAAAGCGCCCTTTTCATGACCGAAAAGTTCAGATTCTATGAGGTTCTCGGGAATGGCAGCGCAGTTCACCGAGATCATCTCGGCGTCCTTCCGATCACTGAGCTTGTGAATCGCGCGAGCAACGAGTTCCTTGCCTGTCCCGGATTCGCCATTGATCAGGACCGTGGAGCTGGTCTGTGCCACCTTGCGGATGCGGCGAAACAATTCCATCATCTGCGGGCAACTTCCGATCATGCCGTAGACGGGCGGCTCGGGTGGCGGGACAGGCTTCTCCACGGTCGCCTTGCGAGCGGCGCTTTCCTGAACGATTCTGGCTACCGTCTCCAGCATTTCGTCGTGCTCGAAGGGCTTGGAGATGTAGTCCACTGCGCCCATCTTCATGGAGTCAATGGCTGAGCGCAGGCTCGAGTAGCTGGTCATGATCAGAACGGGTGTCTTGGTGGCCGCGATGAGGTCGGTGCCCGGAGCGCCTGGCAGGCGCAGATCACTCACGACTATGTCGAAATCGTCCGGATTGAAATTCTCCAGCGCGTCCCGGACACTGCCGGCCTCCTCCACAAGATAGTCATGCCGTTCAAGCAGTCTTCGCAATGCGGTGCGAATGACCTGCTCGTCTTCAACAACCAATACCCTGTTTTGCGCTGTCATCGTGGTACTCAAGCAGTTTGATAACTAATTCAAGAGCTTGCCATGAAATTCAGAGTGCCTTTGCGAAATTCTCGACTGGCAGGCCGACGTCATCATAGCAGGGAAAAGTCAGGATTACCCGTGTGCCGGGATTCTCCCTGCGGCTTGACGCGCTGATTATATCAATATGGCCATTGAGGTTTTCAACTATGCTGTACACCAGCGAAAGGCCAAGTCCTGTGCCTTCTCCCGGCTCTTTCGTGGTGAAGAACGGATCAAAAATTCTGTCCCGGATCGACTCGGGAATCCCGGTCCCTTCGTCGGTGACGGAAAGCTGGACCGAGCCGGAGACCAGTTTGGAGCCGATGCTGATGGTGCTTCCCGCGGGACTGGCATCATGGGCGTTGTTGATCAGATTCACCAGCACCTGCAGCAGGCGCTGGGAGTCACCCAGTATCTTCAGGCCGGGCTTGCAGACCACTTTGTAGTGAATGTCCTTGCGCCGCTTGTCCAGCGAAATCAATGCGATGGCTTCATTCACGCACTCCTCGATCAGGACAATCTCGCTATTGTGATCTGCCTTGTTGCTACCACTGTGGGCAAAGTTCACCAGGGACTGCACGATGCGGGAGGTGCGATCCGTTTGCTCGATGATCTGTCGGGCCATGCTGCGCAGTTCATCGTTGCTGGTCTCATCGCGGATGTTCTGCGCCAGACAGGCAATGCCGGTGATGGGGTTGCCGATCTCGTGTGCCACTCCGGCGGCGAGTCGTCCAATGGAGGCCAGTCGCTCGCTGTGAGTCAACTCCTCTTCAAGCAACTCGGTCTCGGTCAGATCTTCCAGCAGGATGACCACGCCATCTTGCTTGATCTTGTGGGCGGCCGACTTCTCGATGATGGCCTTGTGCAGACTGATAAAGCGACGCTTGTTCTTGACCTGCAACACTCGCTTGTGGGCATGTGCCGCCTCGGCAGATGTGAAGTCCTCGATGAGAGAGCCCCACGGTTCCTCTATATCCTTGAGTTGGGCGCCAACCACTTCCTGACTGGATATTCCAGTCAGCTTTGCCATCGCATTGTTCCACATCACGATCTGATTCTGTTCGCCCAGGGAGCAGACGCCCAGGGGCAGCTCCAGCAATACCTGGCGGTGATAGCGGCGAAGATTGTCGAGATCTTCGGCCATACCTGAGAGATTGCTGCGATAGGCTTCAATGCGGCCCTCAATCACGTCCACATCCGTCGCGCCGGTTTCCGACTCAATGGTGTAAGGCAGGAAACGATCGATCAGGTCATGGGCGATAGAGGGGCCAAGAAGGCCCGAAAGATTGGCTTCCAAGCGGCCTCGAAGCAGGCGCAAGGCGTACGGACGCTTTTCCTGCTTGTCGATTTTCAGATCGCGCAGAGCCTGCAGCACTTCGCGGGTGGCCGTGCGCTCGCCCAGAGGTTTGGTGAGCTTCTCGATGAATTCCTCAGGCGAACGTGCAACCAGGCCTGTGCGATTACGGCGCCGGATCGTGTCGAGGCCACAGATGTCCGCGGAGGCGCGCTCTTCCGCCGATGTACGCGTCCACAGGGATATGGCGACGAACAGGATTACATTGGTGACAAGTGATCCGGCCACGATCTCGCGCGTGTTGATGTCGCTGAATGCCAGAAGATTGGTGCCCGTGAGCACTGGCAGCATTAGAAAGATAAACCAGATCATCACCCCCACGCCCAGGCCGGTCAGGAAGCCCTTCTTGTTGCCCCGCGGCCAGTACAGCAGTGCGATGATGCTGGGCAGGAACTGGAGGCTGGCGATGTAGGAGACGTTGCCGATCGCCCGCACACTCAACTTGTCCTCCGGCAGGTAATAGAAGATGAAGCCTATCCAGATCAGGGCCGTGATCAGCGCGCGGCGTTTCCAAAGCAGCCAACGGTAGATGTCGTTGCGGGCCGTCGGTTGGTATACGGGCAGGATCAAGTGATTGAGGCACATGTTGGACAGAGCCAGGGTTATCACGATGATCAGTCCGCTGGCGGCAGAAAGGCCACCCAGGAAACCTATCAGCGTCATCATCTCGGAACCATAATCGACGCCGAGGCTGACCGGATAGAATTCCAGTGGTGCCGCGGAGCCGACCTTCAACCCCGCCCAGAGAATCGGCAACACCGGGGCGCTGAGCAACAGGAAATACAGCGGCAGTGCCCAGCTGGCAATCGTCAGCGCTTTCGGGTCGTTGTTCTCGTTGAAGATCATGTAGAACATGTGAGGACTGGCGACTGCCGCCGTGAAGAACAGCAGGGCGGTGACGTGGAACGAGCCGGGGGCATCCGGCTCCTTGATGCTGGCCAGCAGCTCCGGTTGAGTCTGCAGCCAGGCGTCCACGCCTGCAAAGCCACCGAATCCCTGGAAGATCGCGAACAGTCCCAGGGTGAGCAGAGCCAGCAGCTTCACCACTGAGTCGAAGGCGATGGCCATGACCAGACCTTCGTGCTTTTCGCGGCCGGCACCGCGTCCGGTCCCGAAGAAGATGGCGAACAGAGTGATCAGGGAGCAGAAGACGACGGCCAGTGTAGTCTGCGAAGTATCGGGCGCCAGCAAGGCGACACTGTTTGCCACTGCCTGAATCTGCAGGGACAAAAGGGGAATAACCCCCATCAGCAGGACGAGTGTAGTGATTGTGCCGGCAACCGGGCTGCGGTAGCGGAAGGCCAGCAAGTCAGCCAATGAGCTTAGCTGATAGCTCTTGGTGATCTCCAGAATCGGTCGCAGCATCAGGGGCGAAAACAGGAAGGCCAGCGAGATGCCGATGAACGGTGCCAGGTAGCCAAAGCCATCCCGAAAGGCATTGGCTGTCGCGGCGTAGTAGGACCAGACGCTGGCAAACACGCCCAGCGCGAGTACATAGACTACCGGATGCCGCACGATCCGCTGGGGAATCCAGCCGCGATCCGTCGCCAGTGCGATCACGAACAGCATGGCCATGTAGGTCAGGCCCAGGATGAACAGGCTGCTGAGCTCAAAGGTCATCGGAATTCTGTTCCCTGTGGCACAGTGCCGCAATCAGAATGATCAGAAGTCCGATAATAAAAGGTCGATACCATGCGCCCTCGGGCTGGCTGACCCAGTCGACACTGGTCAGGAACAGCAGATAGCTGAACATCAGCAACAGCAGTGTAGAGCGGGAGAGATACACAGGTAATCCTGAATGATCATCGGCGTCAGAAGTGACTTTCGTGCCGGATATTAGCCAACTTGGGGACAGCCTGTATATCCCAGCGAGGGACGGCCGAAGCCAGGATTTCATTCACGCTGGCGCCGTTCAGAGCAGGCTCGACAGGCTGACCCAGAAAGCGCAGAGCCTGCAGCAGGGCAGCGCTGCAGTCCCGCAGAGGCAATGCCTGAGCAAAATGCTGCTTGCTGAGTTTCTGACCCTGCTCGTTCACGGCAACGGGAACGTGCGCATATCGCGGCGTTGGCAAGTCGAGCAACTGCTGCAGGAATATCTGACGGGCCGTGGAGTCGAGCAGATCCGAGCCTCTTACGATATCCGTGATGCCCTGGGCGGCATCATCGACCACCACGGCCAGTTGATAGGCGAAGAGACCATCCTTGCGGCGCAGGATGACGTCGCCACACTCCTGCAGAAGGCTTTGTGACTGAGCGCCCTGAATGGCGTCGGTGAAGTTCACCCGCATAGCATCGACGCGAATGCGAATGGCATTGCCAGTGTCCTGCAGCCCCAGTTCGCGGCAGCGACCATCGTAGACACCCCCCTCCGCCTGAATCTGTTGGCGGGAGCAGCGACAGGCGAACAGGCGGCCTTGCTGGCGCAATTGTGCAAGGGCTTCGGCATAGGCATCGAGGCGGCTGCTCTGGTAAAGCACTGACCCATCCCAGAGCAGGCCGTGGCACTCCAGGGCGCGCAGAATCTGATCGGCAGCCTCTGGCGGTTCACGGGCGGGGTCGAGGTCTTCCATGCGCAGCAGCCAGCGGCCCCCCCGGTGGCGGGCATCGAGATAGCTGGCAGTGGCGGCAACCAGCGACCCGAAATGCAGAGGGCCGCTGGGAGAAGGCGCAAAGCGACCGATGATGTCGGTGTTTTTGCTCATGGTGCACAGGCGACGAGTGAGTAGCGTGTGGGGGGCTCAGGAGCCCCACTGCTTTTCCTTGATCTCGTCGAGTGTCTTGCAGTCGATGCACTTGTTGGCGGTGGGGCGAGCTTCCAGGCGACGAATGCCGATCTCGATGCCGCAAGCTTCGCAATAGCCGTAATCGTCTTGAGCGATCTTCTCCAGCGTGGAGTCGATCTTCTTGATCAGCTTGCGCTCGCGGTCGCGGGTGCGCAGTTCCAGACTGAATTCTTCTTCCTGGGTGGCGCGGTCGGCGGGATCGGGGTAATTCGCCGCTTCGTCCTGCATGTGGTGCACGGTGCGGTCCACTTCTTCCATCAGCTGATTGCGCCAGTTGTTGAGGATGGCCTTGAAGTGCTCCTTCTGGTTCTCGTTCATGTACTCTTCCCCTTTCTTTTCCTTGTAAGGGGTGAAGTTCTTCAGAACCGCTGCGGAAGCCGGGGCTTTATTTTCAGACATGGTTCGCTACGCCTCTTAGCCCCCGGGGGGCTTGTCCAGATTCAACGCTCACGAGTGGGCGTCAATTGACGCGAGCACTCGCATGTCAAGGGCATCAGAAAGGCCGGTAAGCTACCAGATTAATTCTGGCCGCGCTACCGCTGGGATGACGGTGGCCAGCGGCCCTGATCGGGGCCCTGGTTTCGCC
>JBEDFR010000086.1:0-19788 GCA_041175045.1 Pseudomonadota bacterium | reverse complement strand
GGGTCTACACCGACCCGCCCGTCCGCATCGATCTGCGCGCCGGGTTGCCCGCCCTGCGTGCGGCCTGGATCGCCGAGCGTGGCGACACCGAACTGCTGAGCGGCGTGACGTCTACCTACGGCCAGCAGCGCCAGAGTGATCTGCGCACGGCGCACCTGCGCTTCGAGCACCTGCGTGCTCCGCGGCGTGCCAAGGCCGGCGCGAATGTCACGCAGCTGCACTATGCGCGCAAGGGCATCATCACGCCGGAAATGGAATACATCGCCATCCGCGAGAACATGAGTTACCTGCAGGCGCGCGAGCAGGCCGCACTGAGCGCACAACATCGCGGCGAGTCTTTCGGTGCGTCCATTCCGAAGGAAATCACGCCGGAATTCGTGCGCGCGGAAGTGGCGCGCGGCCGCGCCATCATTCCCGTCAACATCAATCATCCGGAAGTCGAGCCCATGATCATCGGCCGCAATTTCCTGGTGAAGATCAACGCCAACATCGGCAACTCCGCGCTCACCTCGTCCATCGAGGAAGAAGTGGAAAAGCTCACCTGGTCCGCGCTCTGGGGCGCCGACACGGTGATGGACCTGTCCACCGGGCGCAATATCCACGAGACGCGCGAATGGATCATCCGCAACTCCATGCTGCCCATCGGCACGGTGCCCATCTATCAGGCGCTGGAGAAAGTGGACGGCATCGCCGAGGAGCTGACCTGGGAGCTGTTCCGCGACACACTGATCGAACAGGCCGAGCAGGGCGTGGACTACTTCACCATTCACGCGGGCGTGCTGCTGCGCTATGTGCCGCTGACCGCTCGGCGCGTCACGGGCATCGTCTCGCGCGGCGGTTCGATCATGGCCAAATGGTGCCTGGCGCACCACAAGGAGAATTTCCTCTACGCGCATTTCGAGGAAATCTGCGAGATCATGAAGGCCTACGACGTGTCCTTTTCGCTGGGCGACGGCCTGCGTCCGGGCTCGGTGGCCGATGCCAACGATGCCGCGCAGTTCGGCGAGCTGGAAACATTGGGGGAGCTGACGCAGATCGCCTGGAAGCACGACGTGCAGTGCATGATAGAAGGTCCGGGTCACGTGCCCATGCACATGATCAAGGAGAACATGGAGCGTCAGCTGGAAGTGTGCGGTGAGGCGCCTTTCTATACGCTCGGGCCATTGACCACCGACATCGCTCCGGGCTACGACCACATCACCTCCGGCATCGGTGCCGCGATGATCGGCTGGTACGGCTGCGCCATGCTCTGCTATGTCACACCGAAGGAGCACCTCGGCCTGCCGGACAAGGACGACGTCAAGCAGGGCCTGATCGCCTACAAGATCGCCGCCCATGCCGCCGATCTGGCCAAGGGTCATCCCGGCGCACAGCTGCGCGACAATGCGCTGTCGAAGGCGCGCTTCGAATTCCGCTGGGAAGATCAGTTCAACCTGGCACTGGACCCGGACACCGCTCGCAGCTACCACGACGAGACCTTGCCCAAGCAGTCCGGCAAGGTGGCGCACTTCTGCTCCATGTGCGGGCCGAAATTCTGTTCCATGAAGATCAGCCAGGAGGTGCGCGACTACGCGGCACAGAGGGCCCTGGACACCGTGGACGCGGCGCTGCAGACGGGCATGGAAGAAATGGCCGACACCTACAACCAGACTGGGCGCGAATTGTACCGACGCGTCTGAAACCCGCGCCTTTGCTTGCCCCGTTGACACTCTTGAGAGATTGCGAGACATGCCCAACCAACGCACTGACGACACCAACATCGCGTCCATCGAAACCCTGATTACGCCGGCGCAGCTGAAGAAGGAGCTGCCCCTGGACGGCCCCACCCTGGAATCGGTGAGCGCTGCGCGCCAGACCATCTTCGACATTCTGGATCGCAGGGACCCGCGCCTGTTCGTGGTGATCGGCCCCTGCTCGATCCACGACGTCCATGCCGCGCTGGAGTATGCGCGTCGCCTGCGCACGCTGGCCGATGAGGTGAAGGACACGCTCTACCTGGTGATGCGCGTCTACTTCGAAAAGCCGCGCACCTCCGTGGGGTGGAAGGGATTGATCAACGACCCGTACATGGATGACACGTTCAAGATCGAGGATGGTCTGCGCATCGGCCGCAAGCTGCTGCTGGACATCGCGGCCATGGGGCTGCCCACCTCCACCGAGGCGCTCGATCCGATTTCTCCGCAATATCTGCAGGACATCATCGCCTGGTCGGCCATCGGTGCCCGTACCACGGAATCGCAGACGCACCGCGAGATGTCGAGTGGCCTGTCCTCACCCGTCGGTTTCAAGAACGGCACCGACGGCGGTCTGACCGTGGCCATCAATGCCATGCAGTCCGTGCGCAGCTCGCACCGTTTCCTGGGCATCAACAGCCAGGGGCAGGTGTCAGTCGTCACCACCAAGGGCAATCCCTACGCCCACGTGGTGCTGCGCGGTGGCAGCTCGGGCCCGAACTACGATTCGGTCCACGTGGCGCAATGCGAGGCGGCGCTGAAGAAGGGCGGTGTGAGCAGCAACATCATGATCGACTGCAGCCATGCGAACTCGAACAAGGACCCGTCCGTGCAGCCTCTGGTGCTCAAGGACATCACCCATCAGATTCTGGAAGGCAATCAGTCGATCATCGGCGTGATGGTGGAAAGCAATCTGAATCACGGCAACCAGAGCATTCCGAAGGATCTGTCAGCGCTGCAGTACGGGGTGTCCGTCACCGATGCCTGCATCGCCTGGGACGAAACGGAGCGCGCCATCCGCGAGATGGCGCACAAGCTCAAGGATGTGTTGCCGGGCAGGGCGGGTTGAACGCTGCCGAATCGGGTCCCACGCCCCGGCATGGGACCTCACTTCAGCAGTTCGTCGACACTTGAGCTTCGATCGAGTGGCATGAGCTGTGGCCCGCGCATGTGTCCTCGCCACTTGCAGTTGCAAGCAATCCTGCGCTGACACTTGACGCGGGGCCGGATCGAAGGCCTCAGGGACACTTCGCTTGCACCACTCACCCCGCCATGCCGCTGACCACAGCCATGCTGGTGGGCTCCTTCTCGGCGCGGCCCTGTTGCACCCAGTCCATGACGTGCGGATTCGCCAGCAGGGTGTTGCAGTAGCGCTGGGCCTCCAGGCTCAGCCTGGCGCCGTAGGAGCGGAAGCTGATGGCGATGGGCGCCATCATGCAGTCGGCGATCGAGAACTTCCCGAACAGGTAGTCCCCGCCCGCGCCATGCTTGCGGCGGCAGCAGCTCCAGATGCCGTCGATGCGAGCGATCTCGTCGGCCAGAGCGCCGCTGACATGCATGCTTACCTCCGCCTTGCAGTTCATTGGCCAGTCCTTGCGCAGATGCGGGAATTCAGCGTGCACTTCCGCCGCCACCGATCGGGCACTGGCACGCTTCTTCGGGTTTGCGGGCCAGCCGCGTCCTTCCAGCAGCTGTTCGGAAATGTATTCGCAGATCGCCAGCGACTCCCACACCGTCGTCTCGTTGTGCAGCAGGGCCGGTACCTTCAGGGAGGGGGAGTAGGGGCCGAGCTTCTCGGCAGTGTCGCCGCGATAAAGGGCGATGTTGATCTCTTCGAAGGGGATACCAAAGGCCTTGAGCAGCAGCCACGGCCGCATGGACCAGGAGGAGTAGTTCTTGTTGCCAATTACCAGTTTGATCTGACTCATCCGAAACGCTCCTTGGAGAATACTGCCAGTCGCTGAAGCCGGGCGCGCTTTTCTGCGCCAACGCTGATTTAGTAAGTCCACAGCGGCGAAAGTTCCAGGGCGAACTGGGCGATCTGCTGATTCAATGTGGCAGAAAAAAGGCGGGTCCCGAAGGCCGCAAAGGCAGGCGCGGCGCGGCTCCCCATTGCTTCGGGATTTGCGGTATAGTCCCCGCCAATCGCACCGCCGCCACAGATGCAGGAGTGTTCATGGCCAGACGCATCGCCATCGTCGAAGACGAAGCCGCCATCCGGGAAAACTACGCGGATGTCCTGCGCAAGCAGGGCTATGACGTGCAGACCTATGCCAATCGTCGCGACGCCATGCGCTCCTTCGACATCCGGCTGCCCAATCTGGCCATCATCGACATCGGCCTGGAGAACGAATACGACGGCGGTTTCACCTTGTGCCAGTCGCTGCGCTCCATGTCCGAGACCCTGCCAATCATTTTCCTGACGGCCCGTGACAACGATTTCGACACCGTCAGCGGCCTGCGCATGGGCGCCGACGACTATCTCACCAAGGACATCAGCCTGCCGCATCTGTCGGCCCGCATCGCCGCGCTGTTCCGCCGTCTGGATGTGCTCGATCAGCCGCCCTCGCCCGAAAGCCTGCTGCATCGGGACAAGCTGACCCTGGATATCGGCCGCCTGACCATCCAGTGGGATGGCCATCCGGTGCCGCTTACCGTCACGGAGTTCTGGATGGTGCATGCGCTGGTGAAGTTCCCCGGCCACGTGAAGAGCCGGCAGATTCTCATGCAGGAGTCCAAGATCTTCGTGGACGGCAGCACCATCACCTCCCACGTCAAGCGCATCCGCAAGAAGTTCATGCTGGTGGATGAAAGCTTCGACTGCATCGAGACGGTCTACGGCATGGGGTATCGCTGGAACCCGCAGAACACCTCCGGCAACGTCGACTGAGCCATGGCCCGCTATCTCAAGAATCCGTTCGGCATCCGCTTCAAGCTGGTGTTCCTGTCCAGCTTTCTGCTCGTCATTCCCTGGCTGGGTTACCAGTACATTCTGGAGATGGAAGACTACCTGCGCCGCGGTCAGGAACAGACCGTGCTCGGCACTGCCCGTGCGCTGGCCACCGCCCTCAACGAACGGCCGGAGCTGTTCGACGAGGGCAGCTACAGCGTGGCGCGCGAGAGCAACGATCTCTACGTCTACCCGGTGTTCTACCCGCTGAGTCTCGATGACAGCACCCTGGTGGACTGGCAGGACTATCAGCGCTACGAGCTGTCCTACGGCAAGGACGACGCCATCGGCACCGAGCTCAACCCCTGGAGCCCCTTCGCACGCTATTACCACTACGACAGCTCGCTCAACTTCAAGCTGCTGGCCGGTGAGTTCAACCGCTTTCTGTATGCCTACCTCAAGGTGCAGGACGACAACGTGGTCTACCGCAGCCCTGACAGTCTCAGCATCCACCGCGCCGACTTCATGCAGATCTCGCTGGTGACCCGCGAAGGCGAGTTCAAGCGCTATGTGGTGGCGCCCCGTGGCCCTGAATTCATCTATGCCTACGAGATCGGGGAGGACATGCTCGATGTCACCGCGCTGCTGCACGAGGAGCGCATCGCCGGACAGTGGTACGAAGTGCCCGGCGGCTACGAGATCGAACTGCGGCTGCCCCTGACCATGCTGGGGGACCAGATCGGCTTCGCCATCTACGACGTGGACGACCCCCAGGAGCGCACGGTGACGGGCGTAGTGGCCACCTCGCCGGTGAACGACCCGCGCCTGCTCGGCTCGCTGCGGCGGCCGACGCCCGAGATCGACCGCATCGTGGAAGGCATGGGTCACACCAATTCCCGCATCCAGGTGATCGACCGCGGCGGCCGCATCCTGCTCAGCGTGGGCGACATCCAGACAGCCACCGGCTTGCTGCTGGATCTGGAGCCCGACGAGGGCACGACCAACCGGTACTGGGCCTTCATCGAGGATCGCCTGCTGCAGCCGCTCTACTATCGCGTGCTCACCATGCCCTCGAATGACTTCATCGACGAGCTCTACGCAGGCGGCACCGTGGAAGGCCAGCACATCGACACGGCCCTGCAGGGCACACCCACGACCCAGTTCCGCACGCTGCCTGACTCGCAGACACGCATCCTGGAAGCGGCGCATCCCATCGTCGCCGACGGCGCGGTCATGGGCGCGGTGATCGTCGACCAGAACATGAACGGCATCCGCACCTTCCGCAATCAGGCGCTGGAAACCCTGTTCAACACCATCCTCGGCGTGATGCTGGTGATCTCCTTCGGCCTGTTCGCCTTTGCCTCGCGCATCAGCAGTCGCATCCGTGATCTGCGCAATCAGGCGGAGAGCATCATCGACGAGAGCGGGCGCCTGCGCAAAAGCATCGTCGCCAGCCGCAGTTACGACGAGATCGGCGACCTGTCGCGCAGCTTCTCCAACATTGTGGAACGTTTGACGCAATACACGAGTTATCTGGAGAACATGTCGGCGCGACTCTCCCACGAGCTGCGCACGCCGGTCACTGTGGTGCGCTCCTCGCTGGAGAACCTGGGCATGGTGGCGCAGGACCGCGAATCCGCCGTCTACATCCAGAGGGCGGAAGAGGGAATCAACCGGCTCAATCTGATCCTGACCACCATGAGCGAGGCCACCCGGCTGGAACAGATGCTGCAGACCTCGGAAAAGGAACGCATCGATCTGGCGCGAGTCATCAACGGCTGCGTGGAGGGTTATCGGCTGGCGTATCCCGAATGCAGGCTGGTGTCGGATATTGAAGGGCCGGTCAGAATCATGGGAGTCCCGGAATACATCGCGCAGTTGATGGACAAGCTGATCGCGAACGCCGTGGAATTCACCTATCGCGGGCGGCCGATCACGATCTACTGTCATGCAGTGAAGGATCAGGCGGTGGTGAAGGTGTCCAATTTCGGGCCGTATCTGCCCGAAGAAATGAAGGGGCGGCTGTTCGACTCGATGATCTCGGTGCGGCCTCAGGAGAAACAGCGCGAGCCCCATCTGGGCATCGGGCTGCACATCGCGCGACTCGTCACTGAGTTCCACCTCGGCCAGATCCGCGCCGAGAATCTGCGCGACGCCGAGGGCGTGGCCATCATTCTCACCATACCGCTGCTGGAGGAGTGAGCGCCACGGCAGCTGACGCAGGCGCCACGTCATACTCGAACAGCACCACCACGTCCTGAGGGTTGCCTTCGTTGTCCAGCAGATTGCTCAGGCCGCGAAACATCTGCAGACGTTGCTGCTCGATGTCATAGGCCAGCCGCAGCGGCTCGACGAACCAGCCCACCACCCGCAGCATCCCCGCCGGCCGGACCACCAGGCACAGCACTTCGCCAGGGGCCTCGGCGCATTCCTCGCGCGCCACCGGCGCGATGCTCACGGTGACGGTGTCCAGGCGCGAGGGCACGAAGAACGACGCCTTCACGCTGTTGCCCGCAAGCAGTTGCTGCCATTGCGTCCGCACGAAGGGGTCGAAGCCCGCATCCACGATCAGATCAGGCGTCAGGCGCACGGTGTCGGTGCGCAGGTCCGCGTCGGCATTGCGCTGATAACCGGCTTGCAGCCGACCGTCCTCATGGCGGGTGAACACGCGTGTCCCGGTACGCTGGTCGACCTGGTCAATGGCCGGTGCGGTGATGGAGCGGGAGAAGTCCAAGGACTTGCTCACGATGGTGCGCCCACTGGCATCCTGATACTCCACGCGGCTGGACAGCCCGGGTCGGTCAGGGGCCGGGTAGTGCAGCTCCCGGTAGGCCACGGCGCCATCGGTTGTGCGGAAGGCTGTGCCCACCGTCCACGGCGTCGAAGCCTGGGCCGTCGTCATGCCGGCCAGTGCCAGGAACAGGGGGGGCAGGAGGCGAAAGCGGGGTTTGCGCGGGTGTGTCTGCAGCATGCTGCTACTCCTCAGCGGCTGATGCGCCGGTTGATGTAACGCACTATGGGCCCGAGCACGGGCAAGTGTTGATAGACCATGGCACCGACATCGAAGTAGTCTTCCTGGAAGTAGATGCGGTCGGTGAAGCGAATCTGTGTGGTGCCGCGCAACTGCAGCGTGCGCCCGCCGCTCAGAGCGCCATGCCGGTAACTGGCGACCCAGGTGATACTCGCCCAGTGTTCGCCGCACTGTTCGTCCAGGTATTCGAAGCGGATGCCGGTGGGGCCGGTGTAAACGCTCTTCAGGTAGCTCTTGAAGGCCAGAATCCCGTGAATGGTGTGCAGTGGATCCCGGAACTCGATGTCCTGCGTATACAGCCTGTCAGCCTTTTCCAGGCTCGCGGCATCGGGCTTGGAATAGAATGCCTTGAAGTCCTGCAACAGACTTCTGCGATTCGGATCAGACAGCGGGATCATCTCATTCACGGCTTGAATCTCCAGAGGTGCGACAGACTACGCGCCGGTGTGCCGTTCAGATCAGATCGAGTGTGCCGCGCTAAAAAGAGATTGCACTGGCGTGATCTGCGGTGCAGGCTGCGCCGTAGACCCTCCACAAAAGAAGAACAGCCGGCGCGCGGCGCCAAAGGAAGCAACGTGTCAAGCAGCGAAGACAACAACGCAGGCAGTCTGCGCAAGGCCCTGGCAGGGGCAGGACCGCTGGGCCAGCCCGACCCCTGGGAAGCCTGCATCCGCAAGGTAGCGCAGCAGCAGGACCGTGAGGAATTCAAGAAGCTCTTCGATCACTACGCCCCGATGATCAAGGCCTTCCTGACCAAGGGTATTTCCTCCTACGCCGATCGGTCCCTGGCAGAGGAAATGACGCAGGAGGTCATGTTCAAGGTCTGGAACAAGGCGGATTCTTTCAATCCTGCCAAGGCCAGCGTGAACACCTGGATCTTCACGATTGCGCGCAACACGCGCATCGATTTCATCCGCCGCAACGGGCGGGCGGACAGAACGATCGACATCGAGGACATCTGGCATGAAGCCGATTCCCCCGAACCCGTCGTGGAGCTGCAGCAGCGCCGCGTCGAGACCATGATCCGCCACGCCATGACCACGCTGCCGGAAGAGCAGGCGCTGGTGCTGGAAAAGGCCTTCATGGAAAGCAAGTCGCACAACGAAATTGCAGAAGAACTCGCTCTGCCGCTGGGCACCGTCAAGTCGCGCATCCGCCTGGCATTGAGCAAACTTCAAATACTGATCGACAGGTAGAGGCACCGAAACAACATGATTTCCTATCACCCCGACTCGCGCTATCTGACTGACTTCGCCACGGCCAACCTGCCGCTGGCCGAGGCGGTCTGCGTCTCCGCCCACCTGGAGTTCTGTGGCAAGTGCCGCACGCACGTGCAGCAGCTCACGGATGTGGGAAGCCATATGTTCACCCGCCTGCAGCCCGAGGCTGTCAGCGAGGACAGCTTCGCCGCTCTCATGGCCCGTGTCAGTGCCGGCGCGCAACAGGAGCGGGCGCCTGCGGTCACCGTCGCTGCCGAGGTGGCGGCTGACGAGGCGGCCGAGGCCGCGCAGAGCCATGTCTTCCTGCCGCGTGCCGTGCGCCGGCTGGTCAGCGGCAGTCTCGACAAGCTGCGCTGGGTACAGCTGGGCAAGGCCTTGCGCGTCGCGCCGCTGCGGGTCAGCGATGAGTCGCGCGACACCGCCATCTACGACATCCGCGCCGGGGGCCGCATGCCCGAGCACGAGCATCGCGGGGATGAGATCACGGTGCTGCTGCAGGGCAGCTTCTCCGACGCCGATGGCAGCTACAGTCGCGGAGACTTCGTGGTGCGCCATGCCGGGGAGACTCACCAGCCCACGGCGACCATGGACAAGGACTGCCTCTGTCTGGTCTGTCTGGAGCGCCCGGTGCGCCCGCGCGGGCTGCTCTATCGCCTGCTGGAACCGCTGGTGAACTATCGGCTGCAGCGTCTGAACCGCTCCATGGCCTGAAATCACGCTTCGAATTCGCGAGATGGCTCGGGCATAATGCGGGTTCTTTTTTTCAGGAGCCCGCTCATGCCCTCAGCCACCGCTCGTCACATCCTCGTCGACACCGAAGCCCGGTGTCTTGAACTCAAGGCCCGTATCGAAGCCGGCGAAGACTTCGCCGCCATCGCGCGCCAATACTCCAGTTGCCCTTCCCGCAACCAGGGCGGAGATCTCGGCCGTTTCGGTCCCGGGCAGATGGTGCGTGAATTCGATCAAGTGGTTTTCAGCGCCGAGCCCAACACCGTGCAGGGTCCGGTGCGCACGCAGTTCGGCTATCACCTGGTGGAAGTCACCAGCCGCAGCGCATGAGTGACGCGCCCACCCCTTTTGGCGCGGCCGATGTGCAGGTGCTGCAGCGCACGCCGGGATATCGCGGTTTCTTCGCGCTGGACTCCTGGCAGATCCGCCATCGGCTCCATGCCGGCGGCTGGAGTGCCCCTTTCACCCGTGAATTGTTTCTGCGCGATGCGGCAGCGGGTGTGCTGCTCTACGACCCGCGGCGTGATGAGGTAGTTCTGGTAGAACAATTCCGGATCGGCGCGATACTGGATGCTCAGACCCGCGGCAGCAGCCCCTGGCTGCTTGAAACCGTGGCCGGCATCATCGGCCCGGACGAGAGCGCCGAGGACCTCGTCTTGCGCGAAGCCATCGAGGAGGCGGGTTGCCCGATCCGAGAACTCATCCACATCGTCGACTATTACAACAGCCCCGGCGGCAGCAACGAAACCATCAGTCTGTTCTGCGGCCTGGTGGACTCCACCGGCGCTGGCGGGATTCACGGCTTGCCCGAGGAAAATGAAGACATCCGCGTGCATGTGTTATCTTCGACGCAGGCGTGGCAAGCCCTGCAGGCGGGGCGCATGAACAATGCCATGGCCATCATCGCCCTGCAGTGGCTGCAGATGAATCGGGAGTCGCTGCGCGCAGCGGCCATGCAAACCGGTGTGCAAACCCCATGAATGACAGGCCTTATCGCATCGATCTGAGCAGGCAGATGGCGGATTGTGATGCCAACTTTATTCGTTTGTTGAAACTGATGCCTGCACTGGAATCCTTTCGCATCAAGCAGTTGCAAAGTGCCTGTGCAGGTTCTGCAAAGCGGCACGAAGAGGCCGTGCCTGCCCGCTGGAACGCAGACACTCCGCCGGAACGCTGTGAACGCGAGTTCGTGATCTCCTCGCCCTGCGAGCCGGGCTGCGAGGCACGTGTGCGCATCAGTGTCGTGGAGGTGTTTGCCTACACCAGCACTCTGGCAATCACGCAAATGAACCGCATCAGCGACTGGGTCGAGCCGCCTGCCATGCTCGTGCGCATGTATCACGATGCCGCCACGGCAGAAGCTGTCGCCTATCAGGGACACCGGGCCTTTCTTGCCCGTTACGCGCTGCCGAACCCTGCCATTTATCACCAGGATGAAAAGCGCCAGATCAACGAATTTCTCGGCGAATGGCTGAGGCTGTGTCTGCAGGCAGGCCGCAGTGTGAATACTCCTGAATTCTTCTGTGTTGCGTGATTTATGGTCGAAAGTGACAAGGAACTTTCAGTCAGAGTGGTACAGCTCACGGACACGCATCTGTTTCGTGATCCGCACGCTGCGCTGCTGAAGCTGAACACCCAGGACAGTTTCGAGAAAGTGATGGAACTGGTGATCCAGAACGAGCGCGACATCGATGTCGTGCTCGGCACTGGCGACATCGCCCAGGACGCCTCGCGCGAAGCCTATCTGCGTTTCGCCCAGGCCATGCAGCCGCTCAAGGCGCCCTTCTACTGGGTTCCCGGCAATCACGACCGCCGTCAGCTCATGGAGACGCTGGCACCTTTCGAGCATGCCTTCACCAATCTCGTCACCGTTGGCAAATGGCAGATCGTGCTGCTCGACTCCAGCGTGGCCGGTCAGGTGCACGGCTATCTGCAGGAGCGCGAACTGCAGCATCTGGAGCGCACTCTGCGTGCGGTGCAGCAGCATCCCCAGGTGGAGCATGTGCTGGTGTGTCTGCATCACAATCCCGTCGACGGCACTGCGGCCTGGATGTCCGGCATCGGGCTGCAGAATCAGCACGAGTTCCTTGCCATCATCGAACGTCATGCCTGCGTGCGCGCCGTGCTCTACGGCCATATCCACCAGGAGCTCGACTTCGAGCGGCAGGGCGTGCGTTTTCTGTGCACGCCCTCCACCTGCATCCAGTTCAAGCCCCGCGTGCAGGATTTCACGCTGGACGAGGTCAACCCTGCTTACCGCACGCTGTTGCTGCAGCCCGACGGCCGCATCGACACGCAGGTGATCCGCGTGACGGGCCACGCCTTCGAAGTCGACCATACCTCCACGGGTTACTGATGCCGGGCGCTGACCTTTTTCTTGTCTATATCCACGGCTTCAACAGCTCTCCGCTGTCGCTCAAGGCGCGACAGACCGTCGACTGGTTCGTGCGTCAAGGGCGTGGCGATGCCATTGCCGTGCCCGAGCTTTCCCACGAACCGGCCAGGGCCATGGCAGACTTGTGCGAGATCATCGCGAATCGCCCGCAGCCCGTGGCACTCATCGGCAGTTCTCTCGGTGGTTACTATGCGACCTGGCTCGCCGAGCGCTTCGGCTTGCGCGCGGCCCTGGTCAACCCCGCGGTGCGCCCGGCCGAACTGTGGCAGTCGCATCTGGGCCTCAATCACAATTTCTATTCCGGCCGGCGCTATCACATCACGCAGGAACATGTGGCGCAGTTGCGCGCATTCGAGGTGCAGGAACTGACGCGGCCGCAGAATCTGCTGCTGCTGGTGCAGACGGGCGACGAGACCCTGGACTACCGGCACGCGGTAGACAAGTACAAGTCCTCAGTGAGTATAATCCAGCCCGGCGGCAACCACGGTTTCGTGAATTACGACGCCATGCTGCCCGACATCATCCGGTTTCTGTCCCAACGCTGACGCCCGCAGGCGGACCACCGTCACCTCTTCGAGCGAATCACCCAGAGTCCACATGCAATGACCACCAGTTACAACGCCGATGCCATCGAAGTGCTGACCGGCCTCGACCCGGTCCGCAAGCGCCCGGGCATGTACACCGACACCAGCCGTCCCAATCATCTTGTGCAGGAAGTCATCGACAACAGCGTCGACGAAGCGCTGGCCGGGCATGCGAAGCACATCAGCGTGGTGATGCAGCGCGATGGCTTCATCGAAGTGACGGACGACGGACGCGGCATGCCGGTGGACATGCACCCGGAAGAGAAAGTCAGCGGCGTGGAACTGATCCTCACGCGTCTGCATGCGGGCGGCAAATTCTCGAACAAGAATTACCAATACTCCGGCGGTCTGCACGGTGTCGGCGTGTCGGTGGTGAACGCGTTGTCGCGTCATCTCGAAGTGCTGGTGCGCCGCGACGGCACGCTCTATCAGATGAAATTCCGTGATGGCGAGAAAGCCTCGGAGCTCACGCCCATCGGCACCGCACCCAAGCGCATGACGGGCACCACGGTGCGCTTCATTCCCGACGAGAAATATTTCGACTCCGCGAAGGTCAACATCGCACGCTTGAAGCACGTGCTGCGTGCCAAGGCCGTGCTGTGCTCGGGCCTGCGCGTGAGCTTCGTCGACAACACCGCCGAGGGCGACAAGAGTCAGAGCGAAGAATGGTATTTCGAGGACGGGCTCACCGATTACCTCACCCAGTCCACTCAGGGCTGGCCCGTACTGCCCGAGCAGCCCTTCACGGGCTCCATGCAGGGCAATGACGAAGCGGTGGAGTGGGCCGTGCAGTGGTTGCCAGAGGGCGGCGAGGTCACCGCGGAAAGCTATGTGAACCTGATCCCGACGGCCCAGGGTGGCACGCATGTGAACGGCCTGCGCACCGGCCTGCTGGATGCGCTGCGCGAATTCTGCGAGTTCCGCAATCTGTTGCCGCGCGGCATCAAGCTGGCGCCGGAAGACGTGTGGGATCGCTGTGCCCACGTGCTCTCGGCGAAGATGCAGGAGCCGCAGTTCTCGGGGCAGACGAAAGAGCGCCTCTCCTCGCGGCAGAGCGCCGTGTTCATCGCCGGCGTGGTGAAGGATTCCTTCAGCCTGTGGCTGAACCAGCATACCGCCGAGGCCGAGCAACTGGCCGCCTTCTGCATCGGCAATGCGCAGAGTCGCCTCAAGGCCAGCAAGAAGGTCGAGCGCAAGAAGGTGACCACCGGTCCCGCACTGCCGGGCAAACTCGCCGACTGTTCCACGCAGGATGTCATGGCCGGTGAGCTGTTCCTGGTGGAAGGCGATTCGGCCGGCGGTTCCGCCAAGCAGGCGCGCGACCGCGAGACCCAGGCCATCATGCCGCTGCGCGGCAAGATCCTGAACACCTGGGAGGTGGACTCCAGCGAGATCCTCGCCTCGCAGGAAGTGCACGACATCGCCGTGGCCCTGGGCGTGGACCCGGGCTCGGAGAATCTCGAAGGGCTGCGCTACGGCAAGATCTGCATCCTCGCCGACGCCGACTCCGACGGCCTGCACATCGCCACACTGCTGTGCGCGCTGTTCGTGAAGCACTTCCGCCCGGTGGTGCGCGCCGGCCACGTGTATGTGGCGATGCCGCCGCTGTACCGCATCGACATCGGCAAGGAGGTCTACTACGCGCTGGACGAGCAGGAGAAGAACGGCATTCTGGATCGTCTGGTTGCGGAAAGGAAAACCGGCAAGCCGAACGTGCAGCGCTTCAAGGGCCTGGGCGAGATGAACCCGCTGCAGCTGCGCGAGACAACGATGAACCGGGACACCCGGCGCCTGGTGCAGCTCACCCTCGATGATGCCCAGCCGCAACAGAGCGCCGACGAGGTGCTCGACATGCTGCTGGCGAAGAAGCGCGCGCCCGACCGCAAGGAATGGCTGGAAGAGAGCGGCAATCTGGCGGATATCGCCGAGTAGCAAGCCCACGACAATTTGACTGAAGCAGACCTGGCACCATGACTCAGAACATCACAGTAAGCGAAGACGGCGTCGAACAGATTCCCCTGGCCAGCTACACGCAGCAGGCCTACCTGAATTATTCGATGTATGTCATCAACGACCGCGCCCTGCCGCATATCGGCGACGGCCTCAAGCCCGTGCAGCGGCGCATCGTCTATGCCATGTCGGAACTCGGGCTGCGCTCCACTGCCAAGTTCAAGAAGTCGGCGCGCACCATCGGGGATGTGATCGGCAAGTTTCATCCACACGGCGACTCGGCCTGCTACGAAGCAATGGTGCTGATGGCCCAGCCCTTCAGCTATCGCTATCCGCTGGTGGACGGGCAGGGCAACTGGGGCTCGCCGGATGATCCCAAGTCCTTCGCCGCGATGCGTTACACCGAGTCGCGTCTGCGCAAGTACGCCGACCTGCTGCTGTCCGAACTGGAGCAGGGCACGGTGGACTGGAAGCTGAATTTCGACGGCACGCTGGAAGAGCCGCAGATTCTGCCGGCGCGCCTGCCCAATGTGCTGCTCAATGGCGGCAGCGGCATCGCCGTGGGCATGGCCACCGATATTCCGCCGCACAATCTGCGCGAAGTCGCTGCTGCCTGCATCCATCTGCTGGAGTCGCCCTCTGCCAGCGTGGCCGAGCTGCTGACCCACATCAAGGGACCGGACTTTCCCACGGCGGCCGAGATCATCAGCCCGGCCGCCGAGATCCAGGCCTTGTATGACACCGGGCGCGGTTCCATCAAGGCGCGTGCGGTATATCAGGTGGAGAGTGGCGACATCGTCATCACCGCGCTGCCCTGGCAGGTGTCCGGCGCCAAGGTGCTGGAACAGATCGCCGCCCAGATGCAGAAGAAGAAACTGCCCATGGTGGTAGACCTGCGCGATGAGTCGGATCACGAGAATCCCACGCGCATCGTCATCGTGCCGCGCTCCAACCGTATCGATGCCGACGCCCTGATGCTGCACCTGTTCGCCACCACCGATCTGGAACGCACCTACCGCGTCAACTTCAACATGATCGGCAGCAACGGGCGGCCGCAGGTGAAGGATCTGCGCAGCCTGCTGAGCGAATGGCTGGAATTCCGCACCCAGACGGTGCGCCGCCGCCTGCAGAACCGGCTCGACCGCCTCCTGCAGCGCCTGCACATCCTGCAGGGCCTGTTGACCGCCTTCCTGAGCATCGACGAGGTCATCCCCATCACCCGCACCGAAGACAAGCCCCGGCCGGGGCTGATGGCGCGCTTCGGCCTGTCCGACGTGCAGGCCGAAGCGATTCTGGAACTGAAGTTGCGTCATCTGGCGAAACTCGAAGAAGTGAAGATCCGCGCCGAGCAGGAAGAACTGGATGCCGAGCGCGAGCGCCTGCAACAGACGCTGGGTTCGGCGGCACGCCTGAAGACCTTGATCCGCAAGGAGATCACGCAGGATGCCGAGGACTTCGGCGATGCCCGCTGCTCACCCATCGTGGCGCGGCCCGAGGCCAGTGCCTTCAGCGAGACGGAACTGATGTCCACCGAGCCTGTCACCGTGGTGCTGTCGGCGCGGGGCTGGGCGCGGGCGGCCAAGGGCCACGACGTTGACCCCGCGAGCCTGCAGTACAAGGCCGGCGACGAGTTCAAGTTCGCTGCCAAGGGGCGCAGCAATCAGAACGCGATTTTCATCGATTCCACGGGGCGCACCTATTCGCTGCCCTCCCATAGCTTGCCCTCGGCACGCGGTCAGGGCGAGCCGTTGACGGGGCGGCTCACGCCGGAATCCGGCGCCACTTTCGAAGGGGTGCTGATGGCGGAGGATGCCCAGCGCGTGCTGCTGGCCAGCGATGCGGGCTATGGCTTCGTGGCGCTGGTGGAAGACCTGCAGAGCAAGAACAAGTCGGGCAAGAGCGTGCTCAAGCTGCCGTCTGGCGCCCGTGTGCTGCCGCCGCTGCTGGTGGGCGATTACACGCAGGATCTGGTGGTGGCCATCACCAATGAAGCGCGCATGCTCATGTTCGCCATGGCCGAGCTGCCCCAGCTGCCGCGTGGCAAGGGCAACAAGCTCATCAGCATTCCCGCGGCCCGCGCCAGCGAGCGGCAGGAATACGTCGTGGCTCTGTGCGTGCTCGGCCCGCGCGACACCCTGCTGGTACACGCCGGTCGGCGCCACTTGAGCATGAAGCCGTCCGACCTGGAGCACTACCGGGGCGAGCGCGGCAGGCGGGGCAACAAGCTGCCCCGTGGCTTTCAGAATGTCGATCGTGTCGAGGTCAGCGCGCAGGCCTGATCACGCCACGGCGGCGCCCGCGAAAGACCGGTCTCGTGAGGGCCTGTCGGCCGGGGAGTCACTCACGCAGGGCAGGAAGCACTAACGCTCCACCGCATACGTCAGATACCCGGTGAACAGCTCCTGCCCCGGCCCGAAGCCCCAGGCCACCGTTTCACGCGGGTTGGGGTTGAAGGGGTTGGAGAGCGAGTTGTCGAAGGCGCCCGAGACATTCACCACGGTGCCAGGCGTCACATTCAGCGGCGTGTTCAGCCAGTACAGCGGCTGCCAGCCATAGTTGTAGGCCGGCACACTGAGCAGCGTCTGCGCCTTCCCACCCGCTGTCTGCAGCTCGAACTTCATGTACTTGCCGCGCTGGTTCATGCGCGGGCGCACGGCCAGCAGCGTGGCGTTTTCCGCGAAGGTGTAGCTGGCCGCCAGCGGCTGTTCGTCGGCCGTGGGCTGCAGCGTGAAGCTGGCCGACACGGGGCGCGTCACGATCTCGCGCGCCGGCGTTTGCTCATGGAAGTACAGGCCGATGGTGGTGGTGTCTTCCAGCACGCGGCCGTGGCTGTAGTAATGGAACATCATGGCCAGCTTGTGGCCGGCGGGGATCAGCACGCCGGCGTCGTCCGGGAACACGGTGGCGGGGTTCTCGCCCGGCACGAAACTGCCCAGGAAGCGGCGCTCGGAGGTCAGCGCGTCGCGCTCCTCGCCCCAGAAGTCGCTGCCGGCGGGCACGATGAAGGCCGCGAGATTGTGGATCACGCGTTCCTCGCCCGGGCCCACCTGAAAGGCGCGCACCCAGCGGTCCTCGGTGAAGGGCAGCGTAGCCTCGGTGTACCTGTAATCCAGAATGCCGACGGCGGGAATCACATGGGTGGGCGTGGTGAGCACGAAGTCGGGTTCGCCCAGTTGCCAGTCGAAGCGCTTCTGCGTGGGAATCTGCTCGAGCGGGTCTACTGCGCCTTCGCCGCGCGGCGCGCCGGCCTGCATCCAGTGCAGGATTTTCGCGCGCTTCTCGGGCGCCAGCGCCAGCGCATTGGGCGTGTCGCCATGCACCGGGTCCACCTGCATCGGCGGCATGCGCTTGTTCATGATCACTTCCTTGACCATCGCCGACCAGCCCACCAGCGAGTAGTAGTCGGTGAACGGGAACGGGCCGGCGCCATCTTCGCGGTGGCAGATGGCGCAGTGCTCCACGATGATAGGCGCCACGTCGGTGGAATAGTCCGGCACGCTCGCCGTGGCGCTGTCATAGGCAATCGCGCAGCCTGCCACCGGCGCGGTGGCGGTGTCGCCGGTGGTGCCCTCGCGCACGGCGGCGAGGCTGGCCTGCAGGTTGCTGCCGGCGCCGCCACGGTAAACCAGCTGCAGCCGCTGCGGATTGAACACCAGCACTTCGCCGGCCTGGCGGATCTGCAGAGTCTCGGCTACCAGCTTCAGTTCGTCGGCCAGCAGGGGCAGGCCCAGCTTCTGACTGTGCGCACTGGCACGTTCCATGGCGTTGAGGTCGAGGGCCAGAAATTCGACGTCGTCGCCGAACTCGGCGCGCAGACTGGCCATGCTCGCGGCGGCATCCTGCGCAGCGGCGCAGGTGTGGTCATAGGCGAGCATCACCACCGCGTCGCGGTGCTGGTAGCGGCTGAGCTGGTGGAACACACCCTCTTCGTCCAGCAGCGCGAAGTCGCCCACGCGCTCGGGCGCGGCGAGGGTCGGCAGGCTGCTCAGTGCCATGCCAAAACCACTCAGAATGCAGCAGAGCGTATTCAGAAAACTGCGGCTCATGGCCGTGCTCCTACTGATTGCGGCTGATGCTGACGTGGGGATTCTCGGACTGGGCGCGCGACCAGTTGCGGTCGGGCCAGGTCAGGCCGCCACGGGCCGGGCCGCCGGCGTTGTAGATGCCGCCGCGCAGCACGAACAGCAGGTACTTCATTTCATCGGGGGCCAGGTTGGCCTCCTTGTCGGTGTAGGCGGCCACCACCTTCTCGATCTCCTGCTCGCGCTTGTCGAGGCCGGGATAGGCCAGCACATCGCCGATCACCACTTTCAGCGCCTCGAGGTTGTCGAGGATGTAGGCGGCGTCCTTGTAGACGGCATAGAACGCGGGCGCGATCACCGGGCTGGTGGGAATGTCGGCCGGCAGCTGCACGAAGCCGCTGTGCTGACGGATCAGCTTCTCGTGGTAGAGGCCGACCAGGCGTTCCACATCGGCGTCCAGCGCGTCGTCATCCGGGGCGGTCAGCACGATCTCCAGCAACGCGATCTTCAGCCACTGACTGGCCCAGGTCAGGCCGGCGAACTGCGGGAACCCGGCGGCATAGGAATAGGCGTAGGCGTGCTCGGACAGCAGATCGTCGGACTTCGGTCGCGCGGGCACGGAGTGGGCGTCGTCACTGAGGTAGTCCTGCACGGCGGCGGCCACGGCGGCCTGCTTGTCTTCGAACTGCGTGTTCAGGTGAATCTCGATCAGTGTCTCCACGAATTCGCGACCACGCTGCAGGGTCTGCAGGGCCACGGGGGGCAGCACGCCGATCTGCGCCAGCAGCGGGCGCACCTGGGCGGCGCTGTGCTCTTCGTAGACCACGCCGAGCAGCCCGGGCGTCACGCGACTTTCGAAGGCGCGGTGCGGGCCGAGCAGGGAGAGGTGGTTGCCGGCGCTGTGGTAATGCGAACTCTGGGCTTCTTCCAGTTCGGTCAGCTTGTCCAACAGTCTGCGCTGACCCACGGCGGCGGCCGGCGACTCATTGGTCAGCACCACTTCCTCGTAGGCACGGGCCTGCAGCGCGTCGTGGGCCAGCAGCAGTTGCTGCACTGCGGGGTAGCGCTGTTCCAGAATCGTGGGTTCGCCGGCAGCGGCGGTGCTCAGGCAGGCGAGTACGCCCAGGCCGAGCAGCAGGCGGCTGAGGGGGCGACGGGCGACGGGACGGGCGATGGCAATCATGGGCAAGCTCGGCAAGTGCGGCGTTTTTGTCAGGGTTCAGACTAGCAGGAG
>JBEDFR010000085.1:0-19202 GCA_041175045.1 Pseudomonadota bacterium | reverse complement strand
CATGATGCTCCCCCTGTGCCTGGAGACAGTGCGCTGTCTGGAGGACGGGATCGTCGACACGGCGGCCGAGGCCGACATGGGCTTGGTGCTTGGTCTGGGTTTCCCGCGCTTTCGCGGCGGTGCGCTGCGCTATCTCGAGTGCCAGGGGCTGGCGGCCTTCTGCGCCCTGGCGGACGCCCATGCCGCACTCGGCCCGCTCTATCATCCCACCGCGACGTTGCGTGCCATGGCGGCTGCCGGTGCCCGGTTCCACGCATGAATTTCCAAGGTGACACCATGACCAGTCTTGCCACTCCTGCCATCAGCGACGCGCACGAACTCGACGCTCAGGCTATCAAGCGCCAGCGCCTGCTCAATCGCTGCCACAAGAATCTACGCCGCGATGTCGGCAAGGCCATTGCCGACTACAACATGATCGAGGATGGCGATCTCGTGATGGTCTGCCTCTCGGGCGGCAAGGACTCTTACACGCTGCTGGACATCCTGCTGAGCCTGCAGAAGCACGCGCCCATCGATTTCCGCCTCATCGCGGTGAATCTCGACCAGAAGCAGCCGGGCTTTCCCGAGCATGTGCTGCCGCAGTATCTGAGCAGCCTCGGAGTGGACTACCACATCATCGAGATGGACACCTATTCCATCGTCAAGGACAAGACGCCGGAAGGGAAAACCTTCTGTGGCCTGTGCTCGCGGCTGCGTCGCGGCAGCCTGTATGGCTATGCGCGTGAAATCGGAGCCACCAAGGTGGCGCTGGGGCATCACCGCGAGGATATTGTGGAAACCCTGTTCCTGAACATGTTCTTCGGCGGCACGCTCAAGGCCATGCCGCCCAAGCTGCTCAGTGACGACAAGCAGAACGTGCTGATCCGCCCGCTTGCCTATTGCAGCGAGGAAGAGATCGCACGCTACGCGAAGCTGAAGCAGTTCCCGATCATCCCCTGCAATCTGTGCGGCACGCAGGAGAACATGCAGCGGCGCAACATCAAGGAGATGCTGAAACAGTGGGATCGCGAGACCCCCGGCCGCGTCGAGAGCATCTTCCGCGCGATCTGCAATGTTGCCCCGTCTCAGCTGGCCGACACGAAGCTCTTCCCCTTCGCCGGGCTCAAGGCAATCAAGGATGAGCCGCTGGGCATTGATCTGATGAATATTGGCTGAGAGCGTCCATGCAGATCCCCTGGCAACAGCTTGCGCCTGACACCGTGACCGCCGTGCTGGAAGAATTCGCCACGCGTGAGGGCACGGACTACGGCCACGAGACCTACAGTCTGGCGCAGAAGGTGGCCATGCTGCGGCGCCAGCTGGAGCGTGGCGAGATCGCCATCAGCTTCGACGCGGCCACCGAGACCTGTTCCCTCATTTCCCTGCGCTGAATGCGCCTTGACTGCGAGACTCTGGCATGACCGACAGCTCTTCCGCACTGCCCGAAGCCAGCGCGCAGCTGGATGCCTGCGGCCTGTATTGCCCTGAACCGGTGATGCTGCTGCACAACTGCATTCGCGACATGGCCTCGGGCGAGGTGGTGGAGGTGATTGCGACCGATCCTTCTACCACGCGTGATGTGCCCAAGTTCTGCCTGTTCCTCGGCCATGAACTGCTGGCGCGCACGCAGACGGATGATCGTTATCATTACTGGATTCGCAAGGCCTGAGCCCATGAGCCGCCTGCCGCGCGACCCCGTCTATCTGGTCGATGCCTCCATCTACATTTTTCAGGCCTGGTTCTCGCCGCACTACCTGGTGAGGTCCACTGCAGGCGATGATCTGAGTGCCTTCTTCGGTTTTGCCCAGTTCCTGCAGCGCTTCCTGCGCCAGACCCGCCCGCAGCAGGTGGCCGTCGCCTTTGACGAAAGCCTGTTCTGCGGCTTTCGCCACAGCCTGTATTCCGCCTACAAGTCCCATCGGGAATTGCCCGATGCGCAGCTCGCGCGGCAGCTGGAGGCCTGCGCCGCGCTGGCGCCGTTGATGGGCGTGCCGGCTTGGGGCAGTCGTGTGTACGAGGCAGATGACATCATCGGCACCCTGGCCCGGCGTGTGGCGCCGCAGCCGGTGTGCATCGTCAGTCGCGACAAGGATCTGGCCCAGCTGCTGCGGCGCGACGACGACCATTTGTGGGATTACACCGCGAATACCCGGCGTTTTCGCGCCGACATCGAACGCCAGTACGGCATCCGAGCGGAACAGATCCCGGACTATCTAGGCCTGGTGGGAGATCCGGTGGACGCCATCCCGGGAGTGCCTGGTATCGGTCCGGTGGCTGCCCGCGCACTCCTGCAGCATTTCGGCACGCTCGATCAGCTGTATGCGAATCTGCAGGATGTGCCGCTGTTGCGCTTTCGCGGTGCCGGCAGGTCGGCGCAGCTGCTGCAGGCGCACGAACATGCTGCGCGCATGAGCCGGCAACTGGCCACCATCATCGATGCCGTGGATGATGCCTCCGAAGCGTTTTCGCGCACCGGGAACGACGCTCTGCGCTGGCGCAGTCCCGACATCGAGGGTATCGCCCGCCTGCTGGCGAGTCTGGAACTGGAGCCCCTGGCGCAGGAGCGCTTCCTGACTCTGATGCAGGGCCTGCAGCCCGTGACCGAAGGAACCGCGTGATGAAGATCGTGGCAGATGAGAACATCGTGGCTGTGGCCGAACTCTATCGCCAGCATGGCGAACTGCAGCTGCTGCCGGGTCGCGCCATAGGACCAGCGGATGTGAAGGATGCCGACGTGCTGCTGGTGCGTTCCATAACCCGAGTGGATCGTGCGCTTCTGGAGGGTTCGCGAGTGCGCTTTGTCGCCACGGCCACCAGTGGCACGGATCATCTCGACCTGCCATGGCTGGCCGGGCAGGGCATCGCCGTAGCCGAGGCGGCAGGCAGCAATGCCAATGCTGTGGTGGAGTATGTACTGGCGGCGCTGGCCGAGTTGCACCTGCGCGGCATTGCCTTGCAGGGGCGTGATGCGGCCATCGTCGGTTTCGGGCAGGTGGGATCGCGGCTGCATGCTGCGCTGCAGATACTGGGGCTGGAGGTGCAGGTGTGCGACCCATTGGTCGAGGCTGACTGGCGACAACGGGGACTCCCGGCGCCTGTCCGGTTCTGCACGCTGGAGCAAGCCCTGCAGGCATCCCTCATCAGTCTGCATACGCCACTGACTCGCATCGGAGCGCATCCAACCTGGCACCTTCTGCAGCATTCGCGTCTCGCGGGTCTTCGACCTGGCACCATCTTGATCAATGCGGCGCGTGGTGCCGTAGTGTGCAACCAGGCACTGCTTGCCCGCTTGCAGCAGGATGCGCCACTGTATTGTGTGCTGGATGTCTGGGAAAACGAGCCGAGGATCTCGATGCCACTGTTGCAGGCAGTGACGCTGGGAACGCCGCATATCGCCGGCTACAGTGTGGAGGCGAAGAGCAACGCGAGTGAGCGCAATTACCACGATTTCCTGCGGTCTTTCGGGCTGCCCGACACACGTTGCAGCGTCCGGACGCAGTCAGCGCGCACGCGGCTTGCAGTGGATCTGGCGTCAGCCACGTCGCTGCAGGATGCGTTGGCCCTGTGCCTGCATGCAGCTCTGCCCGTAGCACAGATCGATGCGCAGCTGCGCGAACAGGAGTCCGATGCCGGGGTGTTCGATGTTATTCGCCAACGCATGAGCGCACGACGCGAGTTCGCCCATTACACACTGCAATGCGCGAATCTGCGCAAGAATCTGGACCGCGTCGCGCTGGGCGCGACGCTGACTGCTCTTGGGTTCACGCTGGAATACTGAAGGCTCAGAATTCCGCGCGCGAGAGAAAGCGTTCGATCTTGCCGATGGCCTGCGTCAACACATCGGCATTGGGCAGAAACACGATGCGGAAGTGCTGAGAGTCCGTGATATTGAACGCGCTGCCCTGAACCAGCAGGATCTTTTCCTTTTCCAGCAGGTCGAGCACGAATTTCGCGTCGTCCTTGATCGGATACATCTGCGGGTCGAGCTTCGGGAACATGTAGATCGCACCGTGCGGTTTCACGCAGCTGATGCCTGGAATCGCGGTAATGAGGTTCCACGCCAGATCACGCTGCTCGCGCAGACGCCCGCCCGGCAGAATCAATTCGTTGATGCTCTGATACCCGCCCAGAGCCGTCTGCACCGCGAACTGTGCTGGCACATTCGCGCACAGGCGCATGTTGGAGAGAATCTCCAGACCCTCTATATAGTTCTCGGCTTTTTCCTTGGCGCCGCTCAACACCATCCAGCCCGAGCGGAAACCCGCGAGGCGATAAGCCTTGGACAGACCGTTTAGGGTAATGAAGAAGATGTCGTCTGCCAGCGAGGCAATGGGAATGTGTCTGGCATCGTCGTAGAGGATCTTGCTGTAGATCTCGTCCGAGAACACCACCAGTTTGTGCTTGCGTGCCACCTGGATGATGTCCTGGAGTATCTCCCGGCTGTACACCGAACCTGTCGGGTTGTTCGGATTGATGATCACGATGGCCTTGGTGCTGAGCGTGATCTTCTTTTCGATGTCCTTGATGTCCGGGAACCAATCGGCAGCTTCGTCACACACATAGTGCACAGGCGTGCCGCCTGCCAGACTCACCGCAGCCGTCCACAGCGGGTAATCCGGCGCCGGAATCAGCACTTCGTCGCCGTTATTCAGCAGCGCCTGCATCGACATCACAATGAGCTCGCTAACGCCGTTGCCCAGATAGATGTCGTCGATGTCGACACCCTTGATCTGAAGCTGCTGACATTCCTGCATGATGGCCTTGCGCGCCGAGAACAGCCCTTTGGAATCGCTGTAGCCCTGTGCGTTGGAGAGATTGCGGATCACGTCCTGGATGATTTCATCCGGGGCTTCGAAACCAAATGGTGCCGGGTTGCCGATGTTGAGTTTGAGGATGCGGTGACCTTCCTCCTCCAGGCGCTTCGCTTCCACGAGGGCGGGACCGCGAATGTCGTAGCACACCTTGTTCAGCTTGTCGGACTGTCTGATCTTCTTCATCGCTCGTATCTCTGGCGGCCTGGGGATGTCGAGTTGATCCAGGCCTTGGGTTTTGGCCGTATGCCTCGTGGCGCTGGCGTCAGGGCGGGTATTGTAATCGCCCGCCGCTAAATTGACAGCGCACAGGCAGGGCAAGATTTACTGGCACAGAAAAGGGGAAGCGACCATGACCGACAAGCAGATCCGTATCAAGAGCGACGAAGAACTGCGCCGCAGTCTCGGGGAGGATGGTTTTCGCATCGTGCGGCAGAAGGGGACGGAGCGGGCCTTTACCGGTCGTTACTGGAACTGCAAGAGCCCTGGGCTCTACCGCTGTTCCGTTTGCTCCAACCCTTTGTTCGATGCCGGCACCAAATACGATTCTGGCAGTGGCTGGCCGAGCTTCTGGCAGCCTGTCGAAGCTGGGAAGGTGAGGGAGGCTGCCGATTTCAGTCACGGCATGCAGCGCGTGGAAGTACTCTGTGCCAATTGCCAGGCCCATCTCGGGCACGTCTTTTCCGACGGACCTGCGCCTACCGGCCTGCGTTACTGCATCAACTCGGCATCGCTTGAGCTGGATGGCGACGCTACCTAGGCACAAGTCGGCGGCATCATTGGCATGGATTGCTGAATCGTAAAATGCAGACCTTCATCGCGGTAGATCTCTGACGCACATCGAATCGCTTGCGACCTTCAGCACACCCTTCCGCTGCCTGGATATGGGGGCAAGGGTGCAATACTTTGACAAGCTCAGGGGCCATAGGTACTTTGGCGCCCATCAGGAGTTTGCCCAATGGTCCGATTTCTCAACATTTTTCCGCTTGTGCTGCTTGCCGTGCTTGATAGGCAAGCGGGTGCGAGCGAGGCGCAGGCCGACCCTGCGACTCGCAACAGCCTGGGACTTGGCGCCTATTACAGTGCGGGCGATTATGGATTGGACGATGACACCTCGATTCATTTCTTTCCGGTCTCCTACGAGCGCAGTGTAGGCAACTGGAACCTCCAGTTGGCTACAGGGCATTTGCAAGTCACTGGCTATGGCAATGTGCTGGTGAACGTGGGGGGCGTTGGACGCAACGAGTTTGTAGACCTGGATGATAACCTCGAGAAATCCACTTCCCGAGGCGTGGGTGACACCGTGTTATCGGCTACCTACCAATGGCCAGGTGTCGGGCAGAGCGGCGTGTTTCTCGATATCGGCGTTGAGGTGAAACTCCCGACTGCTGATGAGAGCCAAGGGCATGGCACTGGCGAGCTGGATTACAGCGGGCAGGTAGATGTCTATAAATTGCTCGGAGGCACCACGATATTTTCCACCTTGGGCTACAGGATTCGCGGGCAGTCGACGCTGTTTGATGAGATGACGGATTCAGCGTTTGTCTCGTTGGGATTCTCTCAGCCGGTGAATGAGCGGTGGAGCTACGGCTTGATTTATGACTTTCGCGACGCGGCCTCTGCCAGCTCTGGTGAGACTCATGAATTGTTGCCCTATGTATCCTGGGCGCCCACACCGTCCTGGTCTCTGATGTTCTACACCGCAAAGGGGTTCACGGTGGACAGTCCCGATATCGCCTTCGGCCTGCAACTGGGGCGGCGCTGGTAACTGGGCTGACTTCTTCAGATTCGCATGGGCTGCGCGCGACCAGGCATTAGCGATGGTCGCTCAACCGGTCTGATGCGCTGGAATGGTGGCAGGTCGGGCCGCTGGATGCGGTCTGGCACACTGGCACGCTCAAGAGGTTCTTCCCGAATTTCCTTCTCTGCTTCCTGCACAACCGCGAGTGCTTCCGGCGTTATCGTCTTTTCGATGGATACAGGCTCGACCTGCGATGCTGCGGGTTGCGCCGACGGCATGTTCAGGGAGTCCCGAGTCTGTTCGGCGGCCACGTTCGCCGGCGAAATGGTGTCGGCAGTGACCAGCTCGTTGCTCGGGGTAGTTGACACAGGTTCTGGCACAGTGACCGGCGTCGGCGCTGCCAGTCTTTCCACCACTGGTGCCTGAGCGATTTCAATCTGTATGGCTGGCACTTGTTGAGTTGGAGTCGAAGTCGCCGTCTCGATGGAGTTGTTCAGGCCTCGCCCATGGCTCTCTTTTGGTTCGTTCGCCGGCACGCTGGGAATCTCGTTCAGCACACCGTCCAGCACAGTTTCTGCGACTTGCTGGGTGGCGGCGATTTGTGATTCGGCTTCCTCTTGTTGATCAGCATTGGACTCAGAGTCCGATGAGCTGGTGAAGAAGGGCGAGGGGCCTCCGGTGCCGCCAAAACCACTCCCTCCGAATTCGCCGGATTTTCCGGTACCGCCAATTCCACTTCCACTATCATCGCCTTCACCACCGCCGCTGACGGTCCCCAGACTGGCAGCAGCCAGTACCAGGCTGACAGCGAAGAGCAGCACCGCCAGGAGCATGGTGGCCGGATAACGGCGCAGCATAACGATTGCTCTAGGCATGGTGATCGTCCTCGTCCGCGGATCTTGCTGGCAGTTCGGCATCAAAGTGGAACACACCGAAGTTCATGCGGTGCTTCCTGTCAGGAGCATTCTCGTCACGCTTTTGCAATTGCAGGGCCGCGCGATTCATGGTGGTGAGTGCGGTCATTCCAGTCTGTCTAGCCAGCTGTGCCAGGGCTTGAATTGACTCCAGACTGAGCTTGTCATAATAGACGCTTCTGTCGAAGTAGGAAGGCGAATGGCCGAGCAGGTTGTGCGCCCCGGCACTCAGATGATCGTGAATGTTCTTGCCGAAGAAGAAAGCCTTTTCTTCGAATCCCTTGTCGGGTGTGAATGCACCAGTATTCAGAGCGACGCGATTGGAGTCATCCAGCGTGGCAATCCCGAGGTGCAGCCAGTCGTCCAGAATCACTCGCGGGCGAATATCCTGGCGACAGACTAGCTCTACCAGATCGTCAAAAGTCCTGCCACCTGATTCACCTGCACTCGATCGCAAGGGCAGTGCGAGTGGGGCTCCTGTGTTGTCGGTATATTCGGCAGAGCCCAGCCACACCCCGATGATCTGCGCACCAGCTGAGATGGTGCGCGGTGTCGGGGCGACTGCTTCCTGTTCTGCGCGCAGTCGTTTGACATCCTTGCGGTGCACTCCTGTCAGCAGGGTGATCCGACTGTCTGTCTGGCGCTTGTTGCCCGCCTGAAATTCCTGGTCTGCAACTTCGACGTAAATGCTTTTCAACAAATTGATCACGTAGGGATACGTGATTTGTCGGGCAAGCAAAAGCCGAACCAGCGGCCGCAGCAGTTTGCGCAGTGCGTTGACGAGGGCCGCGGGCGCCAGGCCTGGAGTGTTCTGGAAGTTTTGCTGTTCTGTCATGGCCTGCGAGTATATCGGATGGGTGGGAATAGTTCCCACAGATTTGTCGTGATTCCGCGGGCTTCTTGCTTGACGTGGGAATTATTCCCACTTACCCTCGAGACTTGTTTCAAATTGCTACTCCTTCGGAAACAGGCAAGGGATTTCATGCACCACCATTACATTTCTCATGCAGCAGATGCTCGTGCGGGGGATGTGCCCGGGGCGTCAGTGTGCTTCCACAGATTTCCCTTGCGGGATGGTCGCAGGTTGGCCTGGTCCGAGTTTGGAATTACTCGCGGTTTCCCGATTTTTTACCTGCACGCTGCTGGCAGTTCCCGGCTTGAGGCTGCTTTCTTTGATGCTGAGGCGCGACGCGCTGGTTATCGGCTTCTGGCTGTCGATCGTCCTGGGCTGGGAGAGTCGGACAGTCATGCTGGCATGTCGCGAGCAACCTGTACCGACGATCTCCTGCAGTTAGCCGATCACCTGGGTTTGCAGGAATTCGGCATTTTGTCCGCCGGGGCGGGTACAGGCATGGCCCTGGCCGTCGCAGCGATGGCCCCAGAACGTGTGAAGCTTGTGCTGGGGGTGTCCAGTCAACTGCCTGTATGCCGAGCACGGGAAGCGCTTGGCTGTCGGATGTTGCGCAAGAGCCTCGCGACTGTTCTGCAGGGGATTCTTGCGCTGCGACTGACCTTCGCCAATTCCACGCCGGAACAGTATCTTTGCAGACTGTCAGAGTCTCTCGCGTACGCCGACCGCCGACTACTGGGCGACCCAGCAATTAGATTCACACTGACGCAGAGTACGTACGAAGCCGTTAGACACGGTGTCAGCGGCGTTGCGCGGGATACCGCACTGGCGCTGGCACCCTTGAACGTTTCTGCCGCGTCACTCGCCATGCCCGTGCATGTCTGGCTGGGTGCCGTCGAACACCTCGGTCAGTACAGCAGTGTGCCTTCCTTCATCGACAGCCTCCCGCAGGGAGTGTTGCATCGGCTTTGCAATCATGGCCGCTACTTCTTCTGGCGATACAGCGAGAACGTATTCGTGACGGCAACGCGTCTACTGAAAGCAGATCAGTCCATCAGGTGAACCTGAGAGGACAGGGCGACGCGGCGCTCGTAACGCAAGTCAGGCCAGTTGGCGATGAAGTCTGGCTGATATTGCTGGTGCTGCTCGAAATCACAGACATGCTCTCTGAAGTGAACGTCGCTCAGATTGCTTTCGGCATGTCATCGATTTTGGATTATCTTTTAAGCTTAGCTCTCGATGAAAGCGTCGATGAGTCCTTTTCGGCTGCGCCCGCCCGCGCCTTTTCCGGCAAACTATCGCACGCGAAGTATGACGACAGGGCAGTTGTTTCGGGACGACCGGACGCGGCAAGAACGTCGAAAGTATCGCAAGTTGTCATGATCTTGGAAGCGAAGACACTATCATCCGAACCTCCGTCGTTCGTGTATCCCGGGCCGTTTAGCTCCTGCATTTTTGCTCTTGTGTTGAGCACCGGCGATTTCCGTCACTATGCGAAACCTCTCAGCCCACGTCATCAACTGCAGGAAGTGACAGTCCTGAGCGACTTTTGATTTTATCTACCGTCGCCCGTCCAGCGAAAGACTGCTCCTGGGTATGAACAACACGGCAAATTCCTGCGTACTGACGATGCTGAATTCATGGCGTCCATCAATAAGTTGGGTAGCAGGACGAAATCCTTTGCAGATCCACTGCGCTGGTGCGTTTCGGAATGGATGAGTAATTTTCTTTGAATGTTGCTTACAAGAAGTGGTCCTCTCCTCTGGACTCGAGGTCAAGAGCATTTCCTATCCGCGCCTTCTTGAGGGTATGGCCGCCTATATTGATAAAGTCGCAACGATTGCGGCATTGCGCGTACCTTGAGATTGTCTCGTGCCAGAGGAATTCGGTAGTGGATGCTGTTGATGTTCCGCAGGCTTAGTATTTTGGACTGGACCAGCACTGATTCGCAGACAACTACCTTCTCGAAATCATGCAACAGGGCGGCGCTAGGCAATTTGCGAATGCTGGCTTCTGGCTGCGAGTCACCGTAGTGCTTTGAGTAAAACTCGATTTGTACTGCGCGATACAGTGTCACTCACAGCGCTGTAAGGTTCATTAAAGTCCTCTGGTGGTGTGATCTTGTTTCTCGATTGCCATTCCCGCTTTCCTTGCCCGTGCCAGCAGCTGGTTTGAATCTAGCGTTCTCGAATTGCCGAATGCTTTATTGTGTTATCCCCCCAGTGTCAGTTTCAGATCGCGCTGCGTCTTGTGATTCATAAGCCGCAGTATTGCAATCATGTTCATGGTTTTTTCAGAGCCTGCATGACCGACATGCCTTTGTTTCTGTAGCCCGCGGTCTCATCGAAGGTCTTGTTGAAGCCATAGGGCGCGGAGTGCAGAGTCTCGCAGCCATGGTGAATATCGAGTGCTTCTCTTATCAGCGCCACATTGCCAACGAGCACATTGAGTATAGAGTGGGAGGCGGCGCTACTCGAACGGGAAGCCCATCGAGTCATTTCGTGTGAGCTTGAAGTGATGAGCGCATGGTCGGCATTCGCCAGCTAGAGCGAGGCCGCGTCGGTGATGGAGTTTCTCTGGCTGTCGGCGAGAAAATAGTGCAACAACAAGATCGGGACAATTTTCGGCAACAGTGCGGTGCCAACACTTGCCTGTTTGGTGAGTTTCCCCCGATGCTCGCTAGTGCAGACTCGTTTTTGCGTGCGCGACGAGCGACAGTTCAGGTCTCCCAGGGGTTCTGAAGGAACTTGCGAAATTGTTCCTGCTGAAATCCCGGCGCAAAGAGAAGGTCACAGGTTTGATCTGCAGGATATGCATTTATATGCAGGACATGCGGATGGGCAGTTCACGATTACGCCAGAGTCGCCAAGCGCAGCAGTGCTTTGTCGAGCCCCAACAGCTGGGTATGCGGCATGTGGGCTTCCTGAAAAATTTGCCATGAGTCTAATCTGCAGAGCAGCGCACTCGATATTTCGGCAGTGGGATATGGCGAGCTTGGCTGCGCTTGCACACGGTTAGAAAAGTGTCGCGACTGGTTTTCATTGCAGAGATGAGCAAAAACGACAGTGCTGCCTGAACCTTGGGTCAGACGCCATCTTGGTGGCACGAAAAGTGCCAGCACGCTTGCGAGCTTGGCGATGGGTTTCTCGGGTAGCCAGGGCACTTCGGCAAGCCGAAGTGCCCTGGCGGATATTCCGGTCAACTCAAGACTTTCAGCCGCTTAAGCCAGGAGATCCAAAATTGCCAGAGACATACCTGGCGTTGGCAAGAAGGCGGAAATGCGGTTTGTTTGCGCGCTCAGCCGCGGTTTCCGCTGTGACAATATCCTCAATGAACTTCTCTAGCATCTGCCGTGCCTCTGACTGATAGCGAAATGGACCGATATTACTGCCCTCCCGGGTACGGAAGTACCAGAGCCCCCCACTATCGAAAAGACGTTCTGTACGCTGCGGGATTTCTCGATCTGACCTGTCTTGCTTGCGAAGGCTTGTCATGATTTTGCTCCTCTGATTGTCTCTGCCAGTCCAGGCCTGCCGATGTTCTTAGATTTTCCGGAACACACGCTCGGCATGCCCGCGCTGGCGAGTAGCTCGAAATTATTATGCGGATTCGAAGGTGAGAAGAGCGCAAATAGCATGCCATTCGAGTGTCTAAGCTAGAGTGCCACGGCACTCTTTCAATTTGTCAAAGTTCCTTTTAAATCAATTATTTAGCGCATTAAAAGGGAGGTTGGCAAAGCCGCTGTATTTGTCTTTATCATCAGTACCTTAGCTGAGGATATTAAAGAACTGAATTTTCCCGAATCCAGATTAAAAATAATGCAACTTGCAGTACAAATGAGCATTTTTTATGCAAGTAAAACAAAGTGTTGACACTTCACTTGAGGTAAAAATATTTCTGAAGACAAGAATTTAGGCATTTCACGCTGAGTCGCGGAGGGCAGCAATCGAGCTGGCCAGTTCGAGATCTTCCAACGTATTGATATTCAAGTAATCTCCCTGCCGCACGGATGATTCGGGTACAAGTACATTGGCCTGTGATCGAATGAATTGCATGGGACTGTACAAGCCCAGCTGCAAGGCGTCAGAAAGTCGCTGTTCCAGCCTCAGATCCCAAAGCGAGAACAATGGCTGCCACTGTGAGCCGGTTTGTAACCAGCCAATCAGACTATCGGTAACTGCAACGCCATCCTTCAGGCGCGGCACCAGATCTGACCCGAACCACGGGACGTCTCCTGGAAAGCATGCGATGTGTGTGCTGCCGGGCTCGTTTTCCCTGCACCAGTTCATGGCGGCGTGTATGCCTGCAAGCGGGCCGGCGTCAGTGGAAACCAGATCTGGAATCAGCGGAAGACCAAATTTCTCATAGAGTTCGACATCCCTGTTGACATTGATGACCAGACGATACGTCTGAAGCGACGCGCACTCGATTATCCACTCAATAATCGATCTCTTTCCGACATTCATCAGGGGTTTGTGACGATAGTCCATGCGTGAGCCTCGACCGCCTGCCAAAATAACGCCACAGATACCGGTTTCAAATGGGTTCACTGGATTCTCGAAGGTATGGTCGATGGTCGGCGATGGTGGTCACAATTAAGATTGCTCACAATATTCACAATTGAATATATATGGGCAGTATGGGAGAATCGCGCACTTCAGAAGTCGACAAAATTCTCTTAAGATCTTGAATTATAAGAACTTAAACAGAAAGAAAGCTGGCTGGCAAGCGAGACGGCTTCGGACAGAAAAAGCGAAGGCATCAATTGGGTGGCTCACGAGGATGAACCAACTTGGTGATCTTCAGTGCGTCAATGACTGGCGGGAAGCAAAGGCACGCCGATAGTAGAGGGTAATTCATGCAAGTTTCCATCGAGACAATTTCTGAACTCGAGCGACGAATGACAGTCGGAATTCCTGCTGCAGTTGTCGAAAGTGCCGTCACGGCTCGACTCCAGGAGGCTTCGGGTAATGTGCGCCTGAATGGGTTTCGCAAGGGCAAGATTCCCTTGAAGGTGATCAAGGGTCGATTCGGCAAAAGCGTGCGCCAGGAAGTGGTCGGCGAAGTCATGAGTCGAACTTACTATCAGGCGATCGCAGAGCAGAATCTCAAGCCAGCCGGTCAGCCCCGCATCGAGCCCCGATCGATCCTAGAAGGCAAGGACCTCGAGTATGTGGCGACATTCGAAGTCTTTCCGGAAGTCACGCTGGGCGATTTCAAGGAATTGAAAGTCGAGAAACTTGTCTCCCAGGTAGAGGACGAGAACATCGACAAGATGATCGAGACCCTGCGCCAGCAGCGCCAGACCTGGGAGAATGTGAATCGTCAGAGCAAAAACAAGGACCGCTTGAACATCGACTATGTCGGAACCATGGAAGGCGTGGAGTTCGCCGGTGGCTCTGCCAAGGGGGCCAATCTGATACTCGGTTCTCAGCGCATGATCGATGGTTTCGAAAAGGGGCTGAGCAAGAAGAAGGCGGGCGACGAGGTCGTGCTTGACCTGGTGTTCCCCGAGGACTACCAGAACAAGGATCTCGCAGGCAAACCTGTACGGTTCGAGATCAAGATCAACTCCGTAAGTGCTCCCGTGCTGCCTGAACTCAACGATGAGTTCTTCGCGGTGTTCGGCATCGAGGAGGGAGGGCTGGAGGCTTTCCGCAAGGAAGTGGCCGCCAATATGGAGCGTGAGCTCAAGAATGCCAGCAAGGCAAAGGTGAAGAGTCGCCTGATGGAGCAGTTGCTGGCACAAAACAAGCTCACGCTGCCAAGGAGTCTCGTACAGGGCGAGATCAATGCGCTGCGTCAGCAGGCATTGCAGCAGTTTGGTGGAGGCAAGCAGAGCATAGACCCGTCACTGCTTCCCGATGAGTTGTTTGTGGAGCAGGCAGAGAAGCGTATTGGACTAGGTCTGATTCTAGGCGAGGTCATCAAGAGCCGCGGTCTCAAGGCAGATCCAGATCTGGTCAAATCGACCATCGAAGATATTGCATCGACATATGAGACTCCTGAACAGGTAGTGCGCTGGTACTACAGCAACAAGGATCAACTGGCCACTGTTGAATCTTCGGTGCTGGAAGATCAGGCTTTCGAAGCAATTCTTGCGGAAGCGAAAGTGAAGGAAAAGCGCGTGAGCTATGACGACGCCATCAAACCAGACTCGACAAAATCAGACAAGAAGTAACGAGATCGTATGGATCAAAGACAAGAACAGATCGTGTCAACCCTTGTGCCGATGGTTGTCGAACAGACGGCGCGCGGTGAGCGCTCCTATGATATTTATTCACGTTTGCTGAAAGAGCGCGTTATTTTCGTGGTTGGCCCTGTAGAGGATTACATGGCCAACCTCGTTGTCGCGCAATTGCTGTTTCTGGAGTCGGAAAATCCGGACAAAGATATTCATCTCTATATCAACTCTCCCGGCGGTTCCGTTACATCAGGCTTGTCGATTTACGACACGATGCAGTTCATCAAGCCGGATGTCAGCACCATGTGTATCGGCCAGGCAGCAAGCATGGGTGCTCTTTTGCTTGCTGGTGGCGCTCAAGGCAAGCGGTTCGCCCTTCCACACTCGCGCATGATGATTCACCAGCCCAGTGGAGGTGCGCAGGGCCAGGCGTCCGACATCGAGATACAGGCCAACGAGATCATCAAGTTGCGTCACCAGCTCAATCACATCATGGCCATGCACACCGGCAAGGACCTCGAGACAATCGCGAAGGATACAGAGCGCGACAATTTCATGAGTGCCAACGAAGGCGTCGAGTATGGTCTCATTGACCGAGTCCTTAGTCGCCGCGTGATCTAGTCAGCGACATTTGCCCGTAATTTTCTGCTGCAGGCTCGAGAACTCGGAAGTCGTGCCGATTATCACTGACAGGGCCCAGGGCCTGCTTTCGGCGGCGCCCGGTATTGCTATTGGAGAGCGCCTGAAAGTCCTGTAATCTGGGCTGGCGTCGAATTTGAGGATTAGTTCAATGTCTGATGATCGTTTCAACAAGGGCGATGACAACGGCAAATTGCTTTACTGCTCTTTCTGCGGCAAGAGTCAACACGAAGTTCGCAAGCTGATAGCGGGTCCTTCCGTTTTTGTCTGTGATGAATGCGTCGACCTTTGTAATGACATCATTCGAGAGGAAATCCAGGAAAAGGATGGCGAGAGTGGCAGTCGGAAGTTGCCGATACCCGAAGAGATAAAAACCACGCTGGACGAATATGTGATTGGTCAGGAGCGTGCCAAGAAGGTTCTCGCAGTCGCCGTGTACAACCATTACAAGCGGCTAAACTACGAGCAATCGTCGGGCGGTGTGGAACTGGGCAAGAGCAATATCCTGATGGTTGGTCCGACTGGTACAGGCAAAACGCTACTCGCAGAAACGCTGGCTCGACTTCTTGACGTGCCCTTCACCATCGCGGATGCCACGACATTGACAGAGGCTGGCTACGTCGGCGAGGACGTAGAGAACATCATTCAGAAGCTCTTGCAGAAGTGCGACTACGATGTTGAGAAGGCGCAGATCGGCATTGTGTATATCGACGAGATCGACAAGATTTCACGCAAGTCTGACAATCCCTCCATCACGCGCGATGTCTCAGGTGAGGGCGTGCAGCAGGCCCTGTTGAAACTTATTGAAGGCACTGTGGCGTCTGTGCCTCCGCAGGGGGGGCGAAAGCATCCTCAGCAGGAGTTTCTCCAGGTTGACACTTCCAATATCCTTTTCATTTGCGGGGGCGCTTTTGCCGGTCTCGACAAGATCATTCGCGATCGCTCCGAGAAGGGAGGCATTGGATTCGCTGCGGAGGTGCGCAGCAAAGACCTTGAACAAAAGACTGGAGAGACCTTGCGTGATGTGGAGCCGGAAGATCTGGTGAAGTATGGTCTCATTCCCGAGTTCGTCGGCCGACTGCCGATGATTGCGACTCTTGATGAACTCGATCTCGATGCCCTCGTTCGCATTCTCAAGGAACCGAGAAACGCGTTGATCAAGCAGTATCAGAAGCTGTTTGAAATGGAGGGGGTGGAAATACAGTTCCGAGATGAAGCCCTCAAGGCGGTCGCGCAGAGGGCCAAAGAGCGCAAGACCGGCGCACGTGGGCTGCGCTCTATCATGGAAAGTGTGCTGTTGGACACCATGTACAAGATCCCTTCGATGGAGAAAGTCAGCAAGGTCATCATCGATTCCGCGGCCATCAACGGAGATTCCGAACCTCTTCTGGTTTACGAAAACAGAGAGCAGCAGTCGAGGACCGCGACCGAAGAACATTGAATTTTTTCTTTGGTCATTACAAGGCGGGCGAGCATTGCAATTGCAGAAGAACGCCCCAAGGGTAAAGCCTGAATACCATTGAGTTCAGTTTGCCACTCCCTTTTTTCAGGAAGTAATTATGGGTCTTCATGCAGAGTCCTCCGAAATCGCGAAAAATATCCTGCCACTGCTGCCCTTGCGTGATGTGGTGGTTTATCCGCAGATCGTTCAGCCATTGTTCGTTGGCAGACCGAAATCGATCAAGGCGCTTGAAACAGCGATGTCGAGTAACAAGCAAGTCTTGCTGGTAGCCCAGAGGAATCCGACAGACGATGATCCTGGTGCCCGTGATGTCTTCGAGATCGGCACTGTCGCCAGCATCCTGCAATTGATTCGCCTGCCTGACGGCACGGTCAAGGTACTTGTTGAAGGAGTCAATCGCGCGCGCATCAAGACGGTCGACTACGACGCCGACTATTTCCAGGCAAGTATCGCCGTGCTTGTTCCCGAAGCTCTGCCAGTCAAGCAGTCAGAGCTTCTTGTGCGCTCCTTGCTCACGCAGTTCGAGCAGTATGTTCAGTTGAGCAAGAAAATTCCGCCAGAGGTCATGACGTCCATATCCAGTATCGATGAGCCTGGTCGATTGGTCGATACGATCGCTTCTCACATGGCACTGCAGGTGCAGGAGAAGCAGAATCTGCTGGAGCTGGTCGGCCTGCAGGCGCGAATAGAGCATCTAATGAGTCTCATCGAATCCGAGATTGATCTGTTTCAGGTGGAAAAGCGCATACGTGGACGCGTAAAGAAGCAGATGGAGAAGAGTCAGCGCGAGTATTATCTGAATGAGCAGATGAAGGCCATTCAGAAAGAAATGGGCGAGCTCGACGATTCTCCCAACGAAGCAGAGGAGCTGAAGCAGAAGATCGAGTCTGCTGGCATGCCCGCTGAGGCGAAAGACAAAGCGTTGTCCGAGTTGAACAAGCTGCGCATGATGTCGCCCATGTCTTCGGAAGCTTCTGTTGTGCGCACATATATTGACTGGATGGTAAATATTCCTTGGAAGGCGCGAAGCAAAGTCAGATTCGATCTGGAGAAAGCCGAACAGGTTTTGGAGAATGATCATTACGGACTCGAAGAGGTAAAGATCAGGATTCTGGAGTATCTGGCAGTTCAGAAGCGGGTGAAGAAGCTCAAGGGGCCGATTCTTTGTCTGGTGGGACCGCCCGGTGTCGGCAAGACTTCGCTTGGTGAATCGATTGCTCGTGCCACGAACAGGAAGTTCATTCGCATGGCCCTTGGCGGCGTACGTGATGAGGCTGAAATTCGCGGGCACCGGCGTACCTATATAGGTTCGCTGCCCGGCAAGCTTCTGCAGAAGCTTGCCAAGGTCGGCGTGCGTAACCCGCTGTTCCTACTAGATGAAATTGACAAGATGGGCATGGACAATCGAGGCGATCCGGCGTCGGCTTTGCTGGAAGTGCTCGATCCGGAACAGAATCACAGCTTCAATGATCATTATCTTGAAGTGGATTATGACCTTTCAGAGGTGATGTTCGTGTGCACGTCCAACACCATGAACATTCCGGGTCCTCTGTTGGACAGAATGGAGATCATTCGCCTTCCAGGCTACACGGAAGATGAGAAGATCAATATCGCCACGCGCTATCTCGTGCCCAAGCAACAACATAACAATGGCATACAGCCCGGGGAGCTGGAGATGGTGAAGACACGGTCAAGGACCTCGTGCGCTATTACACTCGTGAGGCGGGCGTGCGAAGTCTCGAGCGTGAGATTGCTAAGATTTGCCGCAAGGTCGTCAAGGAGCACTCTTCGGTGAAGAAGCCGGAGCCAGTGGTCTTGAGCAGCGCATTGCTGGAGAAGTACTCCGGCGTGCGAAAGTTCGATTTCGGAGTGGCGGAAGAGACAAATCTCGTCGGTCAAGTCAATGGGTTGGCCTGGACTCAGGTAGGTGGAGAGTTGCTGACCATCGAGGCCGTGGCACTCGAAGGCAAGGGCAAGACCATCAAGACGGGGTCGTTGGGGGATGTCATGCAGGAATCCATTCAGGCGGCCATCACGGTAGTGCGAAGCAGAGCGTCCGCACTGGGTCTCAAACCTGGATTTCATGAAACTGTCGATCTGCACATCCATGTACCTGAAGGTGCTACGCCCAAGGATGGTCCAAGTGCCGGTATCGGCATGTGCACGGCCCTAGTGTCAGCCTTGACATCGATTCCCGTCAGGGCAGATGTCGCTATGACCGGGGAGATCACGCTTCGAGGTCAGGTGCTGCGAATTGGTGGTCTTAAGGAGAAATTGCTCGCAGCACATCGTGGCAAGATCAAGACAGTAATCATTCCTGCAGACAACGAAAGAGATCTGAAAGAGATTCCCGATAACGTCAAGGCGGAATTGGAGATCAAGCCAGTTCGGTGGATTGATCAGGTTCTTGAAATCGCACTCGAGTATCAGCCGATTCCTGTGTCTGACGACTTGATGACAAAATCAAGCCGTGGCGCAGGAGTGGAGGAGAGTGACAAGAACAAGGAAGAATTGCCGGTAAATACGCACTGAATCACAGCGGCTTGCGGGGTATTCAGTTGACACAGCTTTCCGTGCCTTGGTATAAAGTGCCGGCCGTTATGAATGGAAATCCTTCTGTTG
>JBEDFR010000084.1:0-2814 GCA_041175045.1 Pseudomonadota bacterium | reverse complement strand
GCCTGGATCACGCCGAAAGGAGACTGGGGCGCAGGCCAAGTCGTGCTGGTGGAGATCCCCACGCGGTCCGAGGCCAACGACAACATCGTGGCGTACTGGCGCCCCAAGGAAGCACTCGTGCCGGGGTCGCCGCTCGAGTTTTCCTATCAGCTCACCTGGCCCGACGACAGTCCGCTGCCGAACGGTTTGGGCCGCATCACCCGCACCGCGTATGGACTCAAGCTGTTCAGTGATCAGCCACAACTCGTGATCGACTACCAGGGTCTGCCGAGCAAACTCAGCATGGACGACGTCAGCCTCGAAGCGAGCATCAGTCAGGGCCAGATTCTGGAAACGCAGATCGAGCGCTATGGCGAGAGCGGCCTGCGGCTTTTCGTCACGTTCAATCCGCAAGGAGCGTCCATGGCCGAATTTCGTGTGCAGCCGCGCATGGCGGGCAAGCCGCTCGGTGAAACCATGCTATTCCGCTGGCTGGAACGTTGACTGTTACCAGTTCCGTCAGGCGACTTGCTGCCGGCCTTCCTCTTCGACGATTCCCTCTCCCGTGAGGTGCCGCTGCTGCGTAGAATCCCCGGCGGTTGCACCTTCTTGCTGACCAGGCCTTCATGACCCACTCTCCCCTGCTCGCCCTGCCCCCAGAACAGCCGCTGGCCATGCCACGCCAACCGCAACATGCGCGCGGGCTCAAGTCGCGGATTCCGCTGAGGGCGTGGCCGACGCTGAAAATCTGGGGCGCACGACTGCTGTTGCTGGTCGGCACCTGGCAGCTCGTCAGGCACGGCGTCGACGAAATGTACGCGGTCATGTCGGGCGAATTGACGCTGGTACAGTGGGTGTTCCTGGTGCTGTTCGCCATCAACTTCACCTGGATCAGCTTTGCGGGGCTGCAGGCGATACTGGGCTTCCTGCTGCTGGTCAAGCAGGATCTGTTTGGCGTTCGCCGCCTCCATGACCGCCTCCCGGGTATCCGGACTGCCATTCTCGCGCCGGTCTACAGCGAGGATCCGGCGCGCGTGGCGGCGGGACTCAAGGCGATGAGCGGTGAACTGGCGGCCGAGGCCCCGGGCTGCTTTGCCGTTTTCATCCTGAGCGACACCACCAACCCGAATGCCTGGCTGCGTGAAGAGCACACCTTCCGCAAGCTGCTCGCCGAGGCCTCGCCGGACTGTCCGATCTACTACCGGCACCGCCGCAAGAACAGCGAGCGCAAGGCCGGCAACATTGCCGACTGGGTCATGCGCTGGGGCGGGGGCTACGAAGGCATGCTGGTGCTCGATGCCGACAGCATCATGAGCGGCGCCACCATGATCGAGATGGCGCGGCGGCTGGAAGCGGAGCCCGGTCTGGGGCTGCTGCAGACCCTGCCCAACATCGTGCTGGGCGAAACGCTGTACGCGCGTCTGCAGCAATTTGCCAACCGTCTGTATGGACCCGTCTTCGCGAACGGGTTGGCAGCCTGGCACGGCTATGGCAGCAACTTCTGGGGCCATAACGCCATCATTCGTACCCGGGCTTTCGCCGAAGCGGCGCACTTGCCGGTGCTGAGCGGCACGCCGCCTTTTGGTGGCCACGTCATCAGCCACGACTTCGTGGAAGCCGCCCTGCTGCGCCGCGCGGGCTGGGGTGTGCGCTTCGACACCGATCTGCAGGAAACCTTCGAAGAGGCGCCGCCATCGATGAGCGACGTGCTGGTACGCGACCGCCGCTGGTGCCAGGGTAATCTGCAGCACGTGCGTTTCCTGTTTGCCCGTGGACTCGCCCTGACGAGTCGCCTGCACATCCTGTCGGGCATCATGGCCTACGCGAGTGCGTTGTTCTGGTTCATGCTGCTGCTGGTCGGTGTGGTCCTGACCATCCAGGCTGGCTTCACACCCACCGACTATTTCCCCGAGCCTTCGCTGTTTCCCACCTGGCCGGTATTCGACTCGGAACGTGCCATCACGCTGTTCGCCCTGTCGATGGGCATCGTGCTGCTGCCCAAGGCACTGGCCTTGCTCGGTGGCCTGCTGTCGCTGCGTCGCTGCATGGCCTACGGCGGTCCGGTCGTGCTCAGCCTGAGTGTTCTGACCGAAGTGCTGCTGTCGGCACTGTTCGCACCGGTGATGATGCTGGCGCAGAGCCAGATGGTGCGGGAGATCCTCACCGGCAGCGACAGCGGCTGGAAACCCCAGCGTCGCAACGATGGCAGCATCGCGCTCATCACGGCGCTCAACACCCACAAGTGGCACATGCTGATCGGCCTCAGCGCCGCCGGGCTGACCTGGTACACCCAGTCCGGTCTGTTCTATTGGCTGCTGCCGGTAACCTGCGGGCTCATGCTTTCCGGCGTACTTTCCTGGCTCAGCGGCATGATGGTCTGGGGCAAGGTCCTGCGCTTCTTCGGCATTCTCGGGACGCCGGAAGAGCGGCGCCAACCGGCCACCGTGCGCAAGGTGGTCGAACTCGAACCCCGCCTACAGGAAAACATCGGCCCCTCGCCGCTCACGACGCTCCTCACCGAGCCCGATTTCCGGCGCTGGCACAACGCGCAGATCACGGCACCGGCCGAGACCAGCGCGCGCCACAACTACGACGCCGACTTCCTGCTCGCCCAGGCCAAGGTCGAGCGCTGTGAGGACATCGTCAAGCTCGAAAAATGGTTCACGCCCCCCGAATTCATGGCCTTCCTGCACAGTCCGACGCTGATCGATGCAGCGGCCGCGCGGCATGCGCGATGAGTTGCAGCGGGAACTGCTGGGTGCCGGCGCCCTCGGTGCTGTTTGCCTCGTCGCCTGCGCTGCGCTGCTCGGTGCTCTCCAACCACAACTGCTGATT
>JBEDFR010000083.1:0-9793 GCA_041175045.1 Pseudomonadota bacterium | reverse complement strand
GTGGGCATCGTGTCGCTGTTTGCCGCCCAGGCCTTCGGCATTCCGCTGGCGTTCGCCGACTACCTGATCGTCATCGGTGCGACGACACTGGTTTCCGTCGGCACGGCTGCCGTCCCCGGGGCCTCTGTCTTTCTGATGTCGGTGGTGATGTCGGCGATTGGCATGAGCCCGGAGCAGATTGCCGTGGTTGTTGGCTTCATCATTCCCTTCGACCGCCCGCTGGACATGGCACGCACCAGCGTGAACGTGACGGGCGATCTGGCAGTAGCCACGGTGGTGGCGAACTGGGAGAACGAATTCGATCGCGAGGTCTTTGACGGTCCCAATCGTTACTGACGACCTGCGCTGGCGCTGCGCTCAGCAGGCCCAGCTGAGTCTGACGCTGGCCCGCACCACGGTGCGGGCCTTCCGAGACCAGGGGGGATCAGCGCGAAGAAGCGGCTCAGCGAAATCAGCGAGATCAGCGAAAGTAGAGTCTTGTCCATCTGATCCTGCTTCCAGATTCCATTCTTCCTGCGACATCCCAACGCAGGAGTGCCTTCGTTCTTGTTGTCGTGCGGAGCTTGCTCGCCGTCATCCTGCGCGGTCGATTCGTCTCAGTTCGGGCAGCTGTACACCCCAAAGCTCTGGCGACCGTCAGTGATCGGGGACTCCACGACGATGCGGTTGCCCCCCATGTCGGCGGCCTCGTTGCGGGCCAGGTCGATCAGTTCGGCCTGCAGCTTGGCGGAGCCGCGCTCCACGAACACGATCTCGCTCAGTGCATTCGATGTGCTGCTGCCGATACGGCGGCAATTGGCGACTTCCGTCGGCGTGGCGACAGTGACGAGTCGGCCCGCCGCAGTCAGGTTGACCCAGTTGCCACAGGCGCTCAGGGTGCCGCCCAGAACCAGTGCCAGAAGGATGGTGCGCATGTCGTTCTCCTGTGAATGCAGATGCCCACCTACCATGCCAGCTTCGGCTGTGAGCGTAAAGCCTGCCCGGCGAAAATGACGGGCGCGAGGGCACGGGCGGCAAGGGCTGCAGGCATTGTGTGCTACCATCGGCGGCCTTCGCGGCTGGGGCTGTGCAGTTCTGGCTGCCAACTGACAACAGGAGACAGATGACATGACAACACTCGCATTGCAGGGCCGGAACGTGGTGGTGATCGGCGGCACGTCCGGCATCGGTCTGGCCACCGCACTGGGCGCCCTGGAATTGGGCGCCAATGTCTGGGCCGCCGGCCGTTCGGCCGCCCATATCACCCGCGCGGAAGAAGCCGGACAAGGCCGACTCAAGGTGCGCTGTGTCGACACCCACGACGAGGCCGCACTCAAGGCGCTGTTCGCCGAAGCCGGGGTGATCGACCATCTGGTTTCCGCCGCAACTGGAGGCACCCGCACGCTCAAGCCGTTCCTGGAGCAGACGGAAGAGCAGTTCAAGGACGCCTTCGGCAAGCTCTGGGGCTATGCCCAGGTGGTGCGCACCGGCGCGCCCTTTATGGCGAAGACGGGCTCCATCACCCTGGTCAGCGGCGCGCCCGCCCGCAAGATCAAGGCCAACAGCTCCGCCCTGAGTTGTGTTGGCGCTGCCGTGGAGACTCTGGTGCGCTGCCTGGCCTCCGAGATGGCCCCGATTCGCGTCAATGTCGTCTCTCCCGGCATCATCGACACGGCCCTGTTCGACTGGCTGGGCGAGGCCCGCGCCGAGCGCGTGGCGGCCATGGTCAAGGGGCAACTGGTGGAGCGCGTGGGGCGCCCGGAGGAGGTGGCCGGCGCGTTGCTTTACCTGATGCAGAATGGCTATGCTACCGGCACGACGGTCGACGTGGATGGTGGCCAGCTGCTGCGCTGAGCGTGGTAGCCAAGAAGAACAAGAAGAGGTTGAGGAATGAGTTTCAAGCCCGTCATCCTGATCTACGATCTGGACAATCGACTGGTGGACGAGATTGCCGCCCAGATTGGCGCCACTGGCCTGTACACCAGCATCAACACCTACAACGAAGCCAACGCCCTGGACGCCGTGCGCCAGTACGACCGCTGCTTCGGCCTGCTGACCAACAAGCTTTCCTGCATCATCACCGGCTGGAACAACTACAAGAAGCCGCGCGACCAGTTTCTCTACCTGCTGCGCGATATCGAGCGGCGCAGCCCGCTGCGCCAGCGCACTCCGGTGGTGATGGTCACTGAAGATCATCGCGAAGACCTCAAGCGCCGCGCGCTGGAGCCCGCCGATGGCGGCGTGTGCGCCTATCTGCACAAGGACAGCTTCCGCGAGGCCCTGCTTCCCACCCTGCATCGCATCGTGCTCGACAGGCAGGCGGAGGATCTCAACCGCGACGCGCTGCGCGTCTTTCTCGCCCAGTCGCACCAGGACTGAGAGAGCCCAGGCCTGCCCCCATGTCCAAGTTCGAATTCATCATGATGTTCGTGTCCGTGGTCGTGGCGTTCTCGCTGGCCGAACTCATGATGGGCTGGGGCCGGCTCATCCGCAGCTGGCAGCAGGTGCAGCGGCCGCTGTTCGTGCTGGGCTGGTCCTTCTGGCTGCTGGTGGTCATCACCTTTCACTATCTGGGGTTATGGGAATACCAGTACGGGGTGGACCTGCGTTCGGTAGGCCAGATGCTGCTGGGGCTGAGTGCGCCCATCGTGCTGGTGCTGCTCAGCTTCGTGATGACGCCGGAGCTGCGCGAAGGCCAGCCGACGGACCTGGAAGAACACTACTTCCGCATCAAGGACTGGTTCTTCCCCCTGGTGCTGGTGTTCTTCCTGCTGTCCTCGCTCACCGACACCCTGCTGCCCGACTTCCGCGAGACCTGGGCGACGCGCATCGCTGGCCCCGCCTTGCTGGCAGTGTCCTTCATTCCGCTGTTCTTTACCCGCCGGCGCACTGTGCACGTGGTCGTGCTGGCGTTCAACCTGGTGCTCATCGTGGTGTCGAGCTACACCGTCGATGTGCGCGCGCTCTAGCGCCCTCTCACACTTCCTGGTGACGAAAGCATTCCTGCACGTGGTCATTGACCATGCCGGTGGCCTGCATATGGGCGTAGCAGATGGTGGAGCCCACGAACTTGAAGCCGCGCTTCTTCAAGTCCTTCGACAATGCGTCGCTTTCCTGCGAGGTGGCGGGCAGGTCCCGCAGGCTGCCCCGGCTGCCGTCGAGCACCTTGCCCCCTGTGAAGCCCCAGACGTAGGTATCGAAGCTGCCGAACTCGCGCTGCACCTGCAGGAAGGCCTGGGCATTGCTGCGCATGGCGAACAGTTTCAGACGATTGCGGATCAGCCCCGTGTCCTGCAGGCGTTCCTCGATCTCGGCATCCGTCATGGCGGCCACGCGCACCGGGTCGAAGTCGAAGAAGGCGCGGCGATAGTGCTCGCGCTTGCGCAGCACCGTGATCCAGCTCAGCCCCGCCTGCTGGCATTCGAGGGACAGGAACTCGAACAGTGTCTGGTCGTCGTGCACAGGCACGCCCCATTCGGTGTCGTGATAGGCCACATACAGCGGGTCGGTGCCGCACCAGGCGCAGCGTGTCTTCATGGGAGTCGTCCTTGAAACAGGAATACGTGACCCAAGCATAGCGCGAAAGTCCGGGCTGCCGCCTGCGTTGCCGGCCACTGGCTGTGGCGCGGGGTGCCGGCATAGAATCACGTCATCCCCGCCGTCGTTTCTTCTCGAGAGTCCATCATGCTGACCGATCCGCATTCGCCCTTGTTCAAGACCACTGCGCTCGTGCTGTGCGCGTTCATGCTCGCCGCCTGCGCCGTGAATCCTGTGACTGGCCAGCGCGAATTGAGCTTCATCTCCGAGCAGCGCGAGCTGAGCATCGGGGCCGAACAGTATTCGCCATCGCAACAGTCCCAGGGCGGCGAGTTCAGTGTCGACCCCGAGCTGACAGCGTATGTGCAGGGCGTCGGCCAGCGCCTGGCGGCGGCAAGTGATCGCCAGCTGCCCTACGAGTTCGTGGTGCTGAACAATTCCGTGCCCAATGCCTGGGCACTGCCGGGCGGCAAGATCGCGGTGAACCGTGGTTTGTTGACCGAGCTGAACAATGAGGCCGAACTGGCCGCCGTGCTGGGGCACGAGATCGTGCACGCGGCCGCGCGCCACGGGGCCCAGGCCATGGAGCGCGGCATGTTGATGCAGGGCGCGCTGGTAGTGGGGGCCATCGCGGCCCAGGGCAGTGAGTATTCGGATTATGTGGTGGGCGGCGCCATGCTCGGCGCCCAGCTGGTGACCCAGCGCTACGGCCGCGATGCCGAGCGCGAGTCCGACGCCTATGGCATTCGCTACATGGCGGCAGCGGGCTATGACCCCGCGGCCGCCATCAGCCTGCAGGAAGTCTTCGTACGGCTGTCCGAAGGCCGTCAAAGCAACTGGCTCGACGGCCTATTCGCCAGCCATCCGCCCTCCCTGGAGCGTGTGCAGAACAATCGGGCACTGGTCGCGCAGCTGCGTGCCGAGGGCATCACGGGCGGGGAGCTGGGGGAGGAGCGCTACCGCGACGCCACCGCCTTCCTGCGCGAGACCAGACCTGCCTATGAAGCCTTCGACGAGGCCGAGAAACTGATTGCCGAAGACAAGCTGGAAGAGGCCGAACGCCGCCTGGAAACCGCCCTCAGTCTGGTGCCTGACGAAGCGCGCTTCCACGGGTTGGCGGCCGATATCCTCGTGTATCAGCGGCGCTATGAAGCGGCTGCACGCCGCTACGACGATGCCATCTCCCGCGACCCGGACTATTTCGATTACTACCTCGGGCGCGGCGTGGCCTTCGCACGCCAGGGCAATCGCGAACGGGCACGGGAAGACCTCGAGCGCAGTGTCGATCTGCTGCCCACCGCCATGGCCATGAATGAACTGGGCGAGCTGGCGCTGGCGGCGAATGACCGCGTGGGCGCCAAGCAATACTTCCAGGCCGCCAGCGCCGCCGCCGGGCTGGTGGGCGAGCAGTCCCGCACGGCCTTCATGCGCCTGGACATTTCTGACAACCCTACGCAGTACATCGCCGCCCAGCCCGTGGTGAGCAATGCCGGGCGCCTGCTGGCACGGGTAGAGAACCGTTCGCCGGTGGCGGTGCGCGATGTCAGCATCGAGTTCCAGGCCGTGATCGCGGGCCAGCTCGCCACCCGCACTCTGGTGATTCCGGCATTGGCGCCGGGCCAGAGTGGCGATCTGGATTCGGGGCTGAATTTCCCCCAGGGCGTGATGCCCACGACGAATCAGGTGAATGTGGTGGTGCGCGGAGCGGGGGTGGAGTGAGGGTCAAGGGAGAGCGATGCCGAGGTCTCGGCAGATCTTGCGAGCCAGAAAGTCATTGATCTGCGCGTGCCTGGGCACAGCCGAATTCGCGTCGGTCAGACGATTGCTCCACCAGGAATGGCTGCGCCCCTCCCGCAGCAGGTAGCAGTCATGCCTGCGCAGATGCCTCAGAAGGTCGGTCCTCTTCATAAATCACCATTTCATCCTTGAAAGTGGAGATGGATTGACGGTTGTGCCTGTCGAGCGACAGAGCTTCACGAAGGGTGAGTACCAGGCTGCGTTTCAGCGCTTCCTTGGTGCGCTCCTGACAATTCACTCCGGGAACCTCCTTGACCCAGCCCAGCCACCAAGCGCCCTCCCGCCTGTAAACCGCTGTGTAAGATTGCTGCATACGCCTCCTCCTTTAGTGGTTCGGTTGCTCTTGCCAAGAAGTAAAGTACACCGACGCGCGTCTGGCAAGGCATGCGAAATTGGCTCGTATGTCGAGGGAAACTTTCGGGTGACCGTCCCGGATGAGTTCTATATAATCGCGGCCCGCACGCACCCGTAGCTCAGCTGGATAGAGTAGGTGGCTTCGAACCACTTGGTCGGGAGTTCGAATCTCTCCGGGTGCGCCAAATAAAAAAGGGTCCTCGCCAGAGGGCCCTTTTTTATTTGGGGTACTCGGCGGGAGAGGACTCCAGGTTCGACAGAACGCGCAGCGTTCTGGACAGCCGCAGGCTGCCCCGCAGGGGTGAGGAATCTGGCTGAGCCAGATTCCGAATCAATCTCTCCGGGTGCCACATCTCCCATTTGCCTGTCGCAAGCCATGAGTGAACCATCATTCTGCCTGATGCCCTGATCAGAGATCACGTCGACTGCAGCCGCGCCATCATCTCCCGCAGGCCCAGCACCTCGATGCCCCCGGGCAATGTAAACGCGTCCGTCTGCGCGTGCACCACAAAGCGGTGGCTGGGGCTGATGTCGCTGCACGCCTCGTGGAAGCCCCTGCTCAGGCTTGCCGACGGGCTGCGCTTGATCTCGATGGCGTAGCGCGTGCCAGGCTCGGCAGGGAAATCAAGCACCAGATCGATCTCTGCGCCTCCCGCCGTTCGGTAGTAGCTCGCCTGCGCCCGCCTGGGGACAACGGCGAGCAGATTCTCGATCACGAAAGCTTCCCAGCTCTTGCCTGCCACCGGGTGGCCCAGCAGTTCATTGAAACTGCCGATGTTCAGCAGGGCATGCGTGATGCCACTGTCGCGCACATAGACGCGCGGCGTCTTCACAAGGCGCTTGCGGACATTGCCCACGAAGGGTGGCAGGCGACGCAGCAACAGCAGGTCCGTCAGCAAGTCCACGTAGCGCGCCACCGAGACGCTGCTCACATCAAGTGCGCTGGCCAGAGTCGAGGCGTTCAAGGGGCTGCCCTGCGAGTGTGCGAGCATGATCCACAGGCGCTCCAGCGTGGTGGCGGGCACGCGCGGCCCAAGGGTTGGGACGTCGCGTTCCAGATACGTGCGGATGAAATTCTGCCGCCAGCGCAGACTGATGGCATCGTCGGCTGCCAGCACGCTCTCGGGAAAGCCGCCGCGCAGCCAGAGCCGGTTGAGCGAGTCCGCGGCATCGCCGTGCGGTTGGAACTCCAGGCCGTCGATGGGAAACAGTTCTGCCAGTGTCAGGCGCCCGGCCAGGCTTTCGCTGGATTGCTGCAGCAGGTCCAGCGTGGCTGAGCCCAGGAACAAGAACAGGCCGTAGCGGTGACCGCGACGACGTTCCGCGTCGATCAGGCCGCGAATAGCCGCGAAGATCTCCGGCACGCGCTGCACTTCGTCCAGAATGATCAGGTGTTCGCGATTGGCCTGATGGAACGCCTCGATGTCCTGTACCTTGAGCAGATCGGTGCGGTTCTCCAGATCAAGATACACACCGGGCAGGTGTTGCTGCAGAGCGAACGCCAGGGTGGTCTTGCCAACCTGACGCGGACCCAGCAGGACGACGCTGGCGCTTTCCTGGAAAGGCTGAGGTCGAGGCGTGCAGTCTTTGTCGTGATCCCAAGTCAGCGGAGCTGAAAGCAAAGTGCCCCGCGGGCTCCGCGGGGGTCACGGGAGCGCTGCAGCGCGGTGTTGGAGGGAGGGCAACAAGATGATTGGCGTGCAAGGGTAAAGATTGAGCAATCGGCACTCGAGCCAACAGCGTGTCCGGTCGGGGCCTCAGCTCGTCATCCGTCGCATCCCGGTGGCTTCCAGACTGACGATATCGGCCTCCTCGATGCCCAGACGCCGGGCCATTTCCGCCTGACTGATGCCCTGCAGTCGACGCCAGGTGGCCAGCAGGCTGCCGGCGGGATAGGTCAGGGGCGAGCGTGAGGGAATTGGACGCGGGGGCAGCACGCTCATGGCATTGACCTGGCGCAGATACTCCAGATAGTCCTGATAGGGGATCACGGCATAGCAGGGCTCGCCGTTGCGGTACACGAACTGCACGTCTTCCGGAACCTTCATGGGTACGCACCGATTCTCTTGGGAGGAGGTGGCTGGATGCTATGTCTCGGGCTTCAACACTGTAAATTTGCCGGCGCCCATGCATCCCCAATTACGCCCCAAATGGGCCGGCCGGTGCCGCGAGAGGGTGGCATCTGTCAAGTGCTCTTGGCGCTTGCCAGGGGAGGCGGCGCTCCACTACAGTGCCCGCCACTCCCTTCCTCCCAAGCCCTGCTCATGAACACCGACACGCCACGCCGCCTATGGCTGATCAGCGCCCTGGGTCTCATGCAGATTTTCGCCTGGGGCGGCACTTTCTATCTGCCGGCGATTGTCGCGACAAGCATCGCCGAGGACACCGGCTGGCCGCTGGTATGGATCGTGGGCGGGCTCTCCCTCGGCCTGGTGGTGGCCGGCCTCGTGGCTCCGCGGGTCGGTGTCGCCATTGACCGCCACGGCGGGCGTCAGGTGCTGCTGCTCGCCTGCGTGATCCTGGCCGCCGGACTGCTGGTGCTGGCGGCCTCTGGTGCCCTGTGGCTCTATCTGCTGGGCTGGATGCTGCTCGGGGTAGGCATGGGCGCGGGGCTTTACGATGCGGCCTTCGCCACCCTGGGCCAGATCTTCGGCATGAAGGCGCGATCTGCCATCACGGCGCTGACGCTGTGGGGCGGTTTCTCGAGCACGGTGTCCTGGCCGCTCTCGGCGTGGCTCCTGGAACGGCTGGGCTGGCGCGGCACCTGCGTGGTCTATGCCGGCATTCTGGCGCTGTGCTGCCTGCCGCTGCTGCGCCTCGCCCTGCCGGCGTGGGTGCGGCGCTCGCGGCGCAGCCTGCAGCGCACTGCCACGGTGCCCTTCGTGTTCACGCCGCTGGAGCAGCAGCAGAAGCGGCTCATGATGCTCTCGCTCATGTTGGCCGGCGCCATCGGGGCGCTGGTGTCGGTGCATCTGATCCTGCTGCTTTCCGGCAGGGGGCTGAGCATCGAGGAGGCGGTCTGGCTGGGAGCCCTGATCGGGCCGGCCCAGGTGGGCGGGCGTATTCTGGAGGCTGCCAATCGCGAACGTCATCATCCTCTGTGGACATTGACGATCGCCGTGGGGCTGATGGCCCTGGGCATGGGGTTGCTGGCGAGTGGCTTCGCGTTGACCGCGCTGGCCATCATCCTGTATGGGGCGGGCAACGGCATTCTCTCGATCGCCAAGGGCGCGCTGCCCCTGGCCACCTTCGGCGTGGAGCGCTACGCCCGTGTCATGGGGCAACTGGCGCGGCCCTCCTTGCTGGCACAGGCGCTGGCCCCGGCTCTGATCGCCTGGCTCATCACCGACGGAGACCCGCAGGTGCCGCAGCTGGTGCTGGCCGCGCTGGCGGGCGGCAATGTGCTGGTGGTGGCGCAGCTGTGGCGCTTGCGTCTTGCCGGTGGCAAGCTTGCCGTCCACCGCCCTGTCGGGTAGCACAAGGAGTAATTCATGACTGCCGTCGATCACGCTTTTCCTGCCGGCCACAGCAGCTGCGAGCTGCAGACCAGCGCCGCCCTGCTGGTCTCGGTCTTCGGTCAGCCTGCCCATGCCGGCGCAGAGGTCACCAGCTACCGCTGGCTGCTGGACTTCGAGGACGGCAGTCAGGCGCGTATCTTTAACCAGCAGAGCGGCAACCCCAGCGCCGCCACCTTGCTGGCGTGGCGTGTCGAGGCCGACTCGAGCGCTGCGCTGGCCCGCGTCGAGCAGGCCATGCAGGCAGGTGCGGATTATTACGAAGGCACCCTGCATCCGGAGCTGTTCATTCGCCGGGATCTCTGAGCGGCGTTCAGTCGCCGCCCGTCTCCGGCAGGCCCCAGAGATTGTTGCGGCTCATGAAGCGGCCCTGTTGATAGTGCTCCCAGGCCGTGTCGCTCAGGGCCACGCCCGTGACCCTCTCCAGCACCGTCACGCCTTCCATCAGGGTGCGCTGCCAGGACACTCCCACATCCAGCCCTTCCAGCAGCTCGTGATAGGCCGGGTCGTCGAGCACTTGCGCCGGGAACTGGCGTTCGGCCGTGTGCGTCATCAGCAGCAGCCAGCGCAACCACGCTGAGGTCATCGAGCATGGAAAGATCATTGATGAG
>JBEDFR010000082.1:0-6459 GCA_041175045.1 Pseudomonadota bacterium | reverse complement strand
GGTGGGGAGCCAGCACGAAACATCGTGATACAGATTTCCGGCTGTACGCCCCACGAAACCCTGTGGCACGCTCTCTCCCATGCCCGAAAGACACGCCATTCGCCGGCGTTGGATTCGAGACGCGGAGGGTGGGGGTGGTTTGCTGACCGGCTGCCGCCAGGGATGGCGGCAGCCGAGCCTCCATGGATGGATTCACGGCGTGTCAGCGAACCACCTCCATCCTCCGCGTTCAAACCCGTAATCACGTGTATTGGAACCCGCACCATGGAACAACGCGAAAACGACAATCTGCACATCGTCCTGCAGGAAGAACTCCCCAGCCCCCGCAGCCTCAAGGAGGCCATGCCCGTCACCGGCGCCGCGCTGCAAACCGTGCTCGCCGGCCACAAGGGCGTCAAGGGCATTCTGGACCGCCAGGACCACAGACTCATGGTCGTGGTCGGCCCCTGCTCCATCCACAACGTCAACGAGGCCATGGACTACGCTCGCCTGCTCAAGCCCCTGGCCGACGAGCTGCAGGACACGCTGATGATCATCATGCGCGTGTACTTCGAGAAGCCTCGCACCACTGTCGGCTGGGAAGGGCTGATCTACGACCCGCATCTGGACGGCACCCACCGCATCGAGCATGGTCTGCGCATCGGCCGCCAGCTGATGCTCGACATCAACGCCCTCGGCCTGCCCATCGCCATCGAGGCGCTCGACCTCATCACGCCGCAGTACCTGCAGGATCTGGTGTCGTGGACAGCCATCGGCGCCCGCACCACTGAATCGCCCACCCATCGCAAGCTGTCCAGCGGCATCTCGTCGGCGGTGGGTTTCAAGAACAATGTCGATGGCAGCCTGACAGTGGCGGTGAACGCCATCCGCTCCGCCTCGTCCGCCAACTCCTTCATCAGCGTGACGGACGAGGGCAGGGTGGCGGCCTTCCGCACCTCGGGCAATCCGCACTGTCACGTGATCCTGCGTGGTGGCAAGGAGCCCAACTACGCGCCTGAGTTTGTGGTGCGCTGCGAGGACGATCTGCGCAAGGCCTTCCTGCCCTTGAACATCATGATCGACTGCAGCCACGGCAACTCGCAGAAGAATCCTCTGAAGCAACTGGATGTTCTGGAAAGCGTGACGCAGCAGATCGAGGCGGGCAACACGTCCATCATCGGCGTGATGATCGAGAGCAATCTGTGCGAGGGCAATCAGCCCATTCCGGATGATCTGGAGGAGATCCGCTACGGGGTCTCCGTGACCGACGCCTGCTTGAAGTGGGAGACCACGGAGGCCGCGCTGCGCGACATGGCCACGCGCCTGCGTGCTGTGCTGCCGGGGCGCTGAGTGGCTAGTGTGTTCCCTGAGCCGTGAGCCGGAGGGGCAAGGGGCAAGAATTCGTGATCCAGCTGTTGTTCAGTCAGATTTCAATAGCGAAGGGTAAGAACTCTGAACACGGTTGCTTGATAAACCATAGTTGATAGCTTCAACTATATTGTCGGGAAACGGCGTAGACGGACGATTGTCGTCAAAAACCCATTCAAAATAGGAAAGCACTATTTTGCAAACTGAGCGGACACTGAAGTAGTGGCCTGAGCTGAAGCTAACACCAGGTAAATCTTCGTGGACGAAGTAACTGATCCAACTAGCCTCTTTTCCGGTGTGCACTTTGGACACCGTCTTGTTTCTGGAATGCTCCTTCAGCCTGAAATGTTTGCTGCCATTCGCCAAGTGTCGTATGCCCGCCAAAAACATTGTCATTTCTGGTGGCAGCGAGCCCCCATGGATGGGTTCACGGCGTGTCCAGAACCGCAGAGCCCCCACCGACAGACGGACTCAATCCACATCACCCCAGCACTTTGCGAATGCTCTGCACCAGATAGTCGACATTCCCCTCACTGATCCCCGCCACATTGATCCGGCTCGAATCCACCAGATAGATGCTGTGCTCCTTCACCAGCCGCTGCACCTGGGCCACGCTCAGCCCCAGGAAGGAGAACATGCCCTTCTCGTGCTCGATGAAGCTGAAGTCGCGGTCCACCCCCGCCGCCCGCAGCTGCTGCACCAGCAGCGTACGCAGGCCGCTGATGCGCTCGCGCATCTGTGTCAGTTCCTGTTCCCAGTCCAGTCGCAGCACCGAGTCGCCCAGAATCATCTCCACCACGGTCGCGCCGTGATCCGGCGGCATGGAGTAGATGCCACGCGCCGTGGCCGCGATCAGGCTGGAGGCGGCCTTCATGGAGGCGTTGTTCTGGCACAGCAGGGTGAAGGCCCCTACGCGCTCGCGGTACACGCCGAAATTCTTCGAGCAGGAGCTCACCACGATCAGCTCGGGCACGGCGGCGGCCAGCAGACGCACGCCGAAACAGTCTTCGTCCACGCCGTCGCCCAGGCCCTGGTAGGCCAGGTCGATGAAGGGCGTGAAGCCGTTCTTTAGCGCCAGGTCACGAATGGCGCGCCACTGATCCTGACTCAGGTCGGCGCCGCAGGGGTTGTGGCAGCAGCCGTGCAGCAGCACCAGGTCGCCCGTCTTCGCCTGCTCCAGTGCGCTCATCATGGCGTCGAACCGGATGCTGTGGGTGGCGTAGTCGTAGTAGGGGTAGGTCGCGATCTGCAGGCCGGCATCGCCCAGCAGCGGAATGTGGTTGGCCCAGGTCGGGTCGCTCACGAAGATGCGCGCCCCCGGGTTGCACTTGTTGATGAACTCGGCCGCCAGACGCAGGCCGCCGCAGCCACCGGGCGTCTGGAAGGTGCAGCGCAGGTCGCGGGTGGACTCGGCCAGCTCGCGCCCCAGGATCAGTTGCGCCACATGTTCGTTGTAGAGCGTGGCGCCGGCCGGGCCGACATAGGTCTTGGTGACCTGCGTCGCCAGCAGACGGCGCTCGGCTTCCTTCACGGCACGCATCACCGGCGTGTGGCCGCCTGCGTCCTTGTACACGCCCACGCCCAGATCGATCTTGTGCGGGTTGGTGTCGGCGCGGAAGGCCGCCATGAGGCCGAGAATCGGGTCGGCTGCCAGGGGTGTCAGGTTCTGGAACATGGTGTTCTCCAATCAACGGGCGCGCAGCAGTTGCGCCTTGAGGGTGTTCTGCAGCAGGGACGCGCGGGTCATGGGGCCGACGCCCCCGGGCACCGGCGTGATGAACGAGCACTTGTGCTTGATGCCTTCGAAGTCCACATCGCCGGCCAGGCGGAAGCCGGACGCGCGGCTGTCATCGGGCACGCGGGTGATGCCCACGTCGATCACTACCGCGCCTTGCTTCACCATGTCGGCCGTCAGGAAGTGCGGACGGCCGATGGCGACGATGAGGATGTCGGCCGCGCGGCAGATCTCGGCAATGTTCTGCGTGCGGCTGTGCACCAGGGTAACGGTGGCATTGCCGGGATGGGTGTTGCGCGACATCAGCAGGGCCATGGGCGTGCCGACGATATTGCTGCGGCCCACCACCACGCAGTGCTTTCCCGCCGTGTCCACCTTGTAGCGGCGCAGCAGCTCCATCACGCCATTGGGCGTGGCGGAGATGAAGGTGGGCAGGCCCAGGGTCATCTTGCCCACATTGGTGGGACTGAAGCCGTCGACGTCCTTGGCTGGATCGATGGCCAGGGTCACCTTGATCTCGTCGATGTGTCTGGGCAGCGGCACCTGCACGATGAAGCCGTCGATCTCCGGGTCCTTGTTCAGCTGATCGATTCTGGCCAGCAGTTCTGCTTCGGTGACGCTGGCCTCCAGGCGGATGAGCGTCGATTTGAAGCCCACCTGGGCACAGTCCAGCACCTTGCTGTTGACATAGGTTTCGCTGGCGCCGTCATTGCCCACCAGGATCGCGGCCAGATGCGGAATCTTGCCGCCGCTGGCCTTGATGAGCGCCACTTGTTCCGCAATCTCCGCCTTGATCTGTTCGGAAGTTGCCTTGCCGTCGAGTAGTTGCATGTTCGGTCCTGCCTGTCGTCAATTGAAATTCGGGGGCTACCAGCTGCCGCTGTTGGGCATGCTGACCCAGGGCTCCTGCGGTGGCAGCGGGGTGCCTTCCTGCAGCAGCTCGATGGAGATGTTGTCGGGCGAGCGGATGAAAGCCATGCGGCCATCGCGCGGCGGGCGCAGGATCGTCACGCCCTTGCTCTGCAGATGGGCGCAGGTGGCATAGATATCCTGCACCGCATAGGCCAGGTGGCCGAAGTTGCGGCCGCCGGTGTAGACCTCCGGGTCCCAGTTGAACGTCAGTTCCACTTGCGCCTGTTCGTCGCCCGGCGCGGCCAGGAATACCAGAGTGAAGCGGCCCTGCTCGCTCTCGCGGCGGCTGAGCACCTGCAGGCCGAGGGCGTCGCAGTAGAAGCCGAGGGAGGCATCGAGATCGCTGACGCGAACCATGGTGTGCAGATACTTCATGACAGTGTCTCCGTCTACGGCGCGACGCTGCGGCGCAGGGTGATGGGGATGTATTCGCCGGCCTGACTCCAGTCGCCGTCGATGCGCACGGGCAAGCCGTCGGCGCCGAGTTCATCGCGAATGGTGCCGTAGTACTCGCCCTGGATGCGCGGCAGCAGCAGGCGGATGTCATTACCGTTCACGCTGATGCTGTCCACGCTCACGGCCATGATGCCGGCAGTAGGGTTGTCGAAGGTGCCGCTCAGCACACCATCGACCTCGCGCAGGGTGAAGATGATCTCGCGGTCACCGCCGATATTGATGTTGTAAGTGCCGCGCCATTCCCCGGCGAGCGAGGGCGACTGGGCACTGCCCGCGGGCAGCACGCTGGCGGCCAGCACACTGGCCAGCAGCAACAGGCAGGGGAGGGAGTTCTGGGGAAGAAGATTCATGGGTCGGCGCTCATGGTTGGACGGGGCAGCTGGTGGGCAGTTCCGCTCCCGCAGTGTTCGGTTCGGCGCGTAGTATAGTCGCAAGGCCCCTTGCGGGCACAGGAGAAAATCCGGGAGCGAACGCGCATGAAGGACGTGGGGAATCTGCTGCAGGGACTGCCCGATGCGGCACAGGGCGAAGTATTCGAGGCGCTGGTGAGGACTGGCGATGTGCTGGTCGAACGTATCGTGTCGCAGGGGCAGGCGAGTCCGCCTGGGGTCTGGTACGAACAATCGCGGGCCGAGTGGGTCCTGCTGCTGCAGGGGGCGGCGCGGCTGGAATGGGAGAACGGTGAGCAGGTGGCGCTGCAGCCCGGGGACTATGTGCTGATTGCGGCGGGGCGCCGGCACCGCGTGGCATGGACCGAGCCGGCCGGGCCGACGGTATGGCTGGCGCTGCATTTCCTGCCGTGAAGAACGAAGTTCGCCACCCTTGCCGGCGGCGAACTTCGTCAGGGCAGGGCCGGAAGACGTTTTGCAGTCCGGCGAACTGCTTCCTGTCGCAGCGCATGTCGTCGTTCCGGGTGACGGTGCAGCCGCCAGGCAGGTCACCTCTCGTCGTCCGGGGGTTTGATGATAAGCTTGCGCCGCCTGAATCCGCCGACCGGCGCCTTGCAAGGAAGTATGCCCCGATGAATGCAGCAGATCGTCAGAAATTCGTGTTGACCGTGTCCTGCCCCGAAGCCAATGGCATCGTGCGTGCGGTCAGTGACTTCCTCTTCCAGCGTGGCGCCACCATCAGCGATGCCGCCCAGCATCGGGACCCGGTGGCCGATCGCTTTTTCATGCGCGTGGAGTTCGAGGAAGTCGAGGCCACGCTGCCGGGCAGCGAGAAACTGCACGAGGATTTCCGCGAGATCGCGCAGCGCTTCGACATGCAGTGCAGCTTCTTCAATCTGGCCGTGAAGCCGCGTGTGCTGATGGCGGTGTCGAAACACGGGCATTGCCTCAATGACATTCTGCACCGCTGGAGCAGCGGCGTGCTGCCGGCGGACATCGTCGGTGTGGTCTCCAATCACGAGGATCTGCGTGGCATTACCGAGTGGTACGGCATTCCGTATCACTACTTGCCCGTGACGCACGCGAACAAGGAGGCGCAGGAGGACGCGGTGCTGGAGATCATCCGCACCGAGCGTGTCGACCTGCTGGCTCTGGCGCGCTACATGCAGATTCTGTCAGCGCAGATGTGCGAGGCCATGGCGGGTCGCGCCATCAACATCCATCACTCCTTCCTGCCGGGCTTCAAGGGCGCGAACCCGTATCGCCAGGCCTACATGCGCGGCGTGAAGATCATTGGTGCCACGGCGCACTATGTGACGACGGATCTGGATGAGGGGCCGATCATCGAGCAGGCGGTGGAGAAGATCGATCACAACTTCGATATTGACGAACTGGTCCAGATTGGCCGCGATGCCGAGTGCGCGGCGTTTGCGCGGGCGGTGAAGTGGCATTGCGAGCATCGCATCATCGTGAATGGCAACAAGACGGTGGTGTTCAAGTAATTGCTCTGTAGTGAGGGCCGCGGGAGGGGCACTGGACGTCTGGACACGCCGTGAACCCATCCATGGGGGCTCGGCAGCCGCCATCCAGGCGGCTGACGGTCCAGACCCCCAGTGCCCC
>JBEDFR010000081.1:0-11664 GCA_041175045.1 Pseudomonadota bacterium | reverse complement strand
ATATAATAGTGATTATTGGTGGTTTTATTGAAAATATCTGGTGAAAAAGTGGTGGAATCACTCCTGGGTCGCTCCTATTCTATGCCCCATCGCAACCCGCCGCCGTTTTCTGGAGAACAGCATGTACGACCACCGCAAATACGTTCCCTTCACGCCCGTGGCCTTGCCTGACCGCACCTGGCCGGACAAGGTCATCACCCGGGCGCCGCGCTGGTGCAGCGTGGATCTGCGCGATGGCAACCAGGCACTCATCGAGCCCATGTCGGTGATGCAGAAGAAGGTGATGTTCGACCTGCTGGTGGAAGTGGGCTTCAAGGAGATCGAGATCGGTTTCCCCGCCGCGTCCCAGCCGGACTTCGACTTCGTGCGCAGCCTGGTGGTCGAGAACCGCATTCCCGATGACGTCACGGTGCAGGTGTTGACCCAGGCGCGCCCGGAATTGATCCAGCGCACCTTCGAGTCCCTGAAGGGCGTGAAGAAGGCCATTCTGCACGTGTACAACTCCACCTCGGTGGTGCAGCGCCAGAAAGTCTTCAAGATGGACAAGGCGGGCATCAAGGCGATCGCCGTGAACGGGGCGATGGAAGTGAAGCGCTGCGCCGAGCTGGCGCCGGAAACCGACTGGACTTTCCAGTACTCGCCCGAAAGCTTCACAGGCACCGAGCCGCAGTTCGCGGTGGAGGTGTGCAATGCCGTGGCCGAGGTCTGGCAGCCCACGCCGCAGAAGAAGGTGATCTTCAATCTGCCTTCCACGGTGGAAATGGCCACCCCCAATGTCTATGCCGACCAGATCGAATGGTTCTGCCGGCACGTGAACAGGCGCGACAGCATTGTCGTGAGTCTGCACACCCACAACGACCGCGGCTGCGCCGTGGCAGCTGCTGAACTGGCTGTCATGGCGGGCGCCGATCGTGTCGAAGGCACCCTGCTCGGCAATGGCGAGCGCACGGGCAACATGGACATCGTCGTGATGGCGATGAATCTTTACAGCCAGGGCATCAACCCTGAGCTGGATCTGCGCGATATGGACAAGATCGTGAGCGTGGTCAAAAGCTGCACTCAGATCGATGTACACCCAAGACAGCCTTACTCGGGCGATCTGGTGTTCACCGCGTTCTCCGGCAGTCATCAGGACGCCATCAAGAAATGTCTGGACATGTACGAGGAAGGCAGCACCTGGGAGATCGCGTACCTGCCGATCGACCCGCGCGACCTCGGGCGTACGTACCAGGACGTGATCCGTGTGAACAGCCAGTCGGGCAAGGGTGGGGTGGCCTATGTGCTGGCCAGCAAGTTCGGCTTCCAGCTGCCACGCTGGCTGCAGATCGAGTTCTCCCGCGTGGTGCAGAAGCGGGCGGAGGACACCGGTCAGGAGATCTCGCCGGACACCATCTGGAGCCTGTTCCGCGAACATTATCTGAGCGAAGGGCATCCGGTGCGGCTCGACAGCTTCAGCATGCAACGCGCGAACGAGAACGGGCGCGAGTCCTTCGCCGCGGGCATCCGCTGCTTCGAGGAGTATCTCGAGGTGAAGGGCGAGGGCGATGGCGTGCTCGATGCCTTCGTCGAGGCGCTGAAGAAGGCCACAGGCGTCGATTTCGAGATCATGGAGTACGGCGAGCATGCGCTGGGACAGGGGGCGGACGCGGAAGCCGTCACCTACATCCAGCTCAAGTCCGATGCCATGCGCTACACCGGCGTGGCCATCAGCCGCGACATCGTGTCGTCCTCGCTCAATGCCCTGCTGCGCGCCGCCAGTCAGCTGATCAGCGAGAGTCAGGCGCGACGCGTGGCCTGAGACTGCTCGGCAAACTATTTGCCCCTCGGTTGCGACTAGGCTCGTGAAGTCATTATCCTTGGGGCGCTTTCCTTCGCGGCCACCGCCGCGGCGCTGCGACGCCGTGCCGGTGGCTCTGCCGTTTCACAGTGTCCCCCGGGGTCATGCTGAATGAGTCTTGCAGAACAGGACGATGCCCTGATCCGCGCCGCCCTTGATGGCTCCGCGCGGGCATGGGATCAGCTGGTGCGCCGCCACGAGACCCAGGTCTACAACTTCAGCCTGCGCCTGACCGGCAATCCGACCGATGCACTCGACCTCATGCAGGAAGTGTTTCTGGGGGTTTACCGCAATCTGCACCGCTTTCGCGGTGAATCCCGGTTCAGCACCTGGCTGTTTCGCATCGCCCACAACAAGGCGATCGACATCGCGCGGCGCCGGCCGTCGAGCACCTCGCTGGAGTCGGCACTGCAACACGGGGGTGATCTTGTGGAGGCGCGCTGGCAGCAACTGGACGATGTCCCGGAGCAGGACCCGCAGGCGCTGCTCGATGAGCGCCAGCGCAATGCGTTGATCCAGGCGCAGATGGGAGCCCTGCCGCTGGAGCAACGTCTGGTGGTGGAGCTGAAGGTGTTCCAGTCGCTCACCTTCGAAGAAATCGCCGAATTGCAGGACCTCTCGGCCAACACGGCAAAGACACGTTTCTATACCGCACTGCGCCGACTCAAGGCGCTGATGGAGCAGGATCATGACATGTGAACGCACCGCCACGCTGGTGGCAGACTATCTTGATGAAGCGCTTCCTCCGCAGCAGCGCCATTCGCTGGATCAGCATGCTCAGCAGTGTCCCGACTGCGCGGTGTCACTGCAGGAGGCTCGACGCGCACACGCGCATCTGCTGCGCTGGCAGCAGCAGGCTGTGCCGCAGTGGCGTCGTCCAGCGCTGCCTGAGCATGACGTGCAGCGCCCGCCGCTGCGCTGGCCAGGGTGGCAGTGGGCGCCCCTGGCGGCCTCCTGCATGCTGGCACTGGCGGTGGTGTTGAATGTACAGATCAGCACCGGCTCGCCAGGGCTGGCCATTCGCTTCGGTGCTGCGTCAACGCTTGACACGGCGCAACTGGAAGCACGCCTTGCCGCGTTCGAGACGCAGCAGCAGGTCGCACTGCAGACCTTGAGTCAGGCATTGATGCAGCAGCAGAGCGCCGACAATGCTCGTCTCATGGAGGCAATGATCGACAGTGTCATCGAGCAGGTGGGCGCAAGCACTGCGCTCAGTCTGGAACAGGTCATCGCCTACTTCGAGTCTCAGCGTCAGCAGGATCTGCAATTGCTGCAGGCTGGCTATCAACAATTGGCGGACAGCGATTACGCCACCATTCGTTCTGTTGAGCAGCTGGCCATGCTGGTGCAGGGAGGTCGGCCGTGAAGGCCTCGAAGCAGTGGTGTGCCGGCGTGATGGCTCTGGCCGTCAGCGGAGGCCTGCAGGCACAGAGCGCAGAGAGCATTGAGGTGCTGCAGGACAGTGTGGCGCTTTACGCATCGGTGCTGCAGGAAGGGCTCGGCCTGAATGCGCGAGCAGGCATTTTCAGCCCGACCAGCGGCTCGGTGCGCGGCCTCTATCTTGCGCGGCAGGGTGTGGTTCTGGAAGTGATGAGTCCTCTGGCCAGCGCGCGCAACAGCTTTGCCCAGTTTTCGCTGGGCGCTGCACTCGAGCGCCTGTCCGCGCAGTTTGCGGCACAGTCTGGCGATGTGGCCGCGGTACCGCGGCCTGATCTGGCGGCCCTGCGCGAGACGATGGCCTTGTCTCTGCGTGCAGAGCTCGTGCAGGGGCAGGCCCGTGAGCTGCTCGACGAGCTTGCGCGAGTGGATGTCAGTGCCGAGATCAGTGCCGCCCTGCAGAGTGCCCTCGATGCGGCGCGTTCACTGCATGCGCTGACACAGTTCGATGACGCTGCTCTCAATCAGGTGCTGGAAGACACCAGCGCACAGCGCGCCCTGTTGAGCGGGCATATGAGTGCCATGCAGGCGTTGCGCGCCGAAATCGGCACGCAGGCGCAGCCCTTCACCGACGAACGGCTGGCGCAGTGGCGCACCAGTCTGCAGACCCTGAGCGCTGCGCTGCAGAGTCTCCGGGCTGCAGCGCAGCAGCGCGCTGATACCCTGCAGGCGCAGGCCGGCCAGGCACGCGCACAGCGCGAGGCGCAGTGGCAGCAGGAGCTTGCTGGGTTCGAAACCAGTCTGATTCGTCTGGTCTGCGATTACGCCGGTGGCTTGCGTGCGCTGCCGTCACACGAGCATGTGACACTTGTGTTGCAGGGCCTGGGCGAAGATGCGCCTGAGCGTCGCGAGGATCGCATCCTTGTCCTGCGACAGGTCGATGCCCTGCGCTGTCTGCAGGGCGAAATCACGGCGCAGCAGTTGCAGCAGACGGCGCAGGTCTACAGCTTTTGAGCGTTGCCTACCAGGGTGCTCCGGTAATGTTCGCATCGGCAGGCACGAACTGACGTGCCTCGTCCTGTGCCTGATACAACCGGGCGATCAACAACACTACGGCAGCCACGTCCAGCAGTTCCTCATCACTCAGACGCAACTTGCGACGGATGCGTTCCCGCGTCATGTAGGCGTGCCCGTCGGCATCGAAATTCAAGTAGTTGAAGCTTTCCTCTTCCATGCCCCAATTGCTCGAAATCACTTCCTGTCCCACTCGCCCGTCAAGTCGTGGGAAAGGGTAGAACCAGCGTCCGCCCTGTCTGCCGGCCTCATGGGTGATGATCTGTGCGTCAGGATAGAACCAGGTCGCATTCTTCACTCGCAGGCGTGTAGTGGCCATGCCGCCACCCGGCCAGAACAGGGGTTCTCCGCCATGGTTCCAGTGGTGGCTCATGACGCGTCCGTTGGGGTAATGAATACTCACGTCGCGACCGGCTCCCGCCATGAACAGTTGTCCGTTGGGGAAGAACCAGGCTGCCTCGTACAGATCGCTGGACACCAGCCGGCCATTGCCGTAACGAGAGGCATGCCGTGTGTTGGAAGTGAGGATCACCGACTGGCATACCAGGCGATTGAGTTCGAGCAACATGTCCTGCATGGATTCAAGCTCTCTCATGCTGTCACGCGGTGCGGGCAGCAAAAGGTTGACGGACACCATCTTGGCCATGAATTCGACCGTGGCACAGCCGGAGCTGAAATTGTCTGAACCAGTGCTGACTCCAGCATGCAGCGAAGCAGGAATATTGAGCAGCAGGCCGAGCAACACTTGTCTGATACAGGTCATGGTACTGTCTCCGTTTTTGCGGTCTCATGAAAGCGCACGTGAGGAGTTTGCTGGTGAGCGGGTGAATCCGGGCTGAATCACATGACTATTGGTTCGTGCGTCGATATCGCCTAAACTGCGGGAACTTTGGTCCCTATAACAATATTAAGCGAAGCGATGGAAGGAGATAAAAATGGACTGCCCGAAATGCAATGCACACATGAACGAAATCAAGGTGGAAGTTCTGCACGGCACAATCGTCATCGATCAGTGCAGCAGTTGCAAGGGACTGTGGTTCGACAATGGTGAAGCCGAGCAACTGAAGAAAAGCTGGATGTCTGACTTTTTGGACAGTGGAGACCCGAGCATCGGCAAGACCTACAACCGTGTGCGAGACATTAGCTGCCCACGCTGCAGCAAGCTCATGACCAAGTTGACCGACAAGCGTCAGCCGCATCTCGAGTACGAGGCCTGCGAAGAGCACGGCATGTTCATGGATGCGGGTGAATTCAGCGACTTCAAGCACGAAACCCTGCTGGATCTTTTCAAGGGACTGGTGGCCTCCCTCAAGCGCCATTGAGGCTCACTGGCTTGACTGCGCTCATGCATCCCGGCCAGTCGGGATGCAGCCAGATTGCCCTGTCGGCACAGCGTGCCGGCAGCAGGCGGAACTTGCCCAGGTCCATCCAGTGATTGTCCGGCGAGTGGAAATCCGAGCCGGTCGATGCCCACAGATCATTGCTCAGGCACAGTGAGGCCAGATGGTCCAGGCTGTCGGCGTCAAGATTCGAATAGCTCACCTCCAGGCCTTCTCCGCCTGCAGCAGCAAACTCGCTGACCAGCCGACGCAATGCCGGATTGCTGATCCGGTAGCGATTGGGGTGCGCCAGGATGGCAATCCCGCCCGCCGCCCTGATCGCCTCCACCGCCTCGACAATGCTGCACCAGCGCGCTGACGCTGCGTATTTGCCCTTGTCTCCGAGGAAGTTCCTGAAAGCGTGCTCCTTGCTGCGGGCGATTCCTCGATCCAGAAGAAACTGCGCCACATGATTGCGGCCAACGGCCGTGCAGGGCAGGGTGGCGAGATAGTCCATCAGGCCGCAGATACCTGCCTTCTGCAGGCGCATGTCCATGGCGGCGGCGCGTTCTCGGCGCAGTTGCTGCTGTGCCTGCAGCAGCAACTGCAGTGTCATATTCGTGCAGTCGATGGCCAGTCCCACGATGTGAATCTCCTGGCGCTCCCACAATGTGGAAATTTCGACGCCCGCCAGCAGTTGCAGTTCGGGTGCAATCCAGGCCGGGTCGATGTTCTCGAAGGCTGCCGTGGTGTCGTGGTCGGTGATGGCGAGGTGAGTCAGGCCGCGCTGTGCTGCCCTCTTAAGCAGTGCCTGCGGGGGCAGTGCACCGTCGGAATACCAGGTATGAGCGTGCAGGTCGGCAAGCATTCGCAAGGGTCCGGGGTGTTGGATCCAAAAAGGCAGACAGGGTAAACCCGCCTCGGCGTCCCGTAAATCGTCATGGGGTAAAAGTTGACTGAAACAGTGGGGTATCAGATACTCGACGCACCTGCGCCTGCGCGACAGGACTCTGTCACCCCCTTCAGCATACTGGCACCGAGACAGTCTCATGCGCTTGACGACCAAAGGCCGCTACGCGGTCACTGCCTTGCTTGATCTGGCGATCCACGCGGATCAGGGCCCCGTGAATCTGGCTGACATTTCGCGACGACAGGGCATATCGTTGTCGTATCTGGAACAGTTGTTCTCAAAGCTGCGACGCAGCGAACTCGTCTGCAGTATTCGTGGTCCGGGCGGTGGCTATCGGCTGGGATGCAAGCCGCAAAGCATCAGCATTGCTCAAATCATCGATGCGGTGAATGAATCCGTGGACGCCACCAAATGCCAGGGCAAGGGCAATTGCCAGCAGGGGCAAACCTGTCTCACTCATCATCTGTGGCAGGACCTTAGTGAGCAGATCCACGATTTTCTCGGCAGTATCAGCCTTGCCGATCTCATCGTCCGCAGTGAGATCAAGCGCATTGCGCAGCAGCAGGACCAGCGCCACGAAGTGCTGACGCCTTCCCAGTTGGATGGCGCGCGCATCGCGGCCACGTTTCTTCAGTAGGTCCTCTCATGCAGATGCCCGTCTACCTCGATTATGCCGCCACCACACCGGTGGATCCGCGCGTGGCGCAGGTCATGGGCGAGTGCTTGACACTGGACGGCAATTTCGGTAACCCGGCCTCGCGTTCGCATCTGGTTGGCTGGAAGGCGGAGGAAGCGGTGGAGAAGGCGCGCCGCCATGTCGCTGATCTGGTGCGCTGCGACCCGCGGGAAATAGTCTGGACTTCGGGTGCCACTGAATCCAACAATCTTGCACTCAAGGGCATCGCCCATGCGCGGCGTGAGCGAGGCCACCACTTGCTGACCTCCTGCATCGAGCACAAGGCAGTGCTGGACAGCATGCAGCAACTGGAACGTGAAGGCTTCGAGATCACCCGGTTGCGGCCCGATGCCCACGGTCGTATCAGCCCCGCTCAGGTGCTCGCCGCGCTGCGCACGGATACCACCCTGGTGTCGCTGATGCAGGTCAACAACGAACTGGGTGTGGTCAACGACATTGCCGCGATTGGCGCGGTCGTTAAGGCCGCCGGAGCTCTGCTGCACGTGGATGCTGCCCAGAGTGCCGGCAAATTGCCCATCGACCTGGCGCAGCTGCCGGTAGACCTGATGTCATTCTCCGCGCACAAGGTCTACGGCCCGAAGGGAATTGGCGCCCTGTTTGTCCGACGCTCGCCCGATCTCCGACTCGAGTGCCAAATTCACGGCGGTGGACACGAGCGCGGCATGCGCTCAGGAACGCTGCCTACTCATCAGGCTGTTGGGATGGGTGAGGCCTTTCGTCTTGCCGCCCTGGCGCTCGGCGAGGAGAGCGCGCGGCTACACCAGCTGCGCCAACGCCTGCTGCGCGGCCTGGCGCAGCTTCCGGGCGTTCATTTGAATGGCCACACTGAGCACACTGTGCCGGGAATCGTCAATCTGGCGTTCGAGGGTGTGGATGGTGAAACCCTGCTGCTTTCCCTGCGAACTCTTGCCGTGTCTTCCGGTTCCGCCTGCATGTCGGCGACCATGGAGCCTTCGTATGTGCTTCGCGGCATAGGGGTGCCCGACTCACTGGCCCAGAGCGCATTGCGCATATCCTTCGGTCGCTTCACCACCGACGCTGACATCGATATGGCCATCGTGGCCCTGCGAGAGGTATTGCCGCGTCTGCGCGGCGCGGGAAAAGCCTAGTGAATCAGGCGTGTATACCCGTATAATGCTGGCCTCTGTGAATTTGTAACCGCTTATGGAGTTTAACGGAATGGCTATTGAACGTACCTTGTCGATCATCAAGCCCGATGCAGTTGCCAAGAATGTGATCGGCGAGATCTATTCACGCTTCGAGAAGGCGGGTCTGCGGATCGTCGCTGCAAGAATGCTGCAGCTGACCGACGAGACCGCGGGTGGCTTCTACGCCGAGCATAGAGAGCGTGGCTTCTTTCCTGATCTGATCGCATTCATGACCTCTGGTCCTGTGATCGTGCAGGTACTGGAAGGCGAGAATGCCGTAGCACTGCATCGGGAACTGATGGGAGCCACCAACCCGGCCCAGGCCGCTCCTGGCACCATCCGTGCGGATTTCGCCAAGTCTATCGATGCCAACGCTGTGCATGGTTCCGATTCCGCTGCGTCCGCGGCTCGCGAGATCGCCTATTTTTTCAGCGCCACTGACATCTGCGCCCGCGTTTGATCGCGCGCCTATCGTCCTTCAGAGCCTGCGATGACGACACGCGACTCCAAGATCAACCTGATGGGACTGAGCCTGCAGAAGATGCAGGCTTTTTTTCATGATCTGGGAGAAAAACCCTTTCGCGCGAGTCAAACTCTCAAGTGGATTCATCAGCGCGGCGTGCTCGACATCGATATGATGACCGACATCAGCAAGCCGCTGCGAGAGCAAATGAAGGCGATGGCCGAGATTCGTCCGCCTGTGATCACGCAGGAGCTGCGGTCGGTCGATGGCAGTTGCAAGTGGATTGTGCAAGTGGAAAGCGGCAGCAGCGTGGAGATGGTTTTTATCCCCGAGGCAGGTCGCGGCACCTTGTGCGTGTCTTCCCAGGCAGGGTGCAGTCTGGATTGCAGTTTCTGCGCCACTGGCAAGCAGGGTTTTAACAGCAATCTGACCACGGCCGAGATCATCGGTCAGGTGTGGTGGGCCAATTTGAAGCTCGCCGGTTTCGGGGTTAAGCCCGACACGCAGATGGACGAAGACGGTCGGGTGCCTCGCAATCCGCGCCCGGTCAGCAACATCGTGATGATGGGCATGGGAGAACCTCTGCTCAACTTTGACAACGTCATGGATGCCCTTAGTCTGATGATGGAAGATCAGGCCTACGGGCTTTCCAAGCGCAGGGTCACCATCAGCACTTCGGGAGTAGTGCCGGCCATTGATCGCCTGAAGGACTACACGGATGCCTCGCTGGCTGTATCGCTGCATGCACCCAACGATGCGCTGCGGAATCAGCTGGTGCCGCTGAACAAGAAGTATCCAATCGCCCAATTGCTGAGCAGTGTGCAGGGCTACATGAGCACGCTTGGCGAGCGTCGGGTGCCTGTTATCGAGTACACGCTGATCGCGGGGGTCAACGATCATCGCCAGCATGCCCGGGAGCTGGCCGAGTTGTTGCGGGATTTCCCGTGCAAGATCAACCTGATACCGTTCAACCCGTTTGCGCAGTCGGATTACCGTCGCCCCAGTGCCTCGTCGATCAGCAATTTCCGCCAGATCCTGCACGAGGCGGGCTACACGGTGACCGTGCGCACTACGCGTGCCGATGACATCGGCGCGGCCTGCGGTCAGCTGGTCGGGGCGGTCAGTGATGCCACCCGGCGCAGCGAACGCTATCGGTCGGCCGGCAATCTGGCCCTGATGATTGACGGGCCCGGGCAGTAATGCCCACGAGCTCGAATCACGCTTTTCGTGCGAGGTCGGCATGCAAGTCTCAAGCAAGTTCATCGCGGGAATACTGAGTCTGCTGGTGCTGGCGTCCTGTGTGACCACCACCACCGGCGGATTCAATACCGAGCCTTCGCGTGAGCGCGCGGTGAGTGATTTTGTCCAGCTTGCCGTGGGGTATTTCGAGGCCGGCGACATGGCGGCGGCGCGGCGCAACATCAACAACGCGCTGGCGCTCGACAGTCGCAGTGCCGATGCTTACAACGTGCTGGCCCTGGTGCTGCAGCGTGAAGACGATACGGAACTGGCACGCGAGACTTTCGAGCGCGCGCTGTCCCTGGACGGCAGCAATGCCCGGGCGCGCAACAATCTGGCGGCCCTGCTGTTCCAGCTGGGCGAGTACGAACAGTCCTATCGTCAGCTGGAACTGGTGGCGAACGACACGACTTACGAGAACCGTGCGCTGGCCTTCGAGAATCTCGGCCTGAGCGCGCTGCGCACCGCGCGCCCGGAGCGGGCGGAGTATGCCTTCGAGCGTGCGCTGCAGCTGAACGTAAACCTCTATCGTTCCTCACTTGCCATGGCGCAGATCAAGTTTGACAAGGGAGAATTTGTCGAGGCTAAGACGCACTACACTCAGTTCGTCACCACCAGCACTTTTTACAACGTCGTGCAGACTGCTACCAGCCTGTGGCTGGGCATCCAGTTGGAGCGCCGGCTCGACAACGACGGGGGAGCAGTTCTGTATGCCGCCTTGCTGCAGAATCTGTATGCACACTCACCGCAATACCAGGAATTCCTGAATTCACAACATGACCAGTGACGAAACCGCGCGCTACATAAACAGCCATTCATCCGCAGCTGAGGACGCCGCCGTGCCGTCCGATGCCGACACCAGTCCCGGACAGCTACTGGCACGGCGACGCAAAGCTCTCGGCCTGAGTGTCCAGCAGGCGGCAGACTACTTGCACCTGACCATGCATTACATCCGGGCGCTCGAGGCAGATGAGCACCAGAAGTTGCCAGGGATTGTCTTCGTCAGGGGCTACGTTCGTGCCTATGCCAGCTATCTCAAGCTGGATCCGACTGTGGTGGTGAATGTGTTCAATGAATTCGTCGCGCAGCGTGATGGTGCGTCGGAAGAGGAAGCCTACACCATTAGTCGTCGACGTCGTGACCGCAATCGACCCTGGATTGTGGTTTCCGGTTTAGCCTTCGTTTCTATTGCCGTGGCGTTGTGGTACTTCGGTCCAGCTTCTGGCACGCCGGCACCAAGGCCCGTCGCGTCCGGTGCCGGCAGCGCGACGGCCACCGCAGCTACTGCCACGCTCGACAACGCTGGGAACATGCCTGCTGCCGCTGTTGTCTCCAGCACCGCGATGCCCGTTACCCCCGCAACTTCATCGGCCGCGACTCCCGCGGCGGGCGCAGTTCCGGTACCTGTCACAGTCGCCACGCCGGCTTTCGGCGTTGCGACTGCCCCTCAGCCATTCGACGATGTGATGATGCCGTCAATCACCGCGTTGCCTGCGGCAGGTCCTGCGGCAGGGGGCACCGCGGGGGTTCAAAGTGCCCTTGGCTCTGCGTCGCCAACCGCGCAGGCAGTCCCGGCAGCGTCGGGCACCCCGGGTCCCCG
>JBEDFR010000080.1:0-44238 GCA_041175045.1 Pseudomonadota bacterium | reverse complement strand
CAGGGCCGTTTTCATCACATGAGCTGGTACGACGACCACAAGGCGATTGCCTTCCTGGTACAGGTCAACGGCAGCGCACAGACGGCCGCGGCCCTGGCCGACTACACCCGCCTGCAAGCTGCCTATGCCGAGCAGGGCATCGAGTTCATGCTTATCAATCCGCTGGGCGAGCCGCGGGCACAGGTGCTTGCCCAGGCCGAGGCACTCGGCCTGACATTGCCGGTGCTCATCGATGACGCTCAGGTGATCGCTCAGGCCATGGGGGTCGACAAGAGCGGCGAGACTTTCCTCTTCGATCCGCGCAGTTTCGAAGTAATCTTCCGCGGCCCGGTCGCGGCGCTGGAGACGGCCCTGGGTGAGGTGACAGCCGGCGCGGCCATCAGCACGCCGGTAGTGGCCATGGATGGCGCGGATGTCAGCTATCCAGCCATGGCGCAGCTGGCTTCCACGGGCGTTTCGTACAGCCGCGATGTCGCCCCGATCATCGCCGAGAACTGCGCCAGCTGCCACCGCGAGGGCGGCATCGCCCCCTTCGCCATGGACAGCCACGCGATGGTGCAGGGCTGGTCGCCCATGATCCGCGAAGTGCTGATGACCAAGCGCATGCCGCCCGGCCAGCTTGACCCTCATGTCGGAGAGTTCAGCAATGATTATGTGCTGGAAGTCGACGAGCAGCAGAAGATTCTGCAGTGGATCGCCACAGGTGCTCCGAAGGATGGCGACAACGACCCGCTGGCGGCTCTCGTCTGGCCAGAGAGCAAGTGGGCCTTCGGCGAGCCTGACTTGATAGTAAAGGTGCCGCCGCAGACCATTCCGGCCACCGGCGTGCTTGATTACATTACCGTCGTGGTTCCTTTCGAGGGCCTGGACCGTGATCGCTGGGTTCGCGCCAGTCAGTACATGCCAGGCGACCGCACTGTGCTGCACCACACCTTGAATGCCGTCATCGCGCCGGGCGAGCGACCCCGCGGATTTCTGGGTGCGACAGACCCGAACGTGGCTCATATCACGCCTTACATTCCCGGCGCTGAGCCTCATGTGGAGGAGCCAAATACGGGAGGGTTGCTCAAGGCCGGCTCCATGCTTGGACTGCAGTTGCACTATACGACTACCGGGCGAGAGACCGTTGATGCAAGCGAAATTGGAATCTGGTTCTACCCTGACGATCAAATTCCCGAGGAGCGCCAATCCGGTGCCTGTGCCTGCATATTCCCGCAGGGGTGGACCAATATTCCGCCCTACGCTCCGCACTTCGAGCAGCAGCAGAGCATCACGATCGAACATGATGCCTACGTGCACAGTTTTCTGCCGCACATGCACTTCCGGGGCAAGAGCATGAGGTTCGCGGCACACTACCCGGATGGCAAAGTGGAAGAGTTGATCAATATCGCAAACTACAATTACAACTGGCAGATCGAGTACAAAATGGCGGAACCTCGATTCGTTCCGGCCGGTACCAAGATCGTGGCGACGGGAGCGTTCGACAATTCCACTCAGAACAAGGCCAACCCCGACCCGGCACGTTCAGTGCCCTGGGGCGACCAGAGTTGGGATGAGATGTTCTTCGGCGCTGTCCGCTGGAAATATGTAGATCAGAGCATCTTCGTAAGCGCTGCACCCTGATGCTGTGCAGCACAGTCAAACTTTGACACCGCAAACAACCCCCCAAAAGAAATGGGGAAGTAGCGCAAGCCACTTCCCCATTTTTTCGACCCGAAAGCGAATCCAGGTTATTGACCAGCCTTGATGACAGGGGTACGCAGAACGGGCACGCCCTCGACTTCCACTTCATACACATCGCCATGGTTCAGCTGACGTGTGGTGCCCATGGTGCCGGACCAGACCAGGTCGCCTGGCTCGAGCACGAAGTAGCGGGAGATGTAGCTCACCATGTAATCGAAGTTGAACAGCATGTCGGAGGTGTTCTCGCCCTGCACGGCAGTGCCGTTCAGACGCCCTTCGATCTGCACATTGTTCGGGTCGATGCCGGTGACCAGAGTCGGGCCGACGGCGTTGAAGGTCTTGCTGCCCTTGGCTCGGGTCCACTGCAGGTCAGCGGACTGCCAGTCACGGGCGCTGCCGTCGTTGCCGGCGGTCACGCCGAAGATGTAGTCGGAGGCATCTTCCACGGAGACATTGTCGGCACGCTTGCCGATGACGATCACCGCTTCCGCTTCGTAGTGGAAGTTGTTGGAATCGACGGGGATGACCATGTTCTCGTTCGGGCCGATGATGGAGTTGGCCGGCACGATGAACAGGCCGGGGTACTCTGCCGGCTCGCCGGTGATGTGGCTGCGGAAGTTCAGCGCGGTCATCACGACCAGCTGCGGATCAACCGGCGCCTTCAGGGTCACGGCAGACTCGGCCACCGTGGTGCCTGTGCGCGTGCCACCCAGATAGGGTGCATCGCTGAGCTGGTGAATGGTCGAGTCGACCAGTTCGCCCCAGGACACCGTGCCATTCTGTTCATAGCGCACAAACTCCGCTGCCTGGGCGGAACCCGCCAGTGCACCGGAAACCATCAAGCCTGCAACGATCTTGTTCAATGAATGCTTCATGCAAACACCTCCTCTGGTTGGGTGGGAGCCTTGCCAGTCCGGACATTGCCCTGCAATGTGTGAAAACGAATCTGGTCAGCCTGTAGTGCAGCTCCGAGTCCGGACCTGCGCGCAGGAGAGGCGGAGCAACAGCGGCGGCTATCCTGAACCTGTTGCCTGCATCCTGCAAGTGCGCCGACGCCGGCAAACGGCGTTCCGCCGATTTGTCTTTGGCGGCAAAGCGCTTATCATCCCACCAGCCGTGCGGTCGCCGCGCGCTCGCTCATAACAAGAAACAGAGGCCGTCCCATGCGCCATGACATTCGCCAGAATCCTGGCTTCTTTCCCTTGCTCGTCCGCGTTGCCCTGTCCGGCTCACTGCTCCTTGCCGGCGTCTGCGCGCTGGCGCAGCAGTCCCCGGCACTTCCCCAGGCGCAACCGGAGGAAGTCGGCATGTCCTCGGCGCGGTTTGGTTTGCTGGAGACCATGCTGCGCCAGCATGTCGACGATGGCCGTGTGCCGGGCCTCGTGGCCGGCGTGATGCGTCATGGCAAGGTGGTCTACCTGCAGAGCCTGGGCTGGCAGGACATCGAGGCCGGCCAGTCGATGCGGGATGATTCGATCTTCCAGATCCGCTCCATGACCAAAGCCATCACTTCTCTGGCAGTGATGCAACTGGCAGAACAGGGACGCCTTTCCCTGGATGATCCCCTGGCCGACTACATTCCCAGCTTCGCGGAGACGCCGGTGTTCGTGAACCCGGAAGACCCGGACAACAGTCCGGTGCGACCACCTGCACGGGCCATCACGCTGCGCGACCTGCTGCTGAATATCGGCGGTCTGAGCCATCGCGATCGCGCCTTGTACCAGAGCCGCGCTGTGCGCTCGCGCGCCGACACGCTGGAACAGTTCGTTGAGAAGGTCGCTGCTGTCCCCCTGGTAGGCGATCCCGGCACGGTGTGGGTCTACAGCGAATCCACTACGGTGCTGGGGCGCGTCATCGAGATTGTCACCGGACAGCCCTTTGATACCTATCTTCAGGAGCACATCCTCGGCCCGCTGCAAATGGTAGACACAGCCTTCTTTGTACCGCCGGACAAAGTCGAGCGTCTGGCACGCATCTACCAGGTGCCCCGCGATGGCGGGCCGTTGCGCAGGCAACCGGAAATGGACGTGCCGATCACTCAGGACCCCCCCTTGAAAGAGGGATCTGCAGGGCTGGTCAGCACCGTGCCGGACTATCTGCGGCTGCTGCAGATGTTCCTCAATGGCGGCGAGCTGGACGGTGTGCGCGTGTTGTCCAGTGACGGCGTTTCCGAGATGACCCGCAATCACATCGCCCCTGCACTGCTGCCGATAGGCATGTCCCCGCAGAGCCGCATTCTGGATCGCGGCTGGGGCTATGGCTACATGGTCGTGATAGACGCCGCGAAAAGTCCCTTCAGCGTGAACAATGGCGAGTTCGGCTGGGTCGGCTCGCTGGGCACGTTTGCCTGGGCTGACCCGGAAACTGACACGATCGCTGTCCTCATGCTGCAGATCGAACCGTCCGGAGCTCACGCGCTGGGCGACAAGTTCAAGGCCATTGTCGCGCAGACGCTCACGGACTGAGTGTATGGCGCAGAGCAACAGGGCAGAGCGGGCACGCGTGTTGGCTGTGGACGATGCCGTATGCCGCCTTGGCAGCCGCCACGTGCTTCGTGTGCCCGGTTTCACTCTGCACCGGGGCGAGCACTGGTGTCTGTTCGGTGGCAATGGATCAGGCAAGTCAGTGCTGGCGCGACTGCTGTGCGGCCAACTGCTGACCGGCACCGAACACCTGCACTGGGCGCCGGGGCTGGATCCGCGGCGCGATGTCTGTTTCGTGTCCTTCGAAGAGCAGCAGGCGCTTGTGGCGCTGGACAACCGTCACGACATCAGCGAGTACACTCCCAGTGCTCTGGACCAGGGCACCAGCGTCCATGCACTCGTCAGCGCAGGGCAGCAGTTGTCGCCGGCACAGGAGGCTCGACTGCAAGCCCTTCTGGAGACACTTGGGTTGCGGACTCTGCAGGCGCGCGGCATCCGTTACCTTTCATCCGGGCAGACGCGCAAGGCGCTGCTGGCCCGGGCACTCTTCAAGGCGCCCGTCCTGTTGATTCTTGATGACCCGCTGGAGAGCGTGGATCAGGATTCCCGGGCCGCTGTGCAGCAGGCCATCGTGCAGGGCATGGGGTCGGACACCTGTACCTTGCTGTTGACTCGGCGCGAGCGCGACATCCTGCCCGGTATCACCCATATGCTGTTGATGGAGGCTCTGAGCGTCCGGGCGCTGGGGGCGATTGCCCCCGTGCGCGCATCGCCCGCGTTCCTGGCATGCCGCCAGCCGAAGGTGGCAATTCCCGCAAGTCTGCCGCCGCCACTGCCCGGCCGCCACCTGCCGCTGCCAGCGGCAGATGTGCCGCTGCTGGATTTGCGCGATGTCAGCGCAGGCTATTCCGACAAGCCGGTCTTCGAACACCTCACCTGGACCTTGCGCCGAGGACAGCATGCTGTGGTCAGCGGGCCGAATGGGTGCGGCAAGTCCACGTTGCTCAGCCTGCTCAATGGCGAGAATCACAAAGCCTACGGTCAGGATGTGCGCGTGTGCGGTCGCAGGCGCGGCAGCGGCGAGACGGTATGGGAGGTCAAGGCTCGCTTTGGTCTCGTCTCCAATGAACTGCACAATCGCTACACCCGGGGCTGGCGCGTGCTGGATGTCGTGGTGTCCGGGTTCTTCGACTCTGTCGGCCTGTACGATGACAGTGGTGCCAGTGAACAGGGCGCGGCGCGTGCCTGGTTGCAGGCCTTCGGGATCGCCGCTCTAGCCGCAGAACACTATCACCAGCTCTCCTTCGGGGAACAGCGCCTCGTGCTGCTCGCCCGCGCCATGGTCAAGTACCCGGCCATCCTGATCCTTGATGAGCCCTGCGTTGGTCTGGATGATCATTATCGAACTCTCATTCTGGCTATTGTCGATCGCATCGCGAGCACCACAGCGACGCAGATAGTCTTCGTCAGTCACCAACAGGACGAGGTGCCGCGCTGCATCAATCAATGGGTGACGTTCGGACCCTCCGAAGTCTGCGTGCGCGAATGAGGTCGGCGGGATGCGGTGTCGCTGATGTTGGCGTTGGCAGCTGTTTTGCCCTGATCCCGAGGGTCCCGACTGGTGCTGAGTCATGCCGGATGTTTCAATCGCGTCACCCAACACTGGACGCCACGGCATGGTGATCATCCCCCTGGAAGACCTCATTCCCGACGTCCGCGACGGCCTCACGCGCAAGGAGCGCATGGTGCTCTACTGCCTGCAGCAGGCGCAGCAGGACTTCAAGGGCCGCCATGTGCCCACCATCACCCTCTATGGGCGGGTGCTTGAGAAAGTAGACATGAGCCAGGCCGAGTTTCAGGCCATTCTGACGCGGATGGTGGGAAAGATTTGACGAGGGCAGGGGCGTGGGCACGCTCCCTCAGCCTTTGATCTCGATTCCTGCCGCAGTGAAGGCGGCGCGCAGCGTCCGAGCTAACACCAGCGCTTCGGGCGTGTCGCCATGCAAGCACAGTGTGTCGGCCGCCACTGGCACGCGGGCACCATCCACCGCCGTGACGAAGCCATCCGTGATGATTTCCAGTGACTGGGCCAGCGCCTCCTGTGGGTCGTGGATCAGCGCGCGTGCATCGCTGCGCGGCAGCAGCGTGCCGGCGCTGGTGTAGCGTCTGTCAGCAAAGGCCTCGGCACGAAAATGCATGCCCGCCTGACGGGCGGCATGGAGCATTTCGCTCCCTGCCAGTCCCACCAGCGACAGAGAGGCGTCGAATTCCTGGATAATCAGCACCAGGTCCTGCGCCAGCTGACGATCTTCGGCGGCCCGATTGTAGAGAGCGCCATGGGGCTTGACATGGCAAAGCCGGCCGCCCTGTGCCCGCAGCAATGCGTCCAGGGCTCCGAGCTGGTAAAGCAAGTGATAGCGAAGTTGAGCAAAGGGCAGCTGCATGGCCCTGCGGCCACCATGCTGACGATCGGGAAACGATGGATGTGCTCCGATTCTGACACCCTGGGCCAGCGCGTGACCGATAGCGCTCGCGATGGTGTCGGCATCGCCCGCGTGCACGCCGCAGCTGATGCTGGCCGAGCTGATGAGTTTCAGGAGCTCTTGGTCATGTGGCGAGCCTTCACCAAGATCGGCGTTCAGATCGATGCGCATGGCTTGCTCGCCAGAAGTCAATTGCGCGCGAGAATAGTGCATAGACGCTTCAGTCGCTACTCATTGTCTTTCGGGAAGGATCTCTGACTCGGGTGGCTGCCATGGCCATGGCGATGCGCAATCGCCTCTGCGTCAAGTCGCTCGGCCAGCCTGAGCAGGTAGGACATCCTCCGCTGCATGGCATCCCGGGCGACAGCGTGCGTGACGGGCTGGAAATACACCGAGGTCAGGGGCGACAGCTGTGCCAGCTGCCACAGATCCGCCTGGATCACACTGGCGATGCGCGGATAGCCGCCCGTGGTCTGACAGTCCACGCCCAGCACAATGGGCAGGCCGTCTGCAGGCACCTGCACATCCCCCGGCAATACCCCCGCCGACAGCAGGTTGACCGCACTGTGCAGCGCCAGGGGAACGCCGTTCAGGCGCAGGCCCATCCGATTGCTCTGGGCGTTGACGCGCCAGGGTTGCCGCCAGAAGCCGGTGTGGGAGGCCGGCGTGAAGCGTTCGTAGTCCGGCCCGGGCAGGGCGCGCAGTACGTGGGTGGGGGCAATACCGCGCACGCCTCGCCGCTCTGTGGCTGGCGTCGACGCAGGCAGGCCGACAGGCAGCACATCCCCCGCCTGCAGGGCGCGCCCCGCATGACCACCGAAGCCCGCCTTGAGATCCGTGCTGCGGGAGCCGAGCACCCGGGGCACATCGATGCCGCCAGCCACCGCCAGATAGCCCCGCGCGCCGGGCAATGCGGGGCGTGTCAGGCTTAGCACGGCACCGGCCGGGATGTGCAGCGGATGGCCGCTCAACGCGGCCGCATCGCCCCCTTCCGGTGTCTGCAGGCGGCCACCGAAGTCCACGCCGGTCAACGCAATCCACGTGGCCTGGGGGAAAAGCAGCTGTACCGGGCCCAGGCTCAGTTCCAGCCCGGCCGCCCCGGGGGGATTCCCCAGCAGCAGATTCGCCTGTTGCAGTGCCAGTGTGTCCATGGCGCCACACTGGCTGATGCCCAGGTGGCGGCGCCCGTGGCGGCCGAGATCCTGCACGCTGCACAGCGCGCCGGCGCGCAGCACCGCGATGGTGGCCAGGGCGTGCGTCTGGCTCATGTCGCCTCCTGCACGGGCACAAAGCGCACCGTGTCGCCGGGCTGCAGCAGTGCACCAGTCTCAGTAGCCGGGTCGAACAGCGGCAGCGACGTGTGGCCGATCACCTGCCAGCCACCGGGAGTGCTCAGCGGGTAGACGCCCGTCTGACTGCCGCCGATGGCGACGGAGCCCGCTGCAATGGCCAGGCGGGGGGTGTCTCGACGCGGCGTGTGCAGGCGTGGGTCCAGCCCGCCCAGGTAAGCGAAGCCTGGCTGGAACCCCAGACAATAGACGGCGTAGCGGGTCTGGCTGTGCAGTGTGATGACCTCGGCCGGGCTCAGGCCGCAATGGCGGGCAACCTCCTCCAGATCGGGGCCGGCCTCGCCGCCGTAACGCACGGGAATCCTTACCAGGCGCCCCGTTGGCGGTGCCTCGGAGCAAGCCGCCCACAGGGCCAGCACCCGTGCCTGCAGGGCTGTGAAAGGGCAGGGGTCGTCGGGCGGGCGGTTCCAGCGCAGCAGCAGATTGCCCATGCCCGGCACGATTTCCCGCAGCTGCAGTGACGCGCGTTCGGCCTCCAGCAGGCGACACAGCTGCCACAGTCCCTGCTGCACGGGCAGGGGAGGAACCGTGTCGTCGGGAGCCGTGAAGAAGCACAGCAGGGCGTCTTCGCCCAGGCGAGTGATGCGGGGGGCGGCGTTCATGGCGGCAATCTATAGCAGCCCTGCCGCGATTGCCACGCCAGCGTGCACACGAATGCTCTGCCATTCAGGCAAACTTTCGCCATACTGGCGGCGACCCAATCAGTACTTACCCGTCATCTGGAGCCCTTCGATGCGCCGCCTTCTGCCCCTGCCCCTGATTCCCCTGCTCGCGCTGCCGCTGGCCGCGAGTGCCCAGAACATCAACCTGCTGCCCGAGGGGCAGACCCTGATCACGCTGTCGGTGACCGAGCGCGTGCAGGTGGAGCAGGACACCCTGATCGCCACCCTGCGCGTGGAGCGCGACCACCGCGACCCGGCCGTGCTGCAGAGCGAGATCAATGCCGCCATGGCGCAGGCGCTGGAGACAGCTGAGGATGAGCAGGCGGTGAAGGTGTCCACCGGCTACTACAGTGTCTATCAGGACAGCACCTCGCCCCAGGGCGGCCGCAACAACGAGGTGTGGCGCGGTTCCCAGTCCATCACGCTGGAAGCGCAGGATGCCGCGCGGGTGCTGGCGCTGGCCGGCGAGATTCAGGCACAGGGTTTCGTCATGAGCGAGCTGCAGTACACTCTCAGCACGGCCCGCGCCGACGCGGTGCGCGACTCGCTGATGGAGAGCGCCATTGCTCGTGCCACGGCCAACGCCGAGCGTGCTGCCCGCGCGCTGGGCAAGACTGACGTGGACATCGCCGTGCTCGATGTGGACACCGCCATGGGTTACGCCCAGCCCATGATGATGGCGCGTGGCGTGGCGTTCGATGCCGTTGCCGAGATGGCTGCCCCCGTGGCCGAGGCCGGCGCGACCGAGGTCTCCCTGACCGTGCGGGTGCAGGCCGTCGCTCAGTGAGAACCAATGGTTTCCAGACCGCCGCGAGCAGCTGCAATTTCGCCGAAGCCTGCTTGCATCGCGTCGACATCTCAACCTGGGCTGCCATCAAGCGCTGGAATCGAGCGCCGACATGAGACTTGCTCGGCAAACTGGCTGTGCGCTGCAGCGAAAGACAAACTTGCCGCCAGTGCGCTCGCGGATCGTGATGTCGATGGCCGCGATGCAGTCCAGATTCACCAACAGATCGCTGCGCCGGTCATCGCGGGTATTCATGGCCGGACCGCCAGCGCACGCTGCTGGCTCGATCAGCACGGCAGCCGCAAAGGATTGCGAGCGGCAAATGCCGCGTGTTTGACGCAGGGCAGGAAAGGCGGCAATTGTGGGGAGACCCGGCACTTTGCGCTTGGCCAAGTGCCGGGACGGGGACTCAGGTGTTGCCGTCGATGAAGCGCAGGATCTCGCGGTTGAGAATGTCCGGGCTTTCCAGATGCGGGTTGTGACCGACATTGGGGATCATGTACAGCTCGCCCTGGGGCAGCAGGTCCACTGCGCGCTGGGTGGCATCCGGGTAGTTCGGGCCGTCTTCGGCGCCGCCGATCAGCAACGCCGGCACATTGATCTTGGGCCAGAACGCGTCCACCGGCTGTGCCGTCAGGCCGCTGTTCATGGAACGCACCAGGTTGAGGCGGTGGTACTCACCGCTCAACGCGAAGCCATAACGGATACGCACGTGCTCCATGTATTCCGGCTTCCAGTCCACGATGCGGTTCTGCTCCTGACGCAGGTTCTGTTCATACACCGCCTGCAGGTCCGGCTCGGCATCGCCGGGGCTCGGCTCGCTCCAGGGACGCCCGCGATCGGAATCATTCAGCGCGATGGGATTCACCATGATCAGGTGCGAGGTCTTGTCCGGATAGATGTGCGCGAAATTGCTGGCCAGGCGGCCGCCCAGGGAGTGACCGGCAATCACCACTTTCTCGATGCCGTGCTTTTCCAGAATCGCATTCACGTTGGAGGCGTGCAGATTGACGTCATATGGAATGATGGGTTTGGAAGACTTGCCCCAGCCGAGGCGGTCGATGGTGATCGTGCGATAGCCCGACTCGCTCAGCGCCTTGATGGTGTGTTCCCAGTAGAAGCCGTAGTAGCTGGAGCCGTGCAGCAGCACCACGGTCATGCCGTTGGGCTGGCCGCTGGGCATGACGTCCATGTAAGCGATGCGCACGTCCTGGCCGTACAGCTCGCGGTGCAGGAAGCTCACGGGATAGGGGTACTTGATCTCTTCCAGGTTGATCGACACGGGCCCCCAGTCGGCAGGCGGGGTGGCGGGCGGTTCGTTTTGCGCGAAGGCCTGAGCGCCGAACAGGAGAGTCGAGGAGGTCAGCAGGACGGCGAGCCGTCGCTTGAAGGTCTTGGGTGTGTGCATTGGGGATTTCCTTGTTGTTGTGATCGTGTGCCGGCCAGAGCCTGAGGGGCCGGGGACTCGAGGCTGTGACCCGGGCAGCGGGCATATTCTTGCACAGCGGTACGAAAAGACGCCGCGGTCGCCAAGACCTCAGACGCGGCGAGAACACGCTGATTCTTGGGAAACTTCGCCTTGCCAACCGCGGGTGGATTGACAAGTGCATGAATTCAAAGAATTTGTAATTCTGGCTCGAAGCTTGCCTAAGCCGCCGTGCTTAGCGAAAGACTTTCTGCTGTCGCGCCGGCAGTGATAGGCTGCAGGCCGACAGCCTTTTTTCCGGAGCAAACCAATGACAAGAACGCCCTCCCGAAGCCCCGCCCTGCGCCTGTGTACCGCTCTCGCCGCCAGCCTGTTCGCACTGACTGTGCAGGCGCAGACCCCCGAGGTCTCGGCCAGTGATGCCGAGGCCTGTGCAGCCCTGCAGCAGTTGCCCGACCTGACCATCCTTTCTGCCCGCATCATGCCCGCCACCGAGTCGGTGCCGGCCTATTGCTACGTGCGCGGCCTGATCGCCCCGTCGACCCACTACCACGTCCAGCTGCCGCTGCCCTCGCAGTGGAATGCGCGGTTTCTGATGTGGGGTGACGGCGGCAAGGATGGCGATCTGGACTTCGCCGACCAGCGTCTGGCGCAGGGCTATGCCGTGGCCAACAGCAATACCGGTCACGACAATGTCACGGAACCGGGCTCGCTGTTCGGCTACAACAACCGCCAGTCCGAGATCGATTTCGGCTACCGCTCGGTCCATCTCACCACCCGCGCCGGCAAGGCGCTGGCCGAGCGCTATTACAGCACGCAGCCGAGCTATTCCTACTTCGAGGGCTGTTCCACGGGCGGGCGTCAGGGCCTGATGGAGGCCCAGCGTTTCCCGGAGGATTTCGACGGCATCGTGGCCGGTGCGCCAGTGAACTACTACCAGGCCATGAACGCCGCCGGCGTGTGGTGGCTGCAGCGTCTGTTCAAGGACAACTTTGCCGGCAATCTGGCAGTGGACACCGATGGCGATGGCAGCTTCGACAGCGTGAAGCTGCTGCAGACGCTCAACGAGCGGGTGCTGCAGCGCTGCGATGCCAACGACGGCATTCGCGATGGCGTGCTCGGCAATCCCCTGAGCTGCGACTTCGAGCCACGGCGTGACCTGGCGGATCTGCAATGCCCGGCTGGAAGCAGCAGCGATGCCTGCTTCACGCCCGCGCAGCTGCAGAGCGTGGTCGATTTCTACAGCGGGCCGCTCGATGCTGCCGGCAATGTGCTCTATCCCGGCAAGGCGCTGGGCTCGGAACTGGAATGGATCAACCTCTATGTGCCGTCCGCACGCAATCGCAATGCCCCGACCATGCTGGTGGGGCCGGCCGGCGATCACGTGAACTATCTGTTCTACGAAGAGGACCCGGGCATGACGGTGCCCGATCTGAGCAATCCCACCCATGTGCCCGGCCGCAACGCCGTGCTGCCGCAGTTCTCGTGGCTCGACTTCGACATCCATGATCTGGCGCAGGGCAAGGCGTCACTCATGCAGGAACTGATGGACGCCACTGACCCGGACCTGCGTCGCTTCCTGCAGGACGAGGGCGGCAAGCTGCTGCTGTATCACGGCTGGAGTGACTCCCTGTCATCGGCAAAGGCGACGGTGCAGTACTTCGATGCCATGCTGGCGGCAAGCTTTGACGGGGATCGGCAGGCAGCGGGGGAGAGCACCCGGCTGTTCCTGGCGCCGGGCATGGGGCACTGCGGCGGCGGCCCCGGTCCGAACACCTGGGACAAACTGGACGCGCTGGTGGACTGGGTCGAGAACGGCACGGCGCCACAGAGCATCATCGCGACGCACAGCAGCAACGGCGTGGTCGACAACGAGCGACCGCTGTGTCCCTGGCCGCAACAGGCGGTCTACACAGGGCCGGCGGGTGGCCAGGACTCGCCGGCCAACTGGGTGGCCAGCAACTTCAGCTGTCGCTGAGACGTCCCGGCCTCAGACCAGCAGGCGTGCGAGGTAGCGGCCGGTGTGCGAGTCCGGGTGGCGGGCCACCTCTTCCGGCGTGCCCTCGGCGATGATGCGGCCACCGCCGTTGCCGCCTTCTGGCCCGAGGTCCACCACCCAGTCGGCCGTCTTGATGACGTCGAGATTGTGCTCGATCACCACTATGGTGTTGCCGTCATCGCGCAGTCGGTGCAGCACGGCCAGCAATTGCTTGATGTCCTCGAAATGCAGGCCGGTGGTGGGTTCGTCGAGGATGTAGAGCGTCTGGCCGGTGTCACGCTTGGACAGCTCCCTGGCCAGCTTGACCCGCTGTGCCTCGCCGCCGGAGAGCGTGGTCGCCGCCTGGCCCAGGCACAGATACGACAGTCCCACCTCGATCAGAGTCTGCAGCTTGCGCGCAATGGCGGGCACGGCGTCGAAGAACTCGCGCGCATCCTCGATGGTCATCTCCAGCACTTCACAGATGTTCCGCCCCTTGTACTTCACTTCCAGCGTCTCGCGGTTGTAGCGCTTGCCGTGACAGACATCGCAGGCCACATAGACATCCGGCAGAAAATGCATCTCCACCTTCACCACGCCATCGCCCTGACAGGCTTCGCAGCGCCCGCCCTTGACGTTGAAGCTGAAGCGGCCGCTCTTGTAGCCGCGCGAGCGCGCTTCCTGAGTGCCGGCGAACAGATCGCGCACCGGCGCGAAGATGCCGGTGTAGGTGGCCGGGTTGGAGCGTGGCGTGCGACCGATGGGGCTCTGGTCGATGTCTACCACCTTGTCGAGCTGATCCAGCCCCTCGATGGCGCGATACGCGGCAGGGCTGAGAGTCGTGGCGCCGTTGAGCACCGTGGCAGCCAGTGGGTAGAGCGTGGAGTTGATCAAGGTCGACTTGCCCGAGCCCGACACGCCCGTGATGCAGGTGAGCAGGCCGAGCGGAATCCGCAGATCCACCTGCTGCAGGTTGTTGCCACTGGCCCCCAGCAACTGCAGCAGCTTGCGCGGATTCACGGGCGTGCGCTGCGCCGGCACATCGATCCGGCGGTGGCCGGCCAGGTACTGGCCGGTGATGGACTGCTCCGAGGCGAGGATGTCCTGCAGCGTGCCCTGGGCCACGATCTGTCCGCCATGCACCCCGGCCCCGGGGCCGATGTCGATGATGTGATCGGCGTGACGAATGGCGTCCTCGTCGTGTTCTACCACGATGACCGTGTTGCCGATGTCGCGCAGATGAAAGAGTGTGCGCAGCAGACGGTCGTTGTCGCGCTGATGCAGGCCGATGGAGGGTTCGTCCAGGATGTACATCACCCCCACCAGACCAGCCCCAATCTGGCTGGCCAGGCGGATGCGCTGGGCTTCGCCGCCCGACAGGGTATCGGCGCTGCGGCTCAGGCTCAGGTAGTTCAGACCCACGTCGATCAGAAAGCGCAGGCGCTCCTGCAATTCCTTGAGAATCTTCTCGGCGATGGTGGCGCGCGCCCCGTGCAGGACCAGCGCGTGGAAGTAGGCGGCCGCGTCACTGATGGTCATGGCCGAGACGCCGGGCAGGTTCATGCCTTCGATGTAGACGCTGCGCGCTGCCGGCTTCAGTCGCGTGCCCTCACAATCGGGACATGGCTGCGAACTGAGAAAGCGCGCCAGATCCTCGCGCACCATGCTCGACTCGGTCTCGTGATAGCGCCGCTCCATGTTGGGCAGGATGCCTTCGAAGCGGTGGCGTCGCGTGTGCGTGTCGCCACGCTCGTTCAGGAACTGAAAGTCGATCTCTTCGCTGCCGCTGCCGCGCAGGATGATGTCGCGATGTTGCGGGCTCAACTCGCACAGAGGCGTGTCCAGTGCAAAGCCATAGTGATTGGCCAGCGAGGTGAGCATCTGGAAGTAATAGAAATTGCGCCTGTCCCAGCCGCGAATCGCGCCTTCGGCAAGGCTGAGCGAATCATCGGTGACCACCCGTTTCTCGTCGAAGAACTGCTTCACTCCGAGCCCGTCGCAGCTGCTGCAGGCGCCAGCAGGATTGTTGAAGGAAAACAGCCGCGGTTCCAGTTCGCTGATGCTGTGGCCGCACAGAGGGCAGGCGAAGCGCGAGGAGAACAGCAGCTCTTCCTGCGCGGATGCCGAGCCATCCTCGTTCATGAAGGCCACCACGGCGAGACCGTCGGCCAGCTGCAGGGCGGTCTCGAAACTTTCGGACAGTCGCTGCTGGATGTCGGCACGCACCTTGAGGCGGTCGATCACGGCCTCGATGCTGTGCTTCCTGTTCTTTTCCAGCTCGGGGGGGTATTCCAGCTCCGTCACGAGGCCGTTGACGCGCGCACGGATATACCCGTTGCTCTTCAGCTCGCTGAACACATGCAGGTGCTCACCCTTGCGTTCGCGCACCAGGGGCGCCAGCACCATGAAGCGGGTGCCCTCGGGCAGGGCCAGCACCTGATCGACCATCTGGCTCACGGTCTGCGCCTGCAGCTTCCTGTGATGTGTCGGGCAGTACGGATCGCCCACGCGGGCGAAGAGAAGGCGCAGATAATCGTGGATCTCGGTGATGGTGCCGACGGTGGAGCGCGGGTTGTGCGAGGTGGACTTCTGCTCGATGGAGATGGCAGGCGACAGGCCCTCGATGTGATCGATATCGGGCTTGTCCATCATCGACAGGAACTGCCGCGCATAGGTCGACAGGGACTCGACATAGCGGCGCTGGCCTTCCGCATAGAGCGTGTCGAAAGCCAGAGACGACTTGCCGGAACCGGACAGGCCGGTGATCACCACGAGCTTGTCGCGGGGAATGCTGACATGCAGATTCTTGAGGTTGTGGGTACGTGCCCCTCGCACAATGATCTGGTTCATACAACTCCGGGCACGTGCCGTGACGACGAAAAGTCAGCCCGGGATTATGATCAAGTCCGCAGCCCAGAGCAAAGCCCGAGGCGTGCGTTTCTATTGATGCTATGCTTGCGTTAGACTACCGGCCCGCCGTATGACACGGCGGCGACAGGTGCGGGCAGACACCGCGAAGGGCACAACGAGGAGACAATCGTGGCGAGCAGAGGCGTGAACAAAGTAATTCTGGTGGGCAATTGCGGTGCGGATCCGGAGACACGGAACCTGCCCAGTGGCGGTGCTGTCACCAACCTGACGCTGGCCACCAGTGAAACGTGGAAGGACAAGAACACCGGCGCCCAGCAGGAAAAGACGGAATGGCACCGCGTGGTGTTCTTCAACCGTCTTGCCGAGATCGTCAACGAGTACGTGCGCAAGGGGTCCAAGCTCTACATCGAAGGCAGCCTGCGCACGCGTTCCTGGGAACAGGACGGCATCAAGCGCTATGCCACCGAGATCGTCGCCAACGAGATGCAGATGCTCGACTCCCGCGGCGGCCAGACCGGTGGCATGAACGACACTCACTACGACAGCCAGTTTGGCCAGGAAGTGCCGGCACAGTACGGCAACACCCGTCCTCGCGAAGCCGCTCAGACGCCCGCGCGCCCGGGATCGCAACCGCCAGCCGGTTTCGACAACTTCGATGACGATATCCCGTTCTAAGCGACATAGGGTTGTGATGCAAGGTCAACAGGCAAGGTGAAGCCACTAGTCTTCGGGGCCGAAAGTGCGGTCGGCAAAGAACTGCTTAAACAGTTTCAGGCAAGGGGTGTCAGCTACGTGGCCCTGGAGCCCGGACGCACTGACCCTCGCGATTCTCTCGGTCTCGCCAAGCTGATCACTCAGGCGGAACCCGATCAGGTCATCAATCTTTCCTCCTTCCATGCGGGCAGCCAGCTGGCCGTCAGGGAAGCTGAGCGGCAGCCGGCGCAGTGCGAGCTCATCAACCATGAACAGCCCTCGGTCATCGCCCAGGTCTGCGATCATCTGGCCATTCCCCTGCTGCATCTCTCCACGGCCTATGTGTTCAACGGTGACAAGAAGCTTGGTTACAACGAGCAGGATGTGGTGAAGCCGCTCGGCGTCTACGGTGCCAGCTCCCTGCGGGGCGAGGAAGCCATCTCGGCCAGCCTGCACCGGCATGTGATCGTGCGCTCGGGCTGGATCTTCGGAGCGGGTCAGGATGAACACATCCGGCGCTGGATCCGTGAGGCGAGGGACAACGAAGGCGCGGTGAATGTTCTGCGTCGCAAGTTCAGCCCGACGCCGGTGGAAGATGTGGCGCGCGTACTGGTGGCCATTGCGCATCAGATCGACTGTCACGCCAATGTCTGGGGTATCTACCACTATTGCGGGCTGGAGACCAAGCGCGAGAGCGAATTCGTGCAGCATGTGCTGAAGCTTGCCGCCCAGCACGACGAGAGTATCTACCGCCTGCTCGATCACCTGAGCCTCAACCTGCAGCGAGTAGATCCGCCCGAGATCGTCAACACCACCCTGGCAACGAAGAAGATATTCGATACCTTCGGCATCAAGCAGCGGTCGTGGCATGGCAATCTGCAGAACCTGATCAAGAGTTACTACAAGCCCCGCCCCGGCGGAGCGACCGAAGAGGATTGACCCGATGTCCGCTGCCCCTGGTGCCCGCCTGACCTCCATCGAAGAAGCCCTGACCCGTCTGCTGGCAGACATGGAGGTGGTGGCCGGCACGGAAACTGTGGCCATCAAGCGCTCGGCGAACCGCGTCCTGGCCCAGGCCGTGGATGCACCCATCGACGTGCCGGGTTACGACAACAGTGGCATGGACGGTTACGCCCTCGACAGCTCGGCACCGCAGGACGCCCCGTTGCGAGTCTCCCAGAGGATCGTGGCCGGCAGCGAGGCTGAGGCACTTGCACAGGGCACGGTTGCCCGTATCTTCACGGGCGCGCCATTGCCACTGGGTGCCGACGCCGTGGTCATGCAGGAGAACTGCGTGCGCGAAGGCGACGAGCTGCGCATTGTGCAACCCGTCGCGGCTGGCGAGAACGTGCGTCGCGCCGGCAGTGATGTGCAGCGCGGGTCCCGCCTTTTCGAGGCCGGTCACCGACTGCGGGCGCCGGATGTCGGCATGTTGGCCGGCGTCGGCATGGCCTGGGTGGAGGTACGCACGCCGTTGCGAGTCGCACTGCTAACCACGGGTAACGAGCTGGTCCGCCCCGGGCAGCTACTGGCCCCGGGGCAGATCTACAATTCGAATTTCTACACGCTGCGGGCCCTGCTGCGCAGTCTGGGTCACGAGATTCTGGACTGCGGCATCGTGCCTGACTCCCTCGCGGCGACGGAAGAAGCCCTGCGCGCCGCAGCTCAGAACACCGACTGCATCATCAGCAGTGGCGGTGTCTCGGCAGGCGAGGAAGATCATGTGCGCCATGCCCTGGAGCGCGCTGGCGAGCTGACCCTGTGGAAGCTGGCGATCAAGCCGGGCAAGCCCTTCGCCTGCGGCCGCATTGCGGGCAAGCCATTCTTCGGTCTGCCGGGCAATCCGGTCTCGGCCATCGTGAATTTCGCCCTGATCGTGCGGCCTTGTCTTGAACGCCTCGGCGGTGTGCGTGTAGAGCCATCGATCCCGTGGAAGCTGCCGGCAGACTTTGCGCTGCCGCAGTCGGGTGTGCGTCAGGAGTATCTGAGGGTGCGTGTGGACAGAGCAGCAGAGGGCATGCCGGCACTGCGGCTGACCGGCAATCAGGGGTCGGCAATGTTGTCGTCCGTGAGTCATTGTGACGGCCTCGCCGTGGTGCCTCCCCACACTGCTGTAGCGCTTGGCGACTGGTTGAGATTCATTCCCCTTAGTGAGATAGTCGGTCCCGTGTGAAGGAGCAGGAAACCATGCAAGTCCCGTCATCTCTTTTCTTGCGCAAACCAGTGCCTGACGGCGCGCTGGTCCCGCTCGTGCCCTTGCTCTTGCTGTTGGCCCTCAATGGCTGTCAGCCCGTGCAGCCTGCGCGCGTGGTGGAAGCACCGGCGCCTGAACCCGTCGTCGAAGACACGTCTGCCGCCGATATCGCGGCAGCCGAAGCGGCCTTCGAGGCGCAGCTGCGTTATCAGCGGCAGATAGCCGACCTCAACTACGAAGGCATCAAGGCGCTCAACGCGAATCGCCTGTTGACGCCTCCGGAATCCAGCGCGCATGCCTATTTTTCCCGAGTGCTCGCCATCGAGCCAGACAATGCTGCAGCGCTCAAGGGCATTCAGGACATCGTCGGGAAATACCTGCAGCTCGCGCAGCAGGCGAGCACCCAGGGGCTTTACGACAATGCGAAGTCGTATCTGCGGCGCGCAGAGGAGGTGGATCGCAGTCACGGCGGCATTGCGCCGGCCTGGGCTGCTCTGGAAGCCGCGATGACGACCTCGGATGTGATACACAGCCTGAACGCCCGTGACCTCGCCAATCGAGCAGAGTCGCTGACCGCCCAACTGGCCAGCATCGCCGTGCAGGCGCGTGAGTCCGGCGCCTTCTTTCTCATCACCGCACCGAATGACGCCCAGGCGCGCTGGATCTACGCCCAGATGCAGGCGGCCGTGGAAGGCCATCGGCTGCGTGGCAATATTGAACTCGGAGAATCGCCCACCATCCGCCTGATCATGCCGTCCGATGACGCCTGACGCGCCTGCGAGGTCCGCTCATGTTGCTTGATCGTCTCAAGTCGCGCCTGCCGTCTCCGGCAGGGTGGCATTCCCTGGGCCTGATCGGCAAGGCGGCTGCTGCCGTGCTGGCCGCCTGGCTGCTCGTGATCCTGGTGCTTGGCGTGTACTTCAGTGCCGAGCCCGATCCGTTCTCGGTGCAGGATGTGACCACGCAGAAGCTGGCCGGCGTCAGACCGGTAGCCGGAGCGGCGACAGCGGCGAGCCTCATCATGGCGGCACAGACTCTGCTCGACAAACCGGGTGGTTTCCTCAGCAATGACGTCGCCCCTCCCGGGGTACTCCTCGACAATATCCCCAACTGGGAGTTTGGCGTGTTGGTGCAGGTGCGCGATCTGTCGCGGGCTTTTCGTGAGAATTTCAGTCGTTCCCAGTCGCAGTCAGCCGAGGATGAGGATCTCGTGATCGTGGAACCTCAGTTCCATTTCCCGAATGACAGCTGGCTGTTCCCGCCCTCCGAGGGAGAGTACCGCCGTGCCATTGAAGCAATGGAATCCTATCTGCAGCGCATCGCCGACAACGATGTCGAGGATGCCCAGTTCTATGCGCGTGCCGACAATCTCGCGCGCTGGCTGGTGAATGTCGAGTCGCGTCTGGGCAGTCTGTCGCAGCGCCTGAGCGCCAGTGTCGGGCAGTTGCAGATGAACACGGACACCGCGGGAGAGCCTGCTGCCGTGCAGTCCACGGCAGTGCCCGGGCAGCGTGTTGTGCGCACACCCTGGCTGCAGATCGACGATGTGTTTTACGAGGCGCGCGGTGCCACCTGGGCATTGCTGCATTTCCTGCAGGCCGTCGAGGTCGACTTCGAGAGCGTGCTGCGCGACAAGAACGCGCTCGTGAGTGTGCGTCAGATCATTCGTGAGCTCGAGGCCAGTCAGCGCACCGTGTTCAGCCCTGTGATCCTCAATGGTGGCGGGTTCGGTTTGTTTGCCAATCATTCGCTGGTCATGGCCAACTACATCTCGCGTGCCAATGCGGCCATCATCGATCTGCGCGAATTGCTGTTGCAGGGCTGAATATCGCTCGCGGGAAATCTTCACTAGGTGGCAGCATCTGCCTGTGTTAGAGTACTGCCTGAGCTTTGGCTGAACTGCCAAAGGCGTCATCGTTAATTGCAAGGTCCTCCCGGCACATGGCCGCGAAAGTCCCCTCTCTGAGTGTCAATTACTGCATGCCGCACTGTGTGTATCGCACAATCCATGGCAACGCTGTTCCGCGGTCGAGATTCCTGCACCTTCCCTGAAGGCTGCCTGCGCTTGCGCCGCTCCCGGCTGTCTTTTTTTCTGTTCGCAGGCAATACCGCCCGAGTGGCCGGCATTGTGCATTGAACATCAAGGTGCCTGATGGCACTTTCAGGAGTCTTATGAGTTTTGCAAATCTCGGGCTGTCCGACGCGCTGTTGAAAGCCCTGCACGATCAGTCCTACACCGCACCCACACCCATTCAGGCGCAGGCCATACCCGCGATTCTGCAGGGGCATGATGTGATGGCCTCGGCCCAGACAGGCACCGGCAAGACTGCGGGCTTCACACTGCCACTGCTGCAGAAGCTGGCGTTGCAACCGCGCGCGGGCGGCAATCACATCCGTGCACTCGTGCTGACCCCGACGCGAGAGCTCGCAGCCCAGGTGCATGACAGCATCGAAACCTATGGCAAGTATCTGTCGCTGCGCTCCGCCGTCGTGTTTGGGGGCGTGAAGATCAATCCACAGATGTTGAAGCTGCGCGGCGGTGTTGAAATTCTGGTGGCAACGCCGGGTCGTCTGCTCGATCTGTTCCAGCAGAACGCCGTGAAGTTCGATCAAGTGAACACCCTGATTCTTGATGAGGCCGACCGCATGCTCGACATGGGCTTCATCAATGACATCCGCAAGATTCTGGCGCGGCTGCCGAAGCAGCGGCAGAACCTGCTTTTCTCAGCCACTTTCTCTCCCGAGATCCAGGAGCTGGCGCGCGGCCTGTTGAACGAGCCGGTGCAGGTCAGTGTGGCCCCCTTGAATACGGCCACCGAACTGGTCGAGCAAAGCCTCTACATCGTCGACAAGGGCCGCAAGACCGAGCTGCTCAAGCACCTCATCAAGACTCAGGACTGGTATCAGGCGCTGGTGTTCAGCCGCACCAAGCATGGGGCCAACAAGCTGGTGAAGCAGCTGGAGGACGATGGCATCCACGCGGCCGCCATTCACGGCAACAAGAGCCAGGCCCATCGCACCAAAGTGCTTGAGAGTTTCAAGCAAGGCAGGCTGCAGATCCTTGTCGCGACGGACATTGCCGCGCGCGGCATCGACATCGATCAACTCCCCCAGGTCGTCAACTACGATCTGCCGAACGTGCCGGAGGACTATGTGCACCGCATCGGCCGAACTGGTCGTGCCGGCGCTGCCGGCCGCGCGATTTCGCTGGTGTGCGGGGAAGAGAACAAGATGCTGCGCGATATCGAGCGCCTGTTGAAGCGCTCGATTCCCCGCGTGGAACTTATTGGCTTCAAATCCACCGAGGATTTCGAGCGCGCAGCGCCCTTGAAGGCGCCAGGTCGCAGTGAATCCCCGCGCCGCAGCCAGGGGAATTCCCAAGGCGGCAATCGCGAGCGCAGCGGCAAAGGGGGTCAGCGCGAGCGTGGCAATTCCAACACACAGGCTGAGCAGCAGGGACAGATACGTGGGCAAGGTGAACGCCGTGTCCAAGGTCAGCGTTCCGGGCAGTCTGCGCCGCGCTCAGCCCAACCCACGCGTTCGGGCTCGGGGCAAGGGCGGTCCGCACGGCAGGACAAGAACGGACGTCCCGCGCAGCCGCGTCGCCCGCAAGGCAACTCCGCGGCAAGCGCGCCGCGACCGTCCACTGGCACCACGCTGCTGTACCGCTCCTGAGTGTTAAGGCTGCGCCTTGGGGACGCTGCGGCAGCGTTTGTTCTGACACATCTGGCCCGGGGCCGTCGGCCACACTCCCTTCGGCCTCGTCCACCTCGTCCACCAGAAACAGCGTGCTCGGATTCACACGCATTGACTCATCTTCTGATACAACGAGTCGGAGATGCGGGGCAGCCTTAACTTGTCGTCGCGCTGAGGTCAAAGAAGCTGCTGCCAACGCAGACATTGATCTGCTGCCTGCTGTCCTGTAGCAGGTACATGCCGCAGACGCTGACCGGGTTGGCCGCGAGGATGGTATCGATGTCCACTAAGCTCGACAGCCGATGCAAGTGTCGCCGCCAGTGTCCTTCATCACTCCATGCGCAAAGGCGATAGCGTCACAGTCTCGGTGCCCTCGTTGGCGGCTTTGTCTTCCACTTCCAGCAGGTCACCCGGTGTGCAGTTCAGAGCCTCGCACAGCAGGGCCAGCGTGTCGAAGCGCACGCCCTTCACCTTGCCGGTGCGCAGCAGGGACAGATTGGCCTCGGTAATGCCGATCTGCTCCGCCAGTTCCCGCGCCTTGAGCTTGCGTCGGGCCAGCATGACATCCAGTCGAACCACGATACGTTTCATATGAAGGCGTCGTTCTCGTCCTTGATACCTGCCGCTGCCTGCAGGATGCGGCCTGCCAGGCTGATGAACAGGGCGAAGGCCAGCATGCCGATCAATTCCGGCTCCAGACGCAGGTCGAAGCCACCACGGGCATCAAGCCAGCGGGTCACTGTGGGCACCACCACCATCGCGGCAAGCATTGCCTGCACGGCAAGATCACCTGCCCGGGCCACCCGGCCCGGCGCCTCGCGGCCGAAGAATTCGCCATTCTCGTAGTGCTTCAGTGCCCGGCTCAGCTGCTGTACCGCCTCGAACAGCAGGATGGCCGGGAGAGCACCGACAAGCAGCAGGCTGAAGTCGCGCAATTGCTCACGCCAGCTGCTGTCGCTCTCGAGGAGCAGCCCCCAGAGGGGACTGCCGAGGCTATGAGCGATACTGATGGCAATCAACACGAGGGCAGCGATGGCGCACAGCTGGGCGGTGCCGGCCAGTTGCCTGGCCTTTTCCAGATCGGTAAGCAGTATTTGTGTCATGGATGGCTCCAAAATTTCTGTTAAGTTTTATTAAATTATTGCTTTGCAATAATTATTGCAAGGGGGTTTCAGGATATTGTTTTTCCCAGTACGCTCGGTGCCACGCCTTTCGCCAGGTAAACCGATGCCTGCCAGGCGCGTTGAGCACTGCAGGGAAATACCGCTCGCGGGGCGGGCAGTCATGCGAGTCAGCCTGTACGACAGGACTGAACAACAAGTGGAGTGCGTCAAACTGGACAGCTTGAACAAACTCGACAGGTTCCTTGCCGAAGTGCAGGGTAGGGCGTACCGGATTGCACAGATCGCCACCAATCATTCAGACGATGCGCTGGATCTGGTGCAGGACGCCATGTTCAAGCTGGTCGAGAAGTATGCTGACCGTGACGAGAAGGAATGGGGTCCGCTGTTTCACAGCATTCTGCAGAGTCGCATCAACGACTGGCATCGTCGCGGCACGGTGCGGCGCCGTGTGATGGGCTGGTTTGCCCGCTCCGAGGACGACGAGGAAGATCCGTTGGAGCGTGTGGCCGATGAAGCCCAGCGCAGCCCCGAACAGCATCTGCAGATGAGTGTGAGCATGGAAAGGCTGCAGGAGGCACTGCAGGCGTTGCCCTTGCGTCAGCAGCAGGTGTTCCTGCTGCGGGTCTGGGAAGGCCTCGATGTTAGACAGACAGCGCAAGCCATGGCCTGTGCCGAAGGCAGCGTCAAGTCCCACTATTCACGAGCCGTACATACCCTGCGGCAACAATTGGGCGAGCACTGGTGATGGAAAGAGAGGTCGGCCCCGAGTTGATGAACGGACTGGGAGGGGAAGAGCGCTTCCTTTTGCGCGTCGCCGCCGAATTGGACAATAGTCTCGACAGTCTCAGTGCGGCCGAGCGCGCCTGTCTGGATGCGGCGCGGCGCGCCACTCTGGTGCGGGCCGGGCTGGAGTCGGTTGAGCGTCCGGAGGCGCAGTCGGCCTTTGCGCGCGCTCTGGATGAGAGTGCCGGACGCATTCCCGATGATGTTCGCCGGCGTCTGGATGCCATCCGCGCGCAGGCCATGGCGCGTGCGCGGGCTGATGCACGCAGCGCCGAGCCCGCGAGTGCAAGGTTCTCCTGGCGTCTGCCACGCGGGTTCGCGGTCCCGGCGGGTGCCTTTGCTTCCGTGTCTGTGCTGGTGACCACGCTGGCGCTTTTCTCCACTTCGGAAGTGCCCGAAGTGTTGCCAGTAGTGCTGTCCGAGGACGGTCTGTTGATCGCCTCTGCGGATGAACTGGAGCTTTATCAGAATCTGGAATTCTATCAGTGGCTTGCAGACAGTGGTCTGCAGAACTGACGCGGTGCTCCGCTCGACTGTCCTGACGCTTGGCCTGCTTGGCAGTGCGCTGGCGCTGGCGCAGGGCAGTGATCCCGCACCAGAAGGTCCGGCGACAGAGCCGCCGGCCCTGGTGGAACAGGGGCCGTCGCTCGAACTGCTCGAGTTTCTCGGTCAGTGGGAGACCGATGATGGCGAGTGGATCGCGCCGGAAGACCTGGCCGATGCGGAATTCGGCTTGCTGCTGGACGCGTCCCTTGAAATTGAACCCGACGAAAGTGACTGACACCATGAAAGCGAGAGTGAACAAACAGACAGGCAGACGAGGGGTTCAGCGGGCGCTGGTGCTGGTCATGGCGCTGAGCTGTGCCGGCCTTGCGCAGGCGCAGTCCGCAATCCCCTGGAACTCGCTGTCGCCTGCCGAGCAGCAATTGCTGCAACAGGTGCAGCCCCGCTGGGAGGCTTTGAGCGCCGAACAACAGGAGCGCCTGCGTCGCGGTGCGGCACGCTGGGAACAGATGGCGCCGGAGGAGCGCAACCAGGCGCGTCAGCAGCAGCACTATTTCCAGCAACTCAGTCCCGATCAGCGTGAGCAGATCCAGCAGCGTTTCCGCCGGTTCAACGATGTGCCGCAGGGGCAGCAGCAGCGTCTGCGCGATATCCAGCGTCAGTTCCGCGAACTGCCGCAACCCCAGCGCGATGCCCTGCGGCAACGTTTCGAGACCCAGCGCCTGCAGCGCATGGAGAGACCGCAGGGGCAGGTGCAGCGTCCGGAGGTGCTCCAGCGTCCAGACAGTTTGCAGAACCGACCCGATCTACACCTGCAGCGTCCAACGCTGCAGGATGTTCCCCGTAACCAGCCCCCCCGTATCGAGCGCCCGAATCCCCAGGGCGGCATTCCACAGCGCCCCGGGCCTTCACGCTGAATACCGCGTGAGCGGAACTTCTGCCTGTCTTCTGCTTGTCGACTTCAGAAAAAAAGAGGCCGGAACGATGTCCGGCCTGAAAGGGGAACCTTGCGGGGGTCAGAGAAGGGGGTCGCGCGCGTCTGCCAGGCATTCACGCACGATTGCGCGGTGTTCCTTGCCTGCCTGAATGTTGCTGCGCAGCTCCTCCACGCTCAGCTGGCCGTCGGCATTGGTATCGATTCGAGCAAACTGTTCGCTGGCTCGGTTTTCGCTGTGGGCATAAAACTCATCCTTGCTGATGGCGCTGTCCGCATTCGCGTCCGCGGCACTAAAGGGGTCTTCCTCCAGGTCCGGATTGCTTCCGCTCTCAGCGATGCAGGCACGGAATTCAGCAATGTCGACAGCAGGATTGAGAGCTCGATGGCGCGGGCCGGTGTCGGTGGCGCTCAGCAGACCGTCGCCGTCCGTGTCGCGATGCTCGAACTGACGCACAGCCTGTTCGGAGCGCTCGGCAAGGAACTCGGTCAGGCTCACCAGGCCGTCATCGTTGGTATCCGACCGGCGGATCACATGAGCGGGGGACTGACGCGGTCCGCCCTGACGGTCGCCGCGCATCTCACTGCGGGGGCCTTTGGCGCCATCGCCACGCCCCGGACGGTCCTGGGGCTGGGCAAAGGCTTCGACACTCAGCATGCTGCTGACGACAACAAGTGACAGGGCAAGCAGGTTTCTCTTGGACATCTTTGACTCCTCTGGCTGGTAGTGACGCCACGCAACTGTTGTTTCGTGGCTTTGCACTCTCCTCAACGAGGCGACCTGCATCTGGTTTACGCGGGGTATAAATCGGCAGAGAATCAAACTTGATTCACTATGGATAGGGCTGACGTTTAATGAACTCAGCCGTTTTCAGCTTTAGGTAGAAATTATTTTGCTTTAAGGAAGAACCACCTGGGGCGCTGTGTTCGAATTGCTCCCCGTAAACACTGGCTTGTCAGGCCGGAAACAAGAAAAACTCGATTTACAACTTAGACGAAGGAGGTGCCTCGTGCGCGTTCAACCCGAACTGGTGCGGCTCAAGACCCAAATTGCAACGAGTATTAAGAGTGTGTCTGCCCTGGCGGCAAGCATGTCGCTGGCAGCATTCCTGCTCCCGGCCGCTGCCAGCGCCCAGGCCCAGGAAGGCGTGACCTTCCACAAGGACATCGTTCCCATTCTGCAGCGCAGCTGCCAGAACTGCCATCGTCCGGAAGGAGTGGCACCCATGTCCCTGGTGACCTACGAAGAAACAGCGCCGTTCGCCGGCCTGATTGAGTACAAGACCGGCCTGCGTGATCGCGCCGGTGCCATGCCCCCTTACTATCTCGAGAAGGACATCGGCATCCAGGACTACAAGGATGACCCCTCGCTGACTGACGAAGAAGTTGCCGCAATTTCTGCCTGGGCACGCTCAGGCGCACCGGAAGGCAACCCGGCAGACGCCCCGCCCGCACTGGTATTCCAGGAAGGCGCCGTGTGGACTGCAGGCGAGCCTGATCTGATCGTGCGCACCGAAGATGTGACCGTGCTGGGTGGTGCTCCTGACTGGTGGGGTGACATCCCTCGCGTGGCCATTCCCATCGAAGAAGACCGTTATGTTTCCTCTGTGGAAATCATCGAAGTAAATGACGTGGACACCAGTGGCGCCGCCGGCACCGTGGGTGGCCGCAACATTTTCCACCACATGATCTGGAGCACTCAGGTTCTCGACGAGAATCTCAATGCTGTAGAAGGCGAGCCGCAGATTCCATGGCCGGTTCACGAAATCGCCCGCAATCCCGATATTTTTGATCCGGACAGCGGCCGTCTGCTCAAGAAGGGTTCCTACGTGGTGTCCGATTCCGTGCACCTGCACTCCACGGGCGTGGACACTACCGGCCACCTGTTGATCGGTTTCCGCTTCCACCCTGTTGGCTACGAACCCAAGTACCGTCCTGCACTGATCGGTTTGGGTAACGGCGTCGACATCAGCATCACCGGCAACGAAGACGGCCAGGAACTGCATGCGTATGCAGTGCTTGAGCAGCACACCAAAGTGGTGACATTCGAGCCGCACCTGCATGCACCGGGCGAGCGCATGTGTCTGGAGGCGATCTGGGGCTACACCGTGGAGACTCTGTCCTGTGTTGGCTACGATCACAACTGGGTCCGTGGCTACACCTATGCAGACCATGCCGCACCGCTGCTGCCGAAAGGTACTGTGCTGCACATCGTTGGGTACATGAACAACACCAACACCAACCCTAACGTGCCTGACTCGCGTAACTGGCAAGGCTCCGGAAACCGCTCTGTCACCAACATGTTCATCGATCTCGGAATGCGCGTGACTCTGTCCGAAGAGCAGTTCCTGGAGGAGATGCGCATTCGTCGCGAGACGCTGAATCTGGGCCCGAACGATCACCAGATTGGTTGCCCGCTGTGCCTTGCTCCGCTTGTTGCTCCGCTTGACGAGGCGGCTACCGGTGCTGAAGTGGCTTCATCACAAGGGGATTGATCAAGATGGGTTTGCAAAGCTTTAACGTGCGGCGTTCTGCAGTCGTCGCCACACTGTTCGTCATGTTGAGTCTTTTCGCCGGGGCTGTCAGTGCACAGACCTATCTGAAGGGTCAGCACATCGAGCCCGCCTTCGAAGGTTGGAGGCAGCTGGAAGACGGCAGTTACGTCATGATTTTCGGCTACCACAACGAGAACTGGCAGGAAGAGCTGGATATTCCGGTAGGCACGGATAACTTCTTCTCACCAGGTCTCGAAGACCGTGGTCAGCCCACTCACTTTCTTCCGCGCAGAAACCGTTTCACCTTCGAGGTGCCGGTGCCTGCCGACTGGGGTGACAAGGAGCTGGCCTGGACGGTCACGGCAAATGGCGTCACCAAGGTGGCTTATGGCACCCTGGCACGCGATTACGTGATCGACAACGTGGTGATCGCTTCTGAGACCGGCTCTCTGGGGGCCGGTACCAGCAGCCCGGAATCACGCTCCAATGTTCCACCGGTTCTGACTGTATTGGGTGATCGTGTCGGTGATGAAGTCGTTCGCAATGTTCGCGTCGGTGAGCCGCTTTTGATCACGGCTCGCGTAGATGATGATGGCCTGCCGCGTCCGCGCACGCAGTCCGGTCCGCGCACTGCCGAATCAGAGCTGCGTCGCATTATGCGTCCGCCGACACGCATCACCGTGGGCAAGACCAACGGTCTGTTCCTTTCGTGGAACGTGTACCGCGGCGCTGGCGAAGTCACCTTCGACCCGCCCCAGGTCAAGCCGTGGGAAGATACGCGTACGTCCGCCAACTCCCCTTGGGGCGCTCTTTGGCTTCCTCCTCCTGTTCCCGAGGATGGAATTTACGAGACCAATGTGACCTTCAACGAGCCCGGTCAGTATGTGCTGTGGGGGCGTGCTGACGACGGCGGCCTGTTCCATGACCAGTACATTACGGTGAACGTGGAGCCCTGACAGCTCTGCAAGACCCGCGCAACAAGAAACCCCGCCTGTGTTGCACCGGCGGGGTTTTTTATTGCTTCGGTAAAATCGTCAGTGGACAAGCATGAAAAAAAGGCAGTGCCACCCGTCAGTGGCACTGCCTTTCTTGTCGTGCGTCCGCAAAGGGCCCTGCGTCAGCAGCGCCGATCGCAATCAGCAGGCTGTGACGTTCTCGGCTTGCGGGCCTTTCTGACCCTGCGTAATGGTGAACTTGACTTGCTGGCCTTCGGCCAGAGTCTTGAAGCCGCTACTTTGAATGGCGCTGTAGTGCACGAAGACGTCCGGGCCGTTAGCCTGGGAAATGAAGCCGAAGCCCTTGGATTCGTTAAAGAACTTAACCTGGCCGGTTACTGTAGACATAGTGTCATCCTGTATTGCAGAAAGTGATTGAAAGATAGTGAATCTTCAGCACAGGTGGCACGAGGCCGATCCTGTTTGGAAGATCGTTAGCTGCAGAATTCGATTGCTAGATATGAGATACAGAACGAGGACTTGACGGCAGGACTTCGATTTGCAGTACATAAATATGGCCGATATTCAGGCTGCCGTCAGTATACGGGGCAATAGGGTCAAGTCAACCTTTGTTTTTCGGCTGCCTTGTCCGCACACCACAAGACCGCTGCCGCGATGAGCGGCAACGGCCTGGACTCTTGCAGCGCGTGTACGTTGTTACTGTGGTCTGCGTACGTACTTCACCAGTTGCCTCGGGCCCACTTCCGCGCCGTAGATATTGCCTTCGGCATCCGCGGCAACTCCTTCAGCGGCACTGGTGCCGCCGGGGTTCAGATCAGGATCTGGAATGAACGAAACGACATGCCCGGTAATCGCGCTGCCCACACGGATCCCCCGGCGCCAACCGGGATTGGAGACGGCACTGGACTCGGAATCCGCAGCGTAGAGCACGTCGTTCTTGTCGATGAAGATTCCGCTCAAGCGTCCGAATTGCTTCCACTCGGTGATGAAGGTGCCGTCCTGCTCAAAGATCTGGATGCGCACATTGCCGCGATCAGCCACGAACAGGCGTCCACGCGAGTCGAAGGCCAGGGCGTGTGGCGTACGGAATTCACCGGGCGCTGTGCCGATGCGGCCCCAGGATTCGAGGAAATTGCCGTTGCGGTCGTACTTGATGATGCGGGCCACGGTGTCCCAGTTGGCATTGGCACCCTGTCCGCTGTGCCCCTCTGCGATATAAATGTCGCCATTGGGTGCTGTGATCACGTCATTGGGCTCGTTAAGAAGATCGCCGCCCTGGCCGTTGCCAGCCACGCCAGGGGTGCCGAATCGCATCAGAACCTCGCCAGTGGGGCTGAACTTGTAGACCGTGTGGCCCTTGCCAGCCGCATCCGGGTGGGCCGCCAGCTCAGTGGCATTGGCGGCGCGGCCATCCGCAATCCAGACATTGCCCTCCGGATCCACATGGATGCCGTGCGGGAAAATGAACATGCCGGCTCCGAAGCTGGTGATCAGATTGCCGTCCTTGTCGTACTTCATCACCGGGTCGACGTCGGACCCCGCGCAGCTGTTGGCGCCGCAACGCTCGGCCACCCAGATGGACGTGCCGTCCGGATCGATGTCCACAGTGCTGGTGGAACCCCAGGAGCGCCCGTCAGGGAGTTCGAAAAAGTCATTGATTGTCTCGTACGGGTTGGGGTGTTCGTTGGTGGGGTTGACGACGGTCTGGGCCTGCAGCGTCGTGCCGATCAAGGCGGTGCCGGCGATTGCCAGTGCCAGGGTAAGTCTGTGCGACATGTCATGCTCCTTCTTGTTATTGCTATCGGGAACTTCGGAGACCGGGATTATAGGCTGCGTCTTGCGCCACTGGCGATTCCATCCACCTCGCGTGGCGGCATCAGGACGCAGCGCAGGGCGCCATCACAGACCGTGATCGTGCAGTCGGCGATAGAGCGTGCGCAGCGACACGCCAAGCTCCTTGGCCACCGCCTGCTTGTCACCGCCGTGGCGCAGCAGCATGCGGCGTAGATGTTCGGTTTGTAGACTGTGCAAGTCAGTGCGACGCCCTGCCACTCCCTCGACATCAATGCAACTCTGAAGCAGCTGCGCACTGATCTCGTCGGAGCTGGCGAGCAGCACTGCCCGTTCCAGCAGATTGCGCAGTTCGCGGATATTGCCGCTGAAGTGCTGCTGCTGCAGCAGTGCTTCAGCAGCGGAAGTGAGGCGCTGACGGCCGTGGCCCGTGATCTTCTGCAGCAGTGAGCGGGCGATGAGCGGAATGTCCTCGATTCTTTCGCGCAGCGCCGGCAGCACGATGGGGAAGACATTGATTCGGTAGAACAGGTCTTCGCGGAACAGTCCTTGCTGCACCAGCTCGCGCAGGTTCTTGTGGGTGGCACAGATCAGGCGGAAGTCGGCTCGCTGGGGCTCGATGCTGCCCACGGCACGGAAGGTGCCAGTCTCGATCAGCCGCAGCAGCTTGACTTGCTGCGACAGTGGAATGTCGCCGATCTCGTCGAGAAACAGCGTGCCTTCGTTGGCCGCCCCGACCAGTCCTGGCTTGCTGTAGCTTGCTCCCGTGAAGGCGCCCCGCGCGTGGCCGAACAGTTCGCTTTCGAACAGGGTCTCGGTCAGGCCGGCACATTCCACGGTGACGAAGGGCTTGATCTTGCGAGCGCTGGCATCGTGGATTGCCTTGGCGGCCAGTTCCTTGCCGGTGCCGGATTCCCCCAGCAACAACACTGATGCCGTGCTGGGGGCCACTCGGTTGATCATTTCCACCAGTGTGTTGAAGCGGGCACTGGTGCCCACCATGAGCTCCGTGCTGGTGCGGGCGCTGGCATGGTGCACGGGCTTGAGCAGCTCGACGAAGTACCGCAGCTCGCCACGGGCATCCAGGATGGGCAGCATTTCCACATCCACATGCTCCTTGCCGCGTGGCGTATTATGAATGTGCAGCACTTTCTCCCGGTGACCGGAGCGGCGACTGGCCGCCAGCGGGCAGGATTCCCCCGCCTGGTCGCAGGGTTTGTCATAGTGATGGGATATCCTGTAGCAGTGTGCCGTCTGGCTGTTGTCGATGGCGCCGAAGGTCTGGGTATAAAGCGCATTGGCGGCCAGTATCTCGTACTCGCTGCTGACGAGGATAGCGGGATAGTCGTAGCCCTCCAGCATGCCTGCGATGGCGTGCGGGGTCTTGTCCGTACTGATGATCTGCATGGGTGTCAGGTTTGGCAGTGACTTTTGCCAATATTGTCCAAAAGTGTTGCCGATTGCCAGCAGAATCGCTCGCTGGAATCCGCCATGGTCACCCAAAACATTAAAAATCAATGTGTTGAAATTATGCGCGATTCTTGTGCAAGCTTGGCTCGCCAATTGCTCAGTCCTTGTCAGAGCGAATACATCGCCTGATGCCAAGGAGACAAATTCATGAGCACCCCCCTGATTCCGTTTGCCACCAACCTCGACATCAAGCCTGAGGTTCACCACTTCTTCGACGAGCCCACCAATACCTTCAGCTATGTGGTCAAGGACCCGGCTTCGAATGCCTGTGCAGTTATCGATTCCGTGCTGGATCTGGACTATGCGTCCGGTCGCACCAGTTTCGCCGGGGCGGATCGCATCATCGCCTTCGTCAAGGAAAGGGGCTGGCAGAACGAGTGGATCATCGAGACGCATGTGCATGCCGATCACCTCTCGGCTGCGCCCTATATCCAGCAGCATCTTGGCGGCAAGCTCGGCATCGGGGATCGCATCAACGTCGTGCAGGATACCTTCGGCAAGGTGTTCAATGCCGGCACCGAGTTCGCGCGTGACGGCTCGCAGTTCGATCGACTGTTTGCCGATGGTGATAGCTACATGATCGGCACCATGAAGGCCTTTGCCATGCATACGCCGGGACACACGCCGGCCTGCATGACCCATGTGATCGGCGACGCGGCCTTTGTGGGCGACACCATTTTCATGCCACAAGGTGGCTCCGCCCGCGCCGACTTCCCCGGCGGGAATGCCCGCACACTGTACCGCTCCATTCGTCGTGTGCTGTCGCTGCCGGGAAGCACTCGTCTCTTCATGTGTCACGACTATCCCGATGGTCGTCCGCTGGGATGGGAGACCACCGTGGCTGCGCAACGGCAGCTCAACATCCATGTCCACGACGGCGTGTCCGAGGATGCCTTTGTGGCCATGCGCGAAGCGCGCGACAAGACTCTGGACATGCCTCGCCTGATCCTGCCATCGCTGCAGGTGAACATGCGGGCAGGGCACATGCCGCCGGCCGAGCCTGATGGCAAAGTGTTCCTTAGAGTCCCCGTGAACCTGTTGTAAACTCCGGTCACAGGCGGCCTTGCAGCCAGCGACCAGCGACCCTTCAAGAAAAACAAGGAATAGACCATGATCCTGAAGAACATAAGCAGCGATTTTGCCGTTGCCGAGCAACTCAGCGCGGCGGATGTGGACACCCTGGCTGCTCAGGGCGTAAAGGCTCTGATGTGCAATCGCCCTGACGGCGAAGTGGCGGATCAACCTGCCTATGCGCAGATTGCAGAGGCCGCGCAGCGCAACGGCCTGCAGATCCGCCACGTGCCAGTGGTGTCCGGTGCCATCACCGACCAGGACATCGCGGCCTTCGGAGCAGCGTTTGCCGAATTGCCCCGTCCGCTGGTGGCTTATTGTCGTTCAGGCAGCCGCTCCGCCAGCCTATGGGCCATGAGCCAGACCAGTGCCGGCGCCGATCCGGCCCGGGTGCTGGAAGCGGCCAAGGCTGCCGGCCTGGATCTGGCTGACAGCGTCAAGAGGGGCGCGTCACTGAAGGCCGCAAAGGGCAGCATCCCCCATTACGCCGTGCTGATCATCGGTGCGGGCGCTGCTGGCATCAGCACCGCAGCGAGTCTGCTCAAGCGCAAGCCAGGCCTGAACATCGCCCTGGTAGACAAGGCGGAGAAGCACTACTACCAGCCCGGCTGGACGCTCGTGGGCGCCGGGGTCTTCCAGGCCCCGCAGACCGAGCGCAGCATGGCGTCGTTGATCCCTTCGGGTGTCAAGTGGATCAAGGCAGCTGTCACCGCCTTTGCTCCGGAAAGCAACTGCGTGCAGCTGGATGACGGCAGCACTGTGAGCTACGACCGCATGATCGTGGCCTGCGGCATCAAGCTGAATTGGGCCGGCGTCGAAGGTCTGACCGAGGCCCTGGGCCGCCATGGCGTCACGTCCAATTACCGCTATGACCTCGCCCCCTATACCTGGCAACTGGTACAGGGACTGCGTTCCGGCAAGGCCGTGTTCACCCAGCCGCCCATGCCCATCAAGTGTGCGGGGGCGCCGCAGAAGGCGCTGTATCTGTCAGGGGATCACTGGTACCGCACTGGCGTACTCAAGGACATCAACATCCAGTTCTACAATGCCGGCGCCGTGCTCTTCGGTGTGAAGGACTATGTCCCCGCGCTCATGAAGTACATCGAGAAGTACAAGGCCACACTGAACTTCTCGCACAAGCTGGTGAAGATCGACGGTGAAAGCCGTACCGCCTGGTTCGAGAAGACTGACGCCGAGGGCAAGGTGGAAGTGGTCGGCACCGACTTCGACATGATTCATGTGTGCCCGCCACAGCAGGCGCCGGATGTGGTGCGCAGCAGTGCGCTCGCCGATGCCGCAGGCTGGGTCGATGTGGATCAGGCGACCCTGAGGCACAAGCGCTTTGCCAACGTCTGGTCGCTGGGGGATGTCTGCAATGCCCCCAATGCCAAGACCGCCGCTGCCGCTCGCAAGCAGGCCCCGATCGTGGCGCACAATCTGCTGTCGGACATGGGGGTGACCCAGGGCGTGGCGCACTACGACGGCTACGGTTCCTGCCCGCTGACCGTGGAGCGGGGCAAGATCGTGCTGGCGGAATTCGGTTTCGGCGGCAAGCTCATCCCAAGCTTCCCGCAGTGGGTGCTCAAGGGCACCGAGCCCTCTCGCCTTGCCTGGATCCTGAAGAAGGACATGCTGCCGCCGATCTACTGGCACGGCATGCTCAAGGGGCATGAGTGGATGGTGACACCGGAAGTCCAGAAGTAATGTCGGGGCGGCAGTGGCTGCCGGCGCTGACCTGGATCAGACGCTACGACAGCAAGAGTCTGGGCGAGGACCTGCTTGCTGCGGTGATCGTTTCCATCATGCTGATCCCGCAGTCTCTGGCCTATGCCCTGCTCGCCGGACTGCCGCCCGAGATGGGTCTGTACGCCAGCATCCTGCCGTTGCTGGTGTATACCCTGTTCGGCAGTAGTCGCGTGCTTTCTGTGGGCCCGGTGGCCGTGATGTCGTTAATGACGGCGGCGGCGCTCGGCTCCCTGGGCTTGAGTGCCGAGGACTATCTGCTGGCAGCCATGACGCTGGCCTTCATGGTCGGAGCGCTGCTGTTCCTGCTGGGCCTCTTCAAGCTGGGCTTTGTCGCCAATTTCATGTCGCACCCAGTGGTCAGCGGCTTCATCACGGCTTCGGCCATCCTGATCGCCTTCACGCAGGTGCCGAATCTGCTTGGCGTCAATGCCCATGGCCACACCCTGCCTGAAATGCTGCCCTCCTTGCTGGAGGCTGTCGGTGACACCAATCTGCCGACCGCGATCCTGGCGGTGTTGACGCTGCTGTGGTTGTTCTGGTCGCGCAAGGGGCTCGCGCCGCTGCTGGTCAAGATCGGCATGTCTGCCCCGACGGCTTCCATGCTGGCTCGTGTAAGTCCCGTGGTGGCAGTGGTCTTGACCACACTTGCTGCCTGGGGGCTCGAACTGGGCGCACAGGGCGTTGCCACGGTGGGCGAGGTGCCCACGGGCCTGCCCGCGTTCGGATTGCCTTCGTTCGCACCCGACCTCTGGCAGTCCCTGGCTGGCTCGGCGGTCCTGATCGCTACCATCGGCTTCGTTGAATCCGTCTCGGTGGCTCAGGGGCTGGCCGCAAGGCGGCGTGAGCGCATTGATCCTGACCAGGAGCTGATCGGCCTGGGCAGCGCCAACATGGCGACGAGTTTCTTCGGCGGCTTCCCGGTGGCGGGCGGCTTCTCCCGTTCGGTTGTCAATTTCGACGCCGGTGCCGCGACGCCTGCGGCGGGCTTCTTCGCGGCGCTGCTGATCGCCGTGGCGACACTGCTGTTCGTGCCCTTGCTGGCACATCTGCCCAAGGCAACTCTGGCTGCCACCATCGTGGCCGCTGTCTGGTCGCTCATCGATTTCTCCATACTGCCCCGGGCCTGGCGCTTCTCCCGCGCCGACTTCCTGGCCGTTACCGTCACCATCGTGCTGACCCTGCTCGCGGGTGTCGAGATGGGAGTGGCCTCGGGCATTCTGGTCTCGCTGATCGTGCATCTGTACAAGACTTCCCGACCCCACGTGGCCGTGGTCGGCGAAGTGCCGGGGACAGAGCATTTCCGCAATGTCGCCCGGCATCAGGTGCAGACCCACGAGAACATCCTGTCACTGCGCATCGACGAGAGCCTCTATTTCGCCAATACGCGCTATCTGGAGGACATGATCTACGCGATGGTGGCCGAGCGGCCGGGCCTGCAGCATGTGGTGCTGATGTGCACGGCGGTGAACGAGGTCGACATGAGCGCGCTGGATTCCGTCATGGAAATCAACGAACGCCTGCACGAGCTGGGCCTCCAGCTGCATCTGTCGGAGGTCAAGGGGCCGGTGATGGATGCCCTGCAACGCTCGGATTTCCTGCAGAAGCTCTCCGGCCAGGTATTCCTCACCCAGCATCAGGCCGTCGAAGCGCTCAAGCCATGAGCGCCGGCGAGGAGCTGTTTCTTCCCCCAGCCCGCGCCTGGTGGCGGTTGCAGCGGACATCTGCACCAGCGCCCTTGCAGTGCAGTGCCAACGAGTTTGCAGACCGTCTGACACTTTGCGATCTGCAGCTCGCACACGGGTCGGGCGCTCAGCTGCAGGGTTTCGCACTCGGCATGTCTTCCCGGCTGCCGCAGCCTGATTTCACCCAGCAGTGGTTCCTGATGCGCTTCGACAGTTTTCTCTACCTGGAGCGACTCATCGTGGCGGTCGCCAGCCGGCGTCGGGGAGTGGGACGGGAGCTGCTGCAGCAGACGCTGCAATGGGCGCAGGAGAGGGGGCTGGAACGGGTGTGCTGCCGGGTGCATGAACGCCCGCCCCATCGTGAGGCAAAGGCCTTCGTCGAGGCCATGGGCTTTGTCGCCATCGAAAGCGTGATGCTGCCCTCACGCGATATTGTCAGTCTGTATCAGCGCTCGAGTGCCACGGCGATGCCCTGACCCCCGCCTGTGCACAGGGTTGCCAGTCCCTTGTGACTGTCCCACGCCAGTTCTCTGCCCGCTGCCAGGGCCTGCACGGCAAAGGCTTCGTTGGCTTCGAGCCAGCTGCCGCACAGGCGTTCACCCGTGCCAGCACGGGCACATCGAGATTCTTTGCCATCTGTTCGCTGCACAGCACCAATGTGGCAGCCCCATCGTTGAGGCCGGAGGCTTTGCCTGCAGTGACGCTGCCGTTAGGGGTGAAGGCCGGCTTCAGTCTCGCCAGCACCTCACGCGTAGTGTCCGGGCGCCCACCTTGGTCCACGGCAACGTGGAACGCTTCGCCATCACGCGGCGGGAAGTGCAGCAGGCTGATCTGTGAGGAGAAATGTCCAGCGCTCTGGGCGGCAAGGGCCTGCTGCTGCGAGGGCAGGGCGAAGGTGTCCTGCCCTTGCGGGAGACATGGAAGCGCGCCGCCATACTCATGCGCTCCATGCCGCCCGCCCCGATCAGCCTGGCGTCACTGAGGGCGATGGTCGTACGGCGGGCAGCGATGATGCAGACATCCTTTATTAGCGATTGGCGCGGTTGTGGATCAGCTGTTCCACGACACTCGGGTCTGCCAGCGTGCTGGTGTCGCCCATGTTCTCCAGTTCATTGGCAGCAATCTTGCGCAGGATGCGGCGCATGATCTTGCCGGAACGGGTCTTGGGCAGGCCGGGAGCGAACTGGATGATCTCAGGTCGCGCAAAGGCGCCAATCTCTTCGGCCACGAAGGCCAGCAGTTCCTTGCGCAGCTCCGGCGATTCCGGGATGCCCTGCATCAGCGTGACATAGGCGTAAATGGCCTGACCCTTGATGTCGTGGGGATAACCCACGACGGCAGCCTCTGCCACCTTGGGATGCAGCACCAGGGCACTCTCGATCTCGGCGGTGCCCAGGCGATGACCGGAGACATTGATCACATCGTCCACGCGACCAGTGACCCAGTAGTAGCCGTCGGCGTCGCGGCGTGCACTGTCGCCGGTGAAGTAGTAGCCCGGATAGGCTTTGAAATAGGTGTCGATGCAGCGTTGATGATCGCCGAACACGGTACGGATCTGGCTGGGCCAGCTGCTGCACAGCACGAGGTTGCCGGTGGCCGGGCCCTCAAGTTCTTTGCCGTCGGCATCGAGCAGGGCAGGGCGCACGCCGAAGAAGGGCAGGGTGGCCGAGCCTGGCTTCAAATCGGTGACGCCGGGGAGTGGAGTGATCATGATGGCGCCGGTCTCGGTCTGCCACCAGGTGTCGACAATCGGGCAGCGTCCCTCGCCAACCACGTCGTGATACCACTGCCAGGCCTCCGGGTTGATCGGCTCGCCCACCGAGCCGAGCAGTCGCAGTGACTTGCGTGAGGTCTGCTCCACCGGGCCGTTGCCTGCCGACATCAATGCGCGAATGGCCGTGGGAGCGGTGTAGAAGATATTGACCTTGTGCTTGTCGATGACCTGCCAGAAGCGCGAGACATCGGGGTAGGTAGGCACGCCCTCGAAAATGAGTGTCGTGGCGCCATTGCACAGCGGGCCGTAGACGATGTAGCTGTGCCCCGTGACCCAGCCGACGTCTGCCGTGCACCAGAAGATATCGCCGTCCTTGTAGTCGAAGACATAGCGATGCGTCATCGCGGCGCCCAGCAGATAGCCGGCGCTGGTGTGCAGCACGCCCTTGGGCTTGCCCGTGGAGCCGGAGGTGTAGAGGATGAACAGCGGGTCTTCCGCGTCCATGACTTCCGGCTCGCAGGTCTTGCTCTGCATTGCCGTGATCTCGTGCCACCAGACATCGCGCGGCGCACGCCACGCAATCTCCGTCCCGGTGTGACGCACCACGATCACCGTGTGCACATCAGGGCAGTGCTCCAGTGCCTTGTCCACATTGTGCTTGAGATGAACAGTCTTGCCGCCGCGCAGGCCCTGGTCAGCCGTGATGACCACTCGGCAGTCCGAGTCGAGAATGCGATCCTTGATGGCCTCGGGCGAAAAGCCGCCGAACACCACGGAATGGATGGCGCCGATGCGTGCGCAGGCCAGCATGGCGTAGGCCGCTTCCGGAATCATGGGCATGTAGATGCTGACGCGGTCGCCTTTCTTCACGCCGCGCTGACGCAGGGCATTGGCAAGCAGGCATACCTGTTCGTGCAGCTCGCGATAGCTGATCTGCCGGCTGTGCGCCGGATCGTCCCCTTCCCACAACAGGGCAGTCTGATCCGCTCGTGTCGGCAGGTGGCGATCGACGCAGTTCACGCAGACGTTCAACCTGGCGCCTTCGAACCAGCGCGCTTGCGCCTTGCTGAAGTCGCTGTAATGAAGCCGCTGCCAGGGTGCTATCCAGTCAATGAAGGTATTGGCCTGTTCCGTCCAGAAAGTCTCTGGCGAATGAATGGATTCCTGATAAAGGCGCTGATAGCTTTCCTTGTTCAGCAGACTGCTGGCAGCGAGTTCTGCAGAGACCGGATAGACTCGGTTGTCGGTCATTGGCTGGATCCTTGTGCTGGGCGAGTGCCGTTCGACGAGACCGCGAGGATCTGTGGACGACAAGTTGATCGGAGTGACTGAAGTGCGGACATGAGCCGTTTGTAGCAGGTTTTGCCGGGGGAGTAAATTCGCGTGGAGGGGGCTGTCCCGGGTCGCACAGACTCAGGCTGGCGGCAACTCCAGCTGCAGGTTGTCGATCAGCCGTGTCTTTCCCATCCAGGCCGCGGCCAGAATGACAAGGCGGTGATCCTCTGGTTGTGCCGGCTCCAGCGTGTCGACGTGGCACACAGTGAAATAGTCGAGCGCGAAACCGGCTGCCGCGAGTTTGCGTGCGGCAGCGGCTTCCACGCTGGCAATGCCGGAACCCTGCTGCAGCGCCGCGCCGGCCTCCCTCAGGGTCTGGTACAGCACTGGTGCCCGGGCCTTCTCGTCCGCGCTCAGGTAGCCATTGCGGGAACTCAGTGCCAGTCCGCTCGGCTCGCGCTGCGTGGCAATGCCGACGAGTTCGATTGGCATGCACAGATCGGCCACCATATGACGGATCACTTGCAGTTGCTGATAATCCTTGAGCCCGAACAGCGCCACATCGGGCTGCACGATGTTGAACAGCTTGGAGACGATGGTGGCGACGCCGTCGAAATGGCCAGGTCGGCTGCTGCCGCAATGGCGGCGCGAGATGCCGGGCACGGAAACAATTGTCTGAGCCGCCAGTCCCTGTGGGTAGATCTCGGTGACACTCGGCGTGAACAGCAGATTGCAGTGTGCCGCTTCCAGTTTCTCGATGTCCGCCGCCAGGGTGCGCGGGTAGGCGTCGAGGTCTTCAGTGGGTCCGAACTGCAGCGGGTTCACGAAAATGCTGCAGACGATGATATCCCCATGGCTGCGTGCTTCTTCCACAAGACGTACATGGCCTGCATGCAGATTGCCCATGGTCGGGACCAGCACGATGCGTCTGCCCGCCCGCTTGTGTGTGCTGACGGCATCGCGCAGGGCATGAATGTGGGGAATTTGCTGCAAGGCGACTCTTCCTCAGTCAAAACTATGCTCGGATGCCGGGAATTGTTTCGCCTTTACTGCCTTCACATAGTCGCGCAGCGCGCCACGGATGCCGTCTGTGGAATCCCTGAGGAAGTTCTTCACGAATTTCGGGGTGATCGGCGAGATGCCAAGCAGGTCGTGCAGCACCATGACCTGGCCATCGGTGTCTGGTCCGGCGCCAATCCCGATGACAGGGATCTCGAGGGTCTCGGTGATGGCGCGGGCAAGCGCCTGCGGGACGCATTCCAGCAGCAGGATGCTGGCGCCTGAGCTCTCCAGAAGGCGTGCTTCGGCAAGCATGCTCTCAGCCTGGCGGGGATCTCGCCCCTGCACATGGTAGCCGCCTATTCGGTTGATGGACTGCGGCGTCAGGCCCATGTGTGCACACACGGGTATGCCACGTTCCGCCAGGAGATGGGTGGAACGGGCAATCCACGCGCCACCCTCGATCTTGATCATTTGCGCGCCGGCTCGCATGAGCCGTGCCGCGTTTTCCAGTGTCTGGGTCTCGGAGGCGTAGCTCATGAAAGGCATGTCGCCAATGAGAAAGGCACCACGATTGCCGCGCTTGACACAGGTGATGTGGTAGACCATGTCGTCCATGCTCACGGGCAGCGTGCTGTCATGCCCCTGCAATACCATGCCGAGGGAGTCCCCTATCAGCGTGACTTCCACCCCTGCTTCACTGAGCAACTGACCGAAGCACGCGTCGTAGGCGGTCAGGCAGGTGAACTTCTCGCCGCGCTTCTTCATCTTCTGCAGGGTGCTGAGGGTGACGGGAGGGCGACTGCTTTGCTCGCCGGCCGAGGCATGTGTGCTCATGGATGTATCCGTGCCCAAGGGCTGACTCAAAGCAGCGCGGGCTTGGGGTTGAAGTAATGGGTACCGCTGGTGCTCGACTCGATCTGCGCGAGCAGGAGCTGATAATCCCCGTCATTGTGGACAAGGTCAATCTCGGTACAGTTCACGATCAGCAGCGGGCTGCGTTCGTAGTAGTGAAAGAACTGCGCATAGGCTTCGTTCAGGCGCTCGAGATAATCGCGCTGAATCTGTTGTTCCGCTGCGATGGCTCGCTTGTGAATGCGCTGGAGCAGGACGCTCGAGGGGGCCTGCAGATAGATCACAAGATCGGGCGTCGGGGCGTCAATCGTGAGGTGGGCATACACCTGCTGATACAGAGCGTATTCGTCGTCGTCCAGGTTCTGGCGGGCGAACAAGGCGTCCTTGTCGATCAGGAAATCCGCTACCCGCACGGTGTCGAAAAGATCATTCTGCCGCAGCTGCTGCATCTGGCGTGCGCGTTGCAGTAGGAAGTAGAGCTGAGTTGCCAGCGCATTGCGTTGCGGGTCGTGATAGAAGCGTTCCAGAAAAGGGTTCTCTTCCGGCATTTCCAGCAGGATCCCTGCGCGAAAGGTATCGGCAAGGCGCCGCGCAAGGCTTGTCTTGCCAACCCCGATGGGGCCTTCCACCGCGATGAAGCGCGGTGGCTTTCCGGCGCGCGAATGCACGCTTTCAGGTGATCTCGTCACGAGGCGATTCCCGCACCTTCCGCTGGCTTGCGTGAAGGCTTGCGACGGCGCCGACGCTTGCTGCCGCCAGCTTTGCCGAGTGCTTCCAGCATCTCTTCCTGCCGCGCCTGTTCGACACTCTGGAAGTCCGTCCACCATTGCCCGAGCCCGCCCAGTAGTTCGCCTCCCTCTTCACGCAGGAGCAGGAAATCATAGCCGGCACGAAAGCGCGGATGACTGAACACGGATTCGACGCCGCGGCGGTTGCGTTGCTCCAGACGCAACTGCAATTCCCATATCTCCCGAGTGGCGATGGAGAAGCGCTTGGGTATGGAGGTAATCTGCAATTGCCGGGATATCACGCGATTGGCGGCTTCCTGCTGATCGGCCAGGCTTGCGGGTCTGTCACCGCAAAGCCGTTGCAATTCCAGTTGCAGAGGGGCCCACAACAATGCCGCGAAGAGGAATGCCGGAGTGATTGTCTTGCCCTCTGCGAGGCGGCTGTCGGTGTTGCGCATGGCAAGTCTCAGCAGACGCGAGCCTGGCGCGTCCGGATCGCGAGTGGCGGCCATGGTGGACTTGAGAATGACAGAGCCCACCTTGTACTGGCGCAGCAGGGCGAAAGTCTTCTCCGCATGTCCCCCCGTCAACAGTTTCAAGGTCTCATCAAATAATCGTGCAGGCGAGATCGACTCGAGCAGCGGCGCGAGATCATCCAGTGGCGCCCGTGTGCGTGGCTCGATGGTGAAATCGAGCTTTGCGGCAAAGCGAATGGCTCGCAACATGCGCACCGGGTCCTCACGATAACGCGTGGCCGGATCTCCAATCATGCGCAGCACGCGATTGTCGATGTCGTCCAGCCCATTGGCGAAGTCCAGGACCTTGAACCCGTCGGTAGTGTAATAGAGCGCATTGGCAGTGAAGTCACGGCGCAATGCGTCTTCATTGATGGAGCCATATACGTTGTCGCGAAGGATCATGCCGGAGCTTGAGTGCGCAGAGTCGAGACCCCGGATATTGCGGCTGGAAGCATCATCATCGAATTCGTTCTCGGCTGTGTGGTGGGCGCGGAAAGTCGTAACCTCGATGATCTCCCTGCCAAAGCGCAGATGCACGATCTTGAAGCGTCGACCGATGATCATCGCATTGCGGAACAATTGCTTCACTTCTTCGGGCGTCGCATCCGTGGAAATGTCGAAGTCCTTTGGCGTGTCGCCCAGCAGCAGATCGCGTACGCCGCCACCGACTAGGAATGCCTGGTAGCCGCACTCATTGAGTCGGTAGAGAACCTTCAGGGCATTGGGAGAGATATCCTTGCGAGAAATGCCATGGTCGTCGCGTTCGATGATGGTGGCGCGGGAAAGGTCCAGATCCTGCAGGCGGGCAAGACCGCCTCGACGTTCAGGGGTAGTTGCGATGTTGCGCGCTTGCGCGCTAGAAGGCGATGTCGCGGGTTCCGGTACAAGATGCGGAGGCGCTGCCTTCGCTCGTTTGCCGAAGAGAACTCTGGTTAACTTTCTTAGCATGTGATTGTCGGAATCCATTGACCGCGCGATGGTGTATGTCCCTCGCGTTGGCGTCACGCGAGGATACATGTATCAGGTCAAACAGACACCTGCGCGAGTGCGCTTGAATGATACACCGATAAAGAGGGAATTAGCAGGAGGAAATGCTCTGGGGGGCGAGTACAGCCCCCCCGCAAGGAAGGTAATTTAGTTTTGTTTTTCTTGTTGTACTAAATGGGCACCAAATACAGCACCGCAAAGCATTTTAGTGAAACAGTATCTTCAGTCTGGCAGTAGACGTACGGCCTGAAACCCGAAAACCTATTACTCTTTATTTTTATTCACTGCACCAAGCTAACCAATGCCATTCTTATTTTTATTGGACGTCGTTTTTATTATTTGTTGTTATTGTGCTCTTAAT
>JBEDFR010000079.1:0-4076 GCA_041175045.1 Pseudomonadota bacterium | reverse complement strand
TGGTAACAGCCGGCATTCCGGCGGCGCGCATCACCAGCCGTGGCGTGAACAGTGACGAGCCGGTAACGCGCCCTGAAGACTGCCGCAACACGGGCTCGGCTGCCGCCCAGATCGCCTGTCTGCAGCCCGATCGCCGCGTGGTGATCCTGGTGACAGGAACCCGCGAGCAGTAAGTTGTTGCGTCAACGCCACTGAATGTCCCGCATCTGGAACGTGGGGGTAGTCGTCAGCCACACGCGGTCGCTGCGCCAGGAAGCTGCAATAGGAAGACGTGCATGTGGGCGTGGATCCGGGGCAGGCACCACCCCGCGAACCGGGGGCGCCGGCACACGCCTCCCCGATGCGGCTTATTGCCCCAGCAGATTGGCGGGCGAGAATTGGTCGGTCAGCACCCGACGGCTCTGATCCCAGTCGGGTCGCGTGCTCATGCGGGCCGGGAACTCGAGGATGTTCACAGCATAGGGCTGCAGCACCGGATGCAGGGGTTCGGCATTGGCGCGCAGCACCGCCGCGTTGGGCAGCGGCTGCTGCTGGGCAATGATGACGCGATTGCCCGAACCACTCATCTTCATGTTGAAGAAGTCCCCGAACACGGCGCGGTAAGTCTCGGACTCATGGTCGTAGAGTGCGCTGGTGGAGAAGGTATTGGCCACCACCACGCCCTCGGGGGTGAGGATCTGCTTCACTTCCTCGAGGAATTCCTGGGTCAGCATGTGCTCGGGAATGTATTCGCCGGTGAAGGCGTCCAGCACGATGAAGTCGAACTTGCGGCCCGCCAGACCGGCCCGCTTGATGAACACACGGGCGTCCACCACGTGGGTGACAAGCTTCTCGTTCTCGACGTAGTGAAAGAAGTCGCGCGCCACGTTCACCACGGCCTGGTCGATCTCGAGCACCTCGATGTTCGCGTTCGGGTACATCTCGTGCAGTGCGGTGGGCAGGGTGCCGCCACCGAGGCCGGCAATCAGAATGTTTTGGGGATTCGGATTCACCAGCAGCCCGGCCATGCTCATCTTGGCATAGTGGAACACGAACTCGCGGGGATTGGCGGTGTTCATGCAGGTCTGGTTGCGCTCACCACGCACGGCATTGAACAGCAGGCAGCGCCGCCCGCCTTCCTCGGTGACGAAGATGTTGCGATAAACCGAGCGCTCTTCATGCAACACCTCGGCGGCCTGCGCCTGCACGCCCACCAGGGCCAGCAGCATGATGCCGAACTGTCGCCAGTGGCGAACCACGTCTTCAATTCTCATAACGATGATCTCCGGCGGCTTCTTTCACGGGAATGCGGTGTACCAGGGCCACGCCGGCACCGCAGAACAGCAAGGCTGCAATCGAGCCCCACATGATCGTGTCGATCTCGAACCAGAGCACGAAATAGAACGAGGTCATCAGGGTGCCAAGCGCACTGCCGAGGGTGGACACGAAGTACAACAGGCCGGCCATGCGACCACTGTTCTCTTCCGAGCTGACCAGCAGCCGGATCGAATACGGCGACACCATGCCCATGAAGAAGATGGGCAGGAAATAGAGCAGCGTGCAGGCGATGAGAGAGCCGTAGCGCGGGTCCTCGACGTTGAGGAAGACCTGCGTCATGGTCCACTCGGCCACGAAGATGATGGGCAGCGACAGGATGGCGGCCGCCAGGAAGAACAGGGCGAAGGTGTCAGGGTTGGGATTGCGGGAGGACAGCCGGCCACCCCACAAATACCCCAGTGACAGCGACAGCATGAAGATCGTGATGATGCTGCCCCAGACATAGACGCTGGTACCGAAGTACGGCGACAACACTCGTCCGCCCAGCAGTTCGATGGTCATGATCACGAAGCCGTTGATGAAGGCGGCCGCCACGATGAGGTTCTGGAGCAGGGCTTTGCGGGCGATTGACGTCACGCTGGTTTCTTCTTCTGGCTCGGGACGATGGGAGCCTGAAAATACGTGAAGTGCCCGGGAGGGTCAAGGAAGCCGGTGCCGCGGCCGCCATAAGTCTCAGTGTAGTTGCGCGCTCTCGAGCTGCTGGAAGATCGGATCTTCGTAGAAGTCCTCGATGCCCTCGTAGCGAATGGCGGTGAGGGCGGTCGTGATAGCCTCGGCCGCGCTGTCAAAGGGCTGCGTCCACTCCGATACCTGTCCCCGCCTGCCGATGACACGCAAGGTCCAGCCTTGTGCCGAAAGGGCCTGGGCGATGATGCGCACGGTCATGCCATTCTGGGTGATGTCGCGGGTGACGGGTTCCTGGGCATTCATGCCCGACGCTCCGGCCTTGCTGTGCATGCGCATTTTCAGTTCCCTCTGAGTCGCGTGTCTGATTCAAGAAATAGTCAGGCCGGCAGCTTTTGTCCAGCCAGGCACTGGGCTCAATTGAAGCGGATGCGGCGAATGCCGCGAAAGCCGGCGTTCCAGAGCACTATCAGGAAGCCCATCATCGCGGGCACGACAAACAGCAGCAGGGAAATCACTTCCTGCGCGACGAGGCCGGCCAGTGTCACGCCCACGTAGACCAGCGCCGCCAACAGGTGCAGCAACAGGTAGAGCTTGATGCAGGTGAGCTTGCCCGTGCCAAATTGGCAGGCCCTTCCGGATACCAGCCAGCGCCAGGCACAAGCCAGCCCCAGCAGGTCCGTGGGCCAGAACAGCAACAAGTTGAAGTTGTGGTGCAGGTCGAGATGAGCCGACTCACTCCAGGCAATGCTCATGATCAGACCGAGAACACCCCCCAGCAGCGAGAACAGCAGGGCGACGGCACCCAGCAGGCGATAGCTGAGGGCGGGAGCGCGCAGCGTGAAACCGGTTTGGCTCGAGAACGAAGACAACGGAATGCGACGCAGGCCGAGCAGCAGAAACAGCACCGCACCACCCAGTCCAACTGCCAGCAGCGGATAAGTCTGGGGGCCGGGTGCAGGGGGCGTGAACTCTTGAAGCACCTGGGAGTTGTCGAGCAGTGGGCGACGCTGCGCTCCATCGAACACGTCCGACGGAAACTCCAGGAGTCGGTCGCGCAGGGTGGCGGGCAGAAACATCGACTCCCAGAGTGTCATGGGGCGGTCGATGCGCGAATTCATCAGGATGTCCAGCGACAGAGCAATCGGCGGCAACGTCGCATAGTGCGACTGCACTTCGTCGCGGAAGCTGCGCGGTGTCGGTGCCTGACTCTGCTCGCGCAGACGCCCACCCAGAGCTTCGTCCAGATAATCCCGTACCCGCGTGGTGCAATTGTCGAAGAAGTACTGGTAGGAGTAGACGATGTTTTCTTCGCGCAGATTCCAGGCCAGACGTCGGTAAAGCGCGGCCTTTTGCGCGGTAGTGAGGTTCAGCCTGTCCTGCCAGACCGTGCGCTGCTCGCGCTCGTAGCGGCCGAACTCCCAGGCCGGCGGCGAGACGCCCAGCTGATACTGCAGAATGCCACGGAAGAAATTGCTGGCGAAGGTGACACTGCCGACGCTGGCGTCGAACAACCCCCAGTTGAAGATGAGATCGGAATTGCTGTTGCGATCCACCACCCGTAACGCGGTGTGGCCGAAGTTGTCCCAGACCTTGTTTCCGACATCGACCGTGATCAGGTAGTAGTCTACCTGACTGAAATCGGCAGGCAGACGAATTGCCTGGGGATTGGTGATCTCGGGGAGCACGAAGTCCTGCACTTGCTCCGCTGCCTTAACCCCCGCACCCACAGTCAGCCCGACGAGCAGCACTGTCAGCAGCCTGGCGAGACCTGCGAACAGTCCTGCAAACAGCCGCAGGCCGGAAACGCAGCTGAAATTAGCGTCGATTGGAGTCAATGATCGATGAACTGCCGTGAAAGATCGGTTGTCGGGCCGCACCCCGTGCGGGACGAGTGGCGGCCATGATATCAAACGAACCTGCCCGATCAAGCAGGATTTTTAAATTGCCACATGAAGAACCTCATGTAAGCCAAGGATTCATAGGCAGTAATTTTTCAATGGATGGCGTCCCACGGCATGGGCAACCCTCGGACTGCGCGCAATTTGCACACCTTCAGCCAATAATTCATGACGAAACGCTGATCCCGCGCCAGCGTCAACAGTCGCTGCCGCACCTCGTGCACCGTGGTGTGC
>JBEDFR010000078.1:0-24716 GCA_041175045.1 Pseudomonadota bacterium | reverse complement strand
GCGCTGGGACAGATCAGGATCGACTGCGCCTGCTCGTCATGCTCCGCCTGCGAGAAGAGATCCATGGCGATCCAGTCCGGGTCGGTCAGCCCATCGCAGTTGATGGTCAACTCCGAGGGGCCGGCAATCATGTCAATCCCCACCTCGCCAAACACGTGCTTCTTGGCGATTGTCACGTAAATGTTGCCCGGACCGGTGATCTTGTCCACTTTAGGCACACTCTGCGTCCCGTAGGCCAGCGCAGCAATGGCCTGGGCCCCCCCCACAGTGATCACTCGCTCGACGCCGGCAAGTGCGGCTGCCGCGAAAATCAGATCCCCTTGCTCGCTCCAGCGCGTGGGCACGGTCGCGATGATCTGGCCGACGCCCGCCACCTGGGCTGGAATGCCGTTCATCAGCATGGACGACGGATAATTGGCCTTGCCTCCGGGGACGTAGATGCCGACACGGTCCAGTGGGCTGATCTTCTGCCCGTACACGGAGCCCTCGGTATCCTGGTACTGCCAGGACAACTGTTTCTGCCGTTCGTGGTAATCACGGATTCTGGCGGCGGCCTCACGCAGGGCGGTAGCCTGGCGTGCAGGAAGGCGCTCCAGGCTGATCTGCATCTGCTCGTGACCAACAGTTAGCTGGGCAATACTGTCAGCTTCGACGCGGTCAAAGCGCTGCGCATACTCCAGCAGTGCCTCATCACCGCGTGCAGCGACATCGGCGAGTATGCCGCTGACCAGCTGATTGATCTGTGGATCGCCCAGCATGGCGCGGTTGAGCCGGGCACGCAGGGCTGTGTCAAAGTCGCCAGAACGCGAGTCAAGGCGGACAATCGCAGGAAAATCAATACGCATGGGACGGACTCACTCCTGCGCTCTGGCCTCGACGGCTTCGGCGAGGCAATGCAGCAGCGGCTTGATCAGCGCGTGTTTCATCTTCAGCGCCGCCTTGTTGACGATGACCCGGGAGCTGATCTGAGCGATCAGCTGCAAGGGTTCCAATCCATTGGCCTTGAGGGTATTGCCGCTATCCACGATGTCCACGATGATGTCAGCAAGTCCCATGGATGGCGCCAGTTCGAGTGCACCATTGAGCTTGATGACATCAACCTGAACGCCCTGCTCGGCAAAATAGCGCTTGGTAATGTTGGCGAACTTGGTGGCAACCTTGATGCGACCGACCACCGCTGCGGCACCGACTGGCGCTGCCGTCATCAACCGGCACCTGGCAAGCTTCAGGTCGAGCGGCTCGTAGAAGCCTTCGCTGCCATATTCCAGCAGCAGGTCCTTGCCCACTACGCCAAGGTCAGCACTGCCGAACTCGACATAGGTCGGCACGTCTGACCCGCGGATCACCATGATCTGCACGCCAGGCATGGTGGTGTCGAAGATAAGCTTGCGGCTGCTGTTGATGTCCTCCAGCGGCGATATGCCTGCTGTCTCGAACAGAGGCAGCACCTCGTCCAGTATGCGCCCCTTGGTGAGCGCAATGACAATCTTCTGACTGTTGTTGGCATTCATGGGACGTTCATGCCTTCAAGAAGGGATCCGACGGATGCGGGCACCAAGCAACTGCAGCTTTTCCTCGATGCACTCATAGCCACGGTCGATGTGATAAATGCGGTCCACGATAGTCTGACTGTCGGCCACCAGGCCGGCAATGATCAGACTAGCCGAGGCACGCAGGTCTGTTGCCATGACCGGGGCCCCCTTCAGCGTAGACACGCCGGTCACGATCACGGTATTGCCTTCCACATGCATGGAGGCGCCCATGCGATTCATCTCGTGTACGTGCATGAAGCGATTCTCGAACACCGTCTCGGTGATGGAGCCTGATCCGGATGCCACGGCATTCAGCGCAGTGAACTGCGCCTGCATATCCGTCGGAAAGGCGGGATAGGGTGCTGTACGCAGTGACACCGACTTAGGTCGCTTGCCATGCATGTCGAGCTCGATCCAGTCCTCGCCCACGCGGATGTCGGCACCGGCCTCCACCAGCTTGCTGAGCACTGCTTCCAGGATATCCGGTCGGGTGTCTTTCACCTTGATTCGGCCGCGCGTGGCGGCCGCGGCGATCAGGTACGTGCCTGTCTCGATGCGGTCCGGCATGACTGAATAGCTGCAGCCGTGCAGAGACTTGCGGCCGTTGATCACGATGGTATCGGAGCCCTGACCGTGGATGTCCGCCCCCATGCGATTCAGGCAATTGGCTAAATCGACGACTTCAGGCTCGCGCGCGGCGTTCTCGATGATAGTCTGACCCTCGGCCAGTGTGGCGGCCATCATCACGTTCTCAGTGCCCGTCACGGTGCACAGGTCCATGAAGATGTGGGCGCCCTTGAGGCGACCATCCACAGAGGCCTTGATGTAGCCGTCTTCCACGATGATGTTGGCGCCCATCTTCTCCAGCGCACTGATGTGCAGGTTCACCGGTCGGCTGCCGATCGCGCAGCCGCCAGGCAGAGCGACTTCCGCCTGGCCGTGGTGGGCGAGCAGCGGGCCCAGCACAAGGATGGAGGCACGCATGGTCTTGACCAGTTCATAAGGAGCGCTCAGCTGGCGGATGGAGCCGCTGTTCACTTCCACATTGAGCTTTTCGTCCACCACCGGCTCGACACCCATGCAGCCGAGCAGTTCCAGCATGGTGGTGATGTCATACAGATGTGGCAGGTTGCATACCTGCACCGTTTCGCGAGTCAGCAGGGTGGCGGCCAGGATGGGCAGCGCGGAGTTCTTGGCACCCGCGATGCGGATTTCCCCATGGAGGCTCACACCCCCTTGAATCAAAAGCTTGTCCATGTCGTCAATGGTCCGGAACGGAAGGAATGATCAGAGTTGCGCGGCGCGTTCGGCCTCTGTCTGCAGTCGCATACTGACTGCGTGGATGGCCCCCGACGAAATGTGGGGATTGAGGATCTGATAGATCTTCTGTTGTCGCTTCACTGCATTGAGGCCGTCAAAGACATCCCCGGTGGCGTGAACCTGGAACTTGCCGCCCTCACCCTGGACCATGATGTCACACGCAGGAAGCTGAGCTTCCAGCATGGTTTTGATCTGATCTGCGTCTATAGCCATGAAATCTCCGTGACGCCCAGGCGGTCCGGGGCGCAAATGCCGAATGCCTACTGCCAGTTGTCGATGACCTGATCGATGTCGTTGCCGTGTCGATTCATCAGGGCCGAGAACTGGGTGAAGTACTGCCGACGCAGGTTGATGCCCCCCACGTACAGGTTCTTCAGCTTCCACTCTCCAACTTCGTTGAGGAAGAGTGTGTACTGCAATTCCACCGTGGAGTTGTTGGCCGTAATCTGCATGCGCACATTCGTGTTGAGTGCGGGATCGGGCGATGGCTCGCCAGCGGGCAGGAAAACCAGTTCTTGGCCGTCATAACCGACTAGCGCCGCGCCGTAGAATCGGGTCAGTGTCACGCGCAGTTTCTCGCCGAAACGGGTGATCTGCTCCGGCGAGGCCTGCTCGGCGTAGCGGGCCATCACCCCTACGGCCACTTCGTCGAAGTCCACAAAGCCAGCAAGGGATTCCTCAATGCTGGAGAAATAGCGCTCGCGGTCGGATTCAAAGTAGGGTTTCACTTCCTGCACAGTGGCCAGCAGAGCATTGACGGACTGCTCGGCCGACTGCAGGGCACTCTGCTCTTCGGCAGCCTGCGCGAACAGCGGCAGGTTCAGAACAAGGGCTGAAGCGGCAAGCAAATTCTTGAAAGATGTCACCAGTCTGATCTCCTGTTAGGGCCAATGCGGGTGGATAGCACGCCTTTTCTCCATATGTTCGTAGTCTACCTCAATCCCGCACCGCAATAAATTACTACTTGCAAACAAAGACAATCCTTCGTCTAATTACCGACAGTCCGCAAGCGCAACCGGACACCTGCGCGAATGCTGAACTTCAAGGCTCCTGCACATGCGCAATCACACCTCATCGCCGGATTCGCACAGTTGCTCTTCTGCCCCTCCCGAACGCCTGCCTTTTCTGTACCATGAATTCCGAAAAAAACCCGCGACAAGGAGAAAATCCGGGCTCCACCGCCCAGGGTACCCGCAATGACCGACCACGATCGCTTCATCGCCAGCGCGCTGCGCACGATCGACATCGAACTCCGAGCCATCGGCGCGCTGTCACAGCGCATGGGCCCGGCATTTGCCATGGCGTGTGAGCGGCTGCTGAATTGCAGTGGTCGAATCATCGTGACCGGAATGGGCAAGTCCGGCCACATTGCCTCGAAAATCGCGGCCACACTGTCAAGTACCGGCAGCCCTGCCTTTTTCGTGCATCCGGCCGAAGCCAGTCACGGCGACCTGGGCATGATCACGGAAAAGGACGTGGTGCTGGCGCTTTCCAATTCCGGCACCACCAGCGAGATTCTCGCGATCCTGCCCATTCTCAAGCGCAAGGGGATCACACTGATCAGCATGACCGGCGCGCCGCAGTCGCCCATCGCCCAGACCTCGGATATCCACATCGACGCCAGCGTCAGGGAAGAGGCCTGCCCCCTCGGACAGGCCCCCACCAGCAGCACCACCGTGGCGCTGGTGCTCGGCGACGCCATAGCCATGGCGCTGCTGGAAGCGCGCGGCTTTACGCTGGAAGAGTTCGCCTTCTCGCACCCGGGCGGCCGCCTGGGACGCCGACTGCTGCTCAAGGTCAGAGACATCATGCACGAGGGCGACGCCATCCCGCGGGTGCATCCAGACACATTGCTCAGCGATGCCCTGCTGGAGATCACTCGCAAGGGACTGGGCATGACCACGGTGGTCGACCCATCCGGCGCTCTGTGCGGCGTGTTTACCGACGGAGACCTGCGCCGTACACTCGATTCCGGTCGCAATATCCGGGAGGCCTCCGTCGGCAGCGTCATGTCCACAGGCGGCAAGAAGGTCAGGGAGAATGCCCTGGCAACCGAAGCTGTCAGGATCATGCAGGAAAACAGCATCTACACCCTGATCGTGGTCGACGAGTCAGACGCATTGCGCGGCGTCATCCGCATGCATGATCTGCTGCAGGCCAATGTCGTCTGATCGCGCGCCGGGCTCCCGACTTCATCAACAGGAAATCCAACCATGCACTTCGCGACAGACCCCACTGATGTCCTTCAGCGCGCCCGGGACATTCGCCTGCTGCTGCTCGATGTCGACGGCGTGCTTACTGCCGGCGAGCTGTATCTGAGTGACAGCGGGGAGGAGATCAAGGCGTTCAGCACGCTGGATGGCCAGGGCATCAAGCTGTTGCAGGGCGCCGGGGTGCGCGTCGGCATCCTGAGCGGGCGGCGTTCGGCGCTGCTCACCCGACGCGCCGAGAATCTCGGCATCAGCCTGTTGATCCAGGGACGCGAAGACAAGCACACCGCTCTGCGTGAGTTGTGTGAGGCACAGGAGCTGTCCCCCGACACGATTGCCTATGTCGGTGACGACCTGCCCGACATCCGGGTGATGAAAGCTGTCCGACTGGCCTTTGCTGTCAGCAACGCGCATTCGGCCGTCAAGCACGTAGCCCACGCCAGCACCAGCCTCGGCGGCGGACAGGGCGCCGTGCGGGAAGTATGCGATTTCATTCTGCAGGCTCAGGACAAGTACGATGCTGCTCTTGCCCCCTACCTCTGAGTCTGGCGGCACGGCGCGCGGAGGACTGCGGCAGCGCTCCGGCCGGCTGTTGCTGGCACTGTCCGCCATCGCCCTGTTGCTGATTTTCGGAGGACGCCGACTGCTGGAGGTACCGCCCGTCCTGCTGCCGGAACCACAGCCCCTGCTGGCTCTGGCCTACGACGCCTACGCCACGGGCGTCACCAGCGTGCTGTACAACGCTCAGGGCCGTATCGAATACACCCTCGATGCCGCCGAACAGATCCACTACCTGGACAATACCACCGTGCTGGAAAGCCCCTTCGTCAGGCTGTACCAGGAGACCGGAGCGCTCTGGAATATCATGGCCAGTTCGGGCAGAATCCACGCAGCCGAAGGCGGCGACACCATTGAGCGCCTTGATCTGCAGACGAACGTCGAGGTTTATCAAATCGACGAACTCGGCAGGCGAATGAGCCTGAGCACCGAATTCCTCTCCGTTTTTCCCCAGACGCAGACCATGAGCACCGACCTGGCCGTCTCGATGGTGACGGATACGCTGCAGCAGAGCGCCACCGGGATGCGGGCCGATCTCCGGCAGGATCAATTGACATTTCTCGGACAGGTCAGAGGCCGTTATGAAGTACCCAGCAGTCAACCCTGACCTGCGCCGGCGGGCTGCCATGACCCTCCTCTGCAGCCTTCTGGCAGTTGGTGTCTCTGCCCAGCAAGACACGGGAAGCCACGAATACCGCGCCGATGGCGAAACCACCATCGAAACCCTGAACGGCGTCCGTGTCATCACCCTGCGCGACAATGTCTTCGTGCGCCAGAACGAAGTGGAGTTGAAGGGCGATATCGCCGTGCTGGAGTACGATCTCGACAACCAACTGCAGAAGGTCACGCTGACCGGCACTCCGGCGCGCTTTGCGCAGCAAGCGGAAGACGCAGCCAACGCCGTATCCGGTTACAGCGACACCATCCATTACTTCGCCGGAGCGCAGGCCGTCGTCGAGTTTGTCGGAAGCGCCAGCTTCACTCAGCCTGGTACCAGTCTGCTGTGCGCGCAGATCCGCCATACCATCGAGACCGGAGCCACCTCGGGTCAGGCCTGCAGTGGCTCGCTGAGTCCGCAGTCGAACTGATGGATAGCCTTCAGGTCACCCATATCGCCAAATCGTACAGGGGCCGCCAGGTGGTCCGGGATGTCTCGCTGAGCCTGAACAGCGGGCAGATCGTCGGGCTTCTCGGGCCCAACGGCGCCGGCAAGACCACGTGCTTCTACATGATCGTCGGGCTGGTCAAGGCAGACAGCGGCAGTATCGCCCTCAATGGCAAGGACATGACCTTGTTGCCCATCCACGCCCGTGCGCAGCGCGGCCTGGGCTACCTGCCCCAGGACTCTTCGATCTTCCGCACCCTCACCGTCGCCGAGAACATTCTTGCGATCCTCGAGACACGCGCGGATCTGGATCGCAGCGGCCGCCAGGAAAAACTGGAGAACCTGCTGGACGAGTTCCACATCGGGCACATTCGCAACAACAAGGGCATGAGCCTGTCTGGCGGTGAACGCCGACGCACCGAGATCGCGCGAGCGCTGGCCAACGAGCCGCGCTTCATCCTGCTGGACGAGCCATTCGCCGGTGTGGACCCCATTTCCGTGAGTGACATCAAGGACATCATCCGCCACTTGAAGCAGAAAGGCATCGGCGTTCTGCTGACCGATCACAATGTGCGCGAGACACTGGATATCTGCGAAAAGGCCTATATCGTGAGTGAAGGCCAGATCATTGCGGAAGGCAGCGCTCAGGAGATTCTCGCCAATCAGAAGGTTCGTGAAGTCTATCTCGGCCATCAATTCAGAATCTGACGCAGGTCAGGCTTGAAATTTGCTTTCAACTTACGGCACGATACTTGCTAACCCTCCGAGCCGTCACCCGACCATGAATTGCTCACGCCGATGAAACTCTCGCTCCAGCTCAAGCTCGGTCAGCAACTGACCATGACGCCACAGCTGCAGCAAGCTATCCGCCTTCTTCAGCTTTCCACTCTCGATCTGCAGCAGGAAATTCACCAGGTATTGGAATCCAATCCCATGTTGGAGCTGGATGAGGACTATGAGATTCGCGGCCTGGCCGACGAAGTAGCGGAATTGAACACCGAAAGCAGTGTATCCAGCGATGATTACAATCTCGAGCGCATCGCCGGCAGCAGCACCGAGGATTACGAGAGTGGCGAGACAGAATCCTCGGGCGATTACGAGGACAGCCGTTGGGAGGACCAGATTCCAGAAGACCTGTCGGTCGACAGCAGCTGGGACGACGTCTATCAGAGCACCTACACCACCGGCAGCGGGTCGGGCGATGGCGAGACCTCGGACTTCGAATCCCGCAACAGCGTGGCCGAGAGCCTGCAGGATCACCTGATGTGGCAGCTGAATCTCACGCCCATGTCCGACCCTGACCGACTCATCGGCCTCGCCATCATTGACGCCATCGACACCAACGGCATGCTGACGGTCAGCATCGACGCCATTCATGCCAGCCTCATGCGCTCGATCGATATCGACCCCGAGGAAGTGCTGGCCGTGCTGCACCGGATCCAGCAGTTCGATCCAGTCGGCGTGGGATATCGCGATCTCGCGGAGTGCCTGCTGATCCAGCTGAATCAGTATGAAGAGGCGGACATCACACCCGCCATACGCCATGCCCGCGCCATCGTCAAGGATCACCTGGTGCTGCTTGGCAACCGCGACTACGCTGCGCTCATGCGACTGGTGCGCATCAAGGAGAACGAGCTGCGCGATGCCATCAGCATGATCGAATCACTCAATCCGCGACCGGGTGCAGACATCACACCGCCATCAACCAGTTACATCATTCCGGACGTTATCGTCACCAAGGACAGCGACACCGGGCGCTGGCGCGTCGAGCTGAATCCGGAGACTGCCCCGCGCATCCGCATCAATGCGGACTATGCGGCGTTGGTGCGACGAGCCGACAGCAGCAGCGACAACAGCTATTTGCGCGACAACCTGCAGGAGGCTCGCTGGTTCCTCAAGAGCCTGCAGAGCCGCAATGAGACACTGATGAAGGTAGCCACCCGCATCGTCGAGCATCAGAAGGGCTTCTTCGAGTATGGCGAGGAAGCCATGAAGCCACTGGTCCTGCATGACATCGCCGAGGCCGTGAACATGCACGAATCCACCATCTCGCGCGTGACCACACAGAAATACATGCACACGCCCAAGGGCATCTTCGAATTGAAGTACTTCTTTTCCAGCCACGTCAGCACGGCCGGTGGTGGCGAATGCTCATCCACGGCGATTCGTGCCCTCATCAAGAAACTGGTGGCAGGCGAAAACGCACGCAAGCCGCTGAGCGACAGCAAGATCACGAAGCTGCTGGAAGCCCAGGGCATCAATGTGGCTCGTCGCACCATTGCGAAGTACCGCGAATCCCTGTCCATTCCGCCGTCCAACGAACGCAAGAAGCTGGTCTAGCCATGCACAACATGGCACGCAGGTAAAAGTGAAAATGACTCATGACTTACCGCGGGGCGATGCTAGAATTGCGCCCGAATTTCAGTCCTACGAGAATTCGTGACCATGCGCCTCGACACGATCCTGACCCCGGAACGCTGCTTCTGCAAACTGCCAGGGGTGAGCAAGAAACGCTTCCTCTCCTCGATCAGTGAACGCATTGCCGAGCAGACAGGTTCACTGTCGGCAGACCACATCTACAGTGCGCTTCTCGCGCGCGAGCAACTCGGCAGCACGGGCATCGGCAACGGCATCGCGATTCCCCATTGCCGAGTCCCCGCCTGCAAGAGCATCACGGGCGCCTTGGTCACGCTGAATGAAGGCATCGACTTCGACGCCATCGACTCGCGCTCTGTCGACCTGCTTTTCGTGCTGATCGTCCCCGCCGAAGAAATGACAGAACATCTCAAGGTACTGGGCAGTCTGGCTGCTCTGTTCCATCAGGGAGACCTCTGCCGACGCCTGCGCCAGGCCGAGTGCGCCGAGGAACTCTACCGCATCGCCACGGCCGGCTGACAAGGATCGGGCAAACCTGCTACAGTCGAGCCGACGTTGAAAAAAGCCCCTCTCCTCACAGAGCTGGCTCCTGCTTGAAATCCCAGGCGAATGACACTGTGAAATTGCTCATCATCAGCGGCCGCTCCGGCTCCGGCAAGAGTACTGCCCTCAACATGCTGGAGGATCACGGCTACTACTGCATCGACAACCTGCCCGCAAGTCTTCTGCCCTCTCTGGCACAGCGCGTCGCGTCGCAGTCTGCCGAACCGCCCCACGTCGCTGTGAGCATCGATGCCCGCAATATACCGGCGGATCTCAAGCAGGTGCCGCAGATCATCGAGCAGTTGAAAGAGACGGGCATCAAAACAGAAATCATCTTCCTGGACGCGAGCAGCCCCACACTGATCAAGCGCTTCAGCGAGAGTCGCCGCAAGCATCCGCTAACCACGGACCGCATCGGCCTGCGTCAGGCCATTAACATGGAGACGGAACTGCTGGAACAGATCGCGCTGCTCGCGAGTCTGTCGATAGACACCAGCAACATGTCTTTGCATCAATTGCGAGAAAGCATCAAGACCCGCGTCGTCGAGCGTGACGATAGTGGTCTTGCGCTGCTGTTCGAGTCCTTCGGCTACAAGTACGGCGTTCCTATTGACGCCGACATCGTTTACGACGTGCGCTGCCTGCCCAACCCCTACTGGGAGAAGTCCCTTCGTCCGCTCACGGGCACCGATCAGGCGGTGGTGGATTGGCTGCAGAGCCAGCCCGATGTGCAGACCATGTATGACGATCTATGTGCTTATCTTGACAAGTGGCTGCCGCGCTTCGAGCAGAACAATCGCAGCTATATGACCGTTGCCATCGGCTGCACCGGGGGTCAGCACCGCTCCGTCTACCTGAGCGAGCGCCTGAGGGAACATTTTGTGGCGCGCGTCAGGAACGTTCAGGTAATGCACCGGGAATTGCTGAAACGGGAAGGAGCGCAGGCAAAATGATTACCTCCACCATCACCATCTGCAACAAGGCCGGTCTGCACGCGCGAGCCGCCTCGCGCATGGTGTCCGTCACGTCCACCTTCCGCAGCGCGATCAAGCTGGGGCAGGACAAGCTCGTCGACGGCAAGAGCATTCTGGCGCTCATGATGCTCGCTGCCGCCAAGGGAACGGTTCTCAACATCATCATCGATGGGGAAGACGAACAGGCTGCGCTGGAAGCGGTAACGGCGCTGGTCAACAATCGCTTCGACGAGAGCGAGTGAAGCAAGGGTGATGTCATGAAACAACGAGAACCCATCGACTGGAGCCTCGAACCTCCCAGCAAGTCGCAGCGCAAGCGAGACATGACAGCCGTTCAGGACCTTGGCGAAGAGCTGACCACGCTCAATCGCAAGCAATTGGAAAAGTTGCCGCTGTCCGATACCCTGCTGGCGGCGTTGGCGGAATACAATCGCCTGCCGCCGAGCCACGGCGCAAGAAGGCGCCAGTTGCAATTCATCGGCAAGGTGATGCGCCAAGAGAACCACGAAGAGATACAGGCCGAGCTGGACAGAATGCGCACCCCCGACCGCGCTCAGGTAAGGCGAGCACAGCTGATCGAGGAATGGGGTGAGCGACTGCTGGCGAGCGATGAAGACGTCATCAACGCGTTTGTCATGCAGTGGCCCTTGGCCGAACGTCAGGCCATCCGCACCATCGTGCGCAACTACAACAAGGAAGACGAAGAAGCCGCACGCGTGTCTCGACGCCGACTCATGAGCTACATCAAGGAGTACATTGAATAGTGTCGCTCGCGGCACGCCTGCAGACATGCACGATCGATCCCCAAAACCAACAAGAACGAGGTCATTGATGTCGAACAAGCACGCGCTATCTTACTGGAAGGCCAATCTGAGAATTGTGAGCACCCTGCTGTGCGTCTGGTTCTTCATTTCGTTCGGCTGCGGCATCCTGCTCGCCGACTTTCTCGACAACTTCCGCATTGGCGGGTTCAAGCTGGGTTTCTGGATGGCCCAGCAGGGGTCGATCTATGGTTTCGTGGTGCTGATCTTCGTCTACATCCGTCAGATGGACAAGCTGGATAGTCAGTACCAGCTGCTGCAGGAGCAACACACGAAGGCAGGGCCGGACCGCACACAGGAGTCCCGTTCATGAGCGTGCAAGTCTGGACCTACCTGTTCATATTCCTCAGTTTTGGCCTCTACATCCTCATTGCGCTGTGGTCCAAAGCCGGCTCCACGCACGATTTCTATGTCGCCGGAGGCGGCGTGAAGCCAGTGGTCAATGGCATGGCCACGGCGGCGGACTGGATGTCGGCAGCATCCTTCATCTCCATGGCGGGGCTCATTTCTTTTCTGGGGCGAGATGGCACCTACTATCTGATGGGCTGGACTGGTGGCTACGTGCTGCTGGCCCTGCTGCTGGCGCCCTATCTACGCAAGTTTGGCAAATTCACGGTGCCGGCCTTTATCGGTGATCGCTATTATTCCCAGAGCGCTCGTCTCGCGGCGGTGTTCTGTGCCATCGTCGTGTCGTTCGTGTATGTCTGCGGACAGATGCAGGGCGCAGGCATCGTGTTTTCACGCTTCCTTGAGGTGGACATTACCACCGGCGTGATCATCGGCATGGCCATCGTGTTCTTTTATGCAGTGCTGGGAGGCATGAAGGGTATCACCTATACCCAGGTGGCCCAGTACTGCGTATTGATCTTCGCCTACATGGTGCCCGCCATCTTCATTTCGCTGATGATGACCGGAAACCCGATTCCACAACTGGGCTTTGGCTCCGAGTTGACACCGGAATATGGCGGCGGATATTTGCTCGATCGACTGGATGGCCTTAGCGAAACACTCGGTTTTGGAACTTACACAACCGGTCAGAAAAGCACTCAGGACGTGTTCTTCATCACTGCCGCGCTGATGTTCGGCACGGCCGGACTGCCCCATGTGATCATCCGCTTCTTTACTGTGCCCAGCGTGCGTGCGGCGCGACTTTCCGCCGGTTATGCCCTGATCTTCATCGCCGTGCTCTATACGACGGCGCCGGCCATAGCCGCTTTTTCCAAGACCAATCTGATGAACACGGTCAACAATGCCGAATACACTTCAATGCCTGGCTGGTTCACCACCTGGGAGCGCACCGGCCTGATTGCCTTCAATGACAAGAATGGGGACGGCCGCATTCAGTACGTGGGTGACCTGGAGACCAATGAACTAACGGTGAACCGCGACATCATGGTGCTGGCGAACCCTGAAATCGCGAGCTTGCCCAATTGGGTGGTGGCCCTGGTGGCAGCCGGCGCCCTGGCGGCAGCACTGTCGACGGCAGCCGGTCTGTTGCTGGTGATTTCGACGTCGATTTCGCATGACCTGATGAAGCGCAGTCTCGCACCCCACATCACGGAAAAACAGGAATTGAACTATGCGCGGGCGGCAATCTTTCTGGCAGTGCTGGTGGCAGGTTACTTCGGCATCAATCCGCCAGGCTTCGTCGCCGAGGTGGTGGCCTTCGCCTTCGGACTCGCAGCAGCGTCCTTCTTCCCCGCCATCGTGCTGGGAATTTTCTACAGGCGCATGAACCGGCAAGGCGCAATAGCGGGCATGCTGTCTGGCTTCACGTTCACCGCAGCCTACATCATCTACTTCAAGTTCATACGCCCGGAACTGAGTACGGCGGACCACTGGTGGTTCGGCATTTCACCGGAAGGCATCGGCACCATGGGCACTCTGGTGAATCTGGGGGTCGCTCTGGTGGTGTGCCGTTTCACGCCGGCACCACCACAGGAGGTTCAGGAAATCGTGCACAACATTCGCCTGCCGGGCGAGAACGTGTAACTCAGCGGCGCTCCTTGATACGCTGCCAGTAGCTCTCCACCGTGTTCTTCATGTCCTTGCGCAGCAGCAGGATACCGATCAGATTGGGCATGGCCATGAAGAACAGCGTCACCGCCGAGAGATTCCAGATCAACGTGGTATCTGCCTGCGCCGCCAGGAAAAAGCCTGCAATATAGACCAGGCGATACGGCAACACGCCCGCCGGTCCGAACAGATAGGTCACTGCCCGATCGCCATAGTACGACCAGGCGATTGCAGTGGTGAAGGCGAAAAGCAGCAAACCGATGGAGACCACATGCTGGCCGGCATCGCCGAACCAGCCCGAGGCAAAGGCCTTAGACGTCAGGGGTACGGAATGCAGTAGCGAACGTCCCTGCAGCTGCAAGCCGAGATCATCCGGCAGCCCCGCGGTCACCACAAATTCGCCGTTCGCCGGCTCCCCATCCTTGAGAAAGCGCACGTCCTCGGCGACGGAACGTGCGTGCAGGATGGTCACATCTGTCTGGTTCTGCAGCACCCCTGCGCTGATCTGCAAGGCGCCGTTGTAGGCGGTTACCTGTGAAGGTCGGCGATTAAGGTGCTGAAAGAGCTGCTCGCGCTGCGCGCCGTTCTGGTCAGAGTAAACACCTGCCACAATCTCCAGATCCGCCCGTGCGAAGACATTCTCGTGCTTCTCTGTCCACACACCAGAGGACAGAATTACCAGCCCGGTGAGCGTGCAGATGACAATTGTGTCGATAAACGGCTCGAGCAGCGCCACCATGCCTTCGTCGGCCGGCTCATCCGTGCGCGCCGCCGAGTGCGCGATCGCGGAAGAACCCAGCCCCGCCTCGTTTGAAAACAGACCTCGATTCACGCCGCGGTTGAACGCATAGGCGATGCTGGCGCCGAGAAAGCCACCAGTAGCTGCCGTGCCCGTGAAGACGTCAGAGAAGATCGACAGGAAGGCAGGACCGACATTGCCGAGATTCGGGAGTATTACGGCGAGAGAACCGGCGATGTAGATCACGGACATCAGCGGCACAAGCTTCGAGGCCACCTGAGCAATTCGATGAATGCCTCCCACCACCACCAGCCCCAGCAGCACCGTGAGGATACTGCCTGACAGCAGTGGGCTGATGTTGAAAGAGCCCTCAAGTCCGGCCGCTATGCTGTTGATCTGCGGGAAATTGCCAATGCCGAACGAGGTAAGAACAGCCGCAACGGCAAACAGCACGGCCAGCCAGCGCGACTTCAACCCATATTCCATGTAGTACATCGGACCGCCGGCCATGGTGCCATCAGACGTCTTGACCCGGTACTTGTGCGACAGGGTCACCTCCACGAACTTGGTGGTCATGCCGAGAAAGGCCGTCATCCACATCCAGAACAGCGCCGCGGGTCCGCCGAGGAACAGCGCGAAGGCGACTCCACCGATATTGCCGGTGCCGACCGTACCGGCCAGCGCGGTGCTCAAGGCCTGCCAGTGTGTGGCATCGCCAGGCGCGCCCTCGCGATCAAATTGGCCACGCGCCACCTTGATGGCGTGGGAGAAATAGCGAATCTGCGGAAATCTGAGATAGAGCGTGAAGAACAGCCCGGTGAACAGGAGCAGATAGGGGAACCACGCGGAACCCGCGAGTAGTCCGTCAAGTCTGACCAGCAGTGCATTGATCGCGTCCACTTTCCTTCCCCCTTTTTGCGGTATTGCTTCAATCGTCAGAAATGTGAATGGCAGGCCCGGCGACTGCCGCTGACCGCTGTGCCTGCACCTTGTCGCGCACACGGGCAGCAAGGGTCAGAAAGGCGCGAGCGATCGCACCATCCGGCTGTGCCTGCACGATCGGAGTACCCTTGTCCGTGTGCTCACGGATAGCCAACTCCAGTGGCAAAGAACCCAGCAACTCAGTGCCAAAACCCCGCGAGAGCGTTTCGCCACCGCCCGTTCCGAAAATCGCCTCTTCATGCCCACAACGCGAACATACATGGCTGGCCATGTTTTCCACCACACCCAGCAAGGGCACCTGCACCTTGCGGAACATTTCCATGCCCTTGCGGGCATCCAGCAGCGCGACATCCTGCGGCGTGGTGACGATCACAGCGCCCGTCACGGGCACCTGCTGTGCCAGACTCAACTGGATGTCGCCAGTGCCAGGCGGCATGTCGACGATGAGATAGTCAAGCTCGCCCCACAGGGTATCCTTGAGCATCTGGTTGAAGGCGCCGACGATCATGGGGGCGCGCCATGCCATTGCTGTCTGGGGCTCGACCAGATAACCGATGGAATTGGAGACGATGCCGTGGGCCGCCACCGGCTCCATGAATTTCCTGTCGACCAGTCGAGGACGAGTGCCCGCCGGGACTCCCAGCATCAATGGCTGACTCGGTCCGTAGATGTCGGCGTCCAGCAGCCCGACCCGTGCACCGAGTCGACTCAGCGCCACGGCGAGATTGACGGAGATCGTGGACTTGCCCACGCCTCCCTTGCCTGAGGCCACACAAAGGATATGTCGAACACCTTGCAGATTTTCCACGTCGCTCTCGTCTTCTTGAATTCCAAAATCCGGTGCAATGCGATTGGCCACGCGCTGGCATTATCCCCGGATGCCAGCGGCTTGAACACCCCGACAAAGCAAGGCGCCGGCACCTCGCGGCGTGGCAAACGCTGCTTGGCTGCGCTACGCTGAGCCTGCCACTGATACTCGTGCACCCTTTGCGCAAGGATTAACTGTGACACGGCACCCTCTATTTGTCCTAAACGTCGCATCGCTCCTGCTGGCCCCCGCCCTGACCTGCGCACAGGGAGCCTCCGGCGATATCCACGCAGGCCAGCCGGTACCGGATGTCCGCTTCGCCATCTATTCCGGAGTCTGGAGTGGACTCAGCGACGCCGGACTGCGCATCGTGGCACGCAATGCCAGCACGAAAACGCTGCAACTCGAGTCACTATCGCTGGCACCGGCTTCTGGCATACGACCCGCCGTGAGTGTCGCACTGGCGATCCCCGCGCAGGGCTGGGCCGAGGTGGAGACAGCCTATGTGGATCTGCTCTCGGACGATTCGTGCGTGGCCGAGAGCCTGCGCGACGAATGGAAGCTGATGGAGGTCTCCAATTACCCCCTGCACCCTTCGGTGCGCGGCCTCATCATCGAAGACTCGCAATCCTTCCGCATCTTTCAGTGCATCCGCGGGGTCACCCTGGACTGGCTCGATGCCGCAACCGGCGAGAAGTGGCAAACCCAGGAATGGCTGCTGTACCACTTCGAGCGCCGACCACCACCCTGATGGCACTTGCGGTCACGGAGGCAAAAAAAAGGGCCGCTTGCGCGGCCCTTTTCTTGCTTCAGCAGGGATTAGCCGCCGATCAGGATCCCACCGTACTGCACGAAGAACGGTGCGAACACCAGCGAAAGAATGGCAGAGAGCTTGATCAGGATGTTCAGCGACGGACCTGAGGTGTCCTTCAGCGGATCACCCACGGTGTCACCCACCACGGCCGCCTTGTGATTCTCGGAACCTTTGCCACCGTGATTGCCAGCCTCGATGTACTTCTTGGCGTTGTCCCACGCGCCACCGCTGTTGGAGGAGGAGATCGCCAGCACACCCCCGGCTACCAGAGAGCCGGCCAGCATACCTGCCACTGCCGGCACACCAAACAGGAAGCCCACCACCAGCGGTGAGCCCATGATCAGTACACCGGGCGCAATCATCTCGCGCAGGGCGGCCTGGGTGGAAATGGCCACGCACTGTGCGTAGTCGGGCTCGCCCGTGCCTTCCATGAGGCCAGGGATGACTTTGAACTGGCGTCGCACTTCCTCGATCATGTCGAACGCGGCCTTGCCCACGGACTTCATGGTCATAGCGGTGAACAGGAAAGGCAGCACAGCACCCATGAACAGGCTCACGAACACGACTGGATCCAGCAGATTGATGGAGGCCAGAAGGTCATAGCCCGGGTTCTCCTCGCGCATCAGTGTGTCGGCACTGGTCAGGAAGGCGGCGAACAGCGCCAGTGAGGTCAGGATGGCCGCACCGATCGCAAAGCCCTTGCCAATGGCCGCCGTGGTGTTGCCGGCAGCGTCCAGGATGTCGGTACGACGACGCACTTCCTTCGGCAGGCCAGCCATCTCGGCGATGCCGCCTGCGTTGTCCGATACCGGGCCGTAGGCATCGATGGTCAGCGCAATCGCGAGCGTACCGAGCATGCCCAGCGAGCCGATGGCCACGCCGTACATGCCGCCCAGTTCCCAACTCACATAGATGGCAATCGCAATTGCAATATACGGCAGCACGGTGGACTTGTAGCCCAGCGCCAGGCCGTAAATGATGTTGGTTGCGGCGCCCGTCTCACAGGACTTCGCCACTTCCTGCACTGGCTTGAACGCCCCTGAGGTGTAGTAACCAGTCAGCAGCCCCACGATCAGACCAGCCACCAGACCGGACAGGAAGCACCAGTAGATGCCCATGCTGGTATAGAACTCACCGCGAATCTCGAAATCCGCGGGCACGAAGGCGCGAGTGACAAAGAACATAGCCACCGCCATCAGGGCGCTGGAGATGATCAGCAGCTTCATCAGTGCTGGCGAAACGTCGTCCTCGGTCTTCACCTTGACGAAGAACATGGTCAGCAGGCTGATGGGAATGCCCACGGCGCTGATCAGGATGGGGTACAGCAGGGCGTCGATGTTGCCAGCGAAAACCACCGCGCTGATGACCATCGCCGCACAGGTGCTCTCGGCGCAGGAGCCAAACAGGTCGGCGCCCATACCGGCCACGTCACCCACGTTGTCGCCCACGTTGTCGGCGATCACTGCGGGGTTGCGCGGATCGTCTTCCGGGATGCCCTTCTCGACCTTGCCCACCAGGTCGGCGCCGACGTCGGCTGCCTTGGTAAAGATGCCGCCGCCAACTCGGGCGAACAGCGCGATGGTGGAGCCACCGAGGCCGAAGCCGGCGATGATTTCCATGAGCACGTGATTCGGCAGATCAGCCGGCAACCAGGCCTTCATCACAACGTAGACGATCACGAGTCCGAGCACTGCCAGACTCACGAGCGCGAAGCCCATGACTGCGCCGGAGTTAAGGGCCACCTTGAAGGCGTCGCCGATGTTGTCCTTGGCGGACACAGTAGTACGGGCATTGCCCTGAGTAGCGATCATCATGCCGATGTAGCCGGAGGCAATCGAGATTATCCCACCAAAGAGGAAGGCGACCGCGGTATACAGACCTTCGCGAGTGTCAGGCGTGTGATTGTCGTCAATGAGCACCGCGATGATCGCGGCAAACACGAGCATGAAAATACTGAGAAACTTGTACTCCTGCTTCAGGAACGCCATGGCACCCTGAGCAATAGCATTGTGAATGAATTTGAGTCGAGACTTCTGCTCACCCTCAAGTCCGAGGTCAAGCGGCACACTCATCACCTGGCGCATGTAGAAGTAGGCTACGCCAAGACCGAAAAGAGAGAGCAGTGTCGAAACTGTAATTGTCATGCCTTGCATCTTGCGGTAACTCCTCGTCTTGTTTTTGTTTGATGAAGCGAGCAGCACTGTAGCATAACGACCATCACAAACAAAGCCGCGGCAAATGACTGAAAAGTGCCGAAAATCAAGGCTTCCAGGCCTGCATAGATGGCGGCAGGAAGGACGTCTTGCCAGGGTGGCCGGGGCGCTCGGATGATGTGTGAGACGCGGAACGTTCTATGCGATCAGCGAGGGCGACCGCGTCCCTTGGGCTTGGCCTTGCTCTTGCCCGATGGCGTGGCTGAGCCTCCGGTGCGCGCGGCACGAAACGCTTCACGCATTTTCGCCAGCCGCGCTTCCTGTTGCTGGAAGCGGCGCTTCTCCAAGGCTTTACTGATATCGACGAGATCCGCACTCATGGGGTCACGAGTGCCTGAGCTTCCTGCTTGAGACTGTCCTTGCGCGCCTCGAGCTCCGCGATCAGCTCTTTGTCGAGGGGGTCGACGGGCTGCCCTGCCGCATCGGTGTTGCCATATTTCAATTGTTCGGCATTGAGCGCTTCCAGCAATTGCTCCGCAGCAGCCACGGCCTGTTCGAGCCGCTCGTTGGCGGCATTGACACGGGAGGTGCTGTCGCGCAATTCGGCGATCTGAGCCTCCAGTGCGGCAATCCGATCACGCTGGGCCTGTTCCCGCGCCTGGGCATCGCGCCGCTGGGCAGCCGCCTGCGCATCGCGCTCGAGACGCGCCTGCTCCTGCGCCCGCTGCGCTTCGGCTTGGATCAGCGCCTGCTGACGCAGGCGCTCGGCTTCGGCCGCCTCGTTGCGCGCGCGCTCGTCGGCTAAGCGCCTTGCTTCTGCTTCTTCAGCTGCACGCTGCGCTTCAAGGACTGCTGCCTGATCAACCACTGGCTGACTACTGGAGGTGCAGGCGACGAGGGATGTCAGCAGTAGTCCGATAATCAGTAGGCGAAATGAAAAGATGACGCTGTGTGTTTTTCGGGGGCTTCTCATCGCGAATGTCCTTGCCATGCTGTGATAATGCCGGGAAATGAAGAACTTGACGGCACCATAATCACTCCAGGATAGTACCGTCAGGTTTCCTGTTCTGTAGTCAGATGCGCGCTGCGGGCCGACGCGCCCAGCGGCATCTTTGTGCTTTATATAGACAATTCAGGTATTTGTCAGCATCACGCTGCGCAGTCATGACATCTTCTCGCGCGCAAGACTTTCTTCATCCGGCCATCCTGGTGCTGGCGGTTCCCGTCATCCTGCTGATTACCGCGCTGCTGCTCGGCCTGCAAGCTCAGCCTTCCGTGCCCCGCAACCTACCGGTGAAGGGGGTTGCCATCACAACCATCGAGGACATGCTCGTGGACCGAGCCCCTGCCCGGGTGGCGCGCGCAGGGGAACTGCACCTGCAACTTGAGGAAAGCGAGTTGAACCTGCTGGCAGCCTTCGCCATGCAGAACATTCCGCGCCTGCGCAACGCGGCCGCCCGGATCAGTGTCGGGCAGCAGAGCGCCGCGCTGGATCTCAGCATTCCGATGCCCTGGTCTTGGCCGGCACTATTCCTCAATCTGCACATCAGTGTGGCGGCAGTCGACGGACTCGCCGTGCCTGGAACGCTATGGATCGGCCGCATGCCTGTCCCTGGCGCAGCCATGCGTCTGCTGGCGGGTGCCGCGGAGCGTTGGCTTGCCAGCAGTTACGTGAACTACGAGACGCTGCGGCCATTGCGCGACAGCGTCCGCGATCTGGAATTCTCTGCGCCAACCGCCAGTTTCACGCTGAACTGGGAACCGCAGCTGATGGCCGCTGTGCAAAGTCAGGCAGAACAACTGTTTCTGAGCGCCGACGACAAGGCCCGCATCGAACACTACCGCCAGAGCCTGTCTGCCCTGCTGCAGGCCGTGCCAGCAGACAGCCGCACGATCGCGCTGGGTGAACTGCTGCCAGCGCTCTTCCGAGAGGCGCAGGCGCAGAGCGCCGCAGGGGCTGACCCAGAAGTGGAGAATCGCTCCGTCTTGCAGGCGCTGTCGCTTTACGTTAATCACGACACCGGGGAAATCATGGGAGAGCACCACCCCCAAGTGACTCTGCAAAGGCGCCGAGACTTGGCGCAGCACTTCGTCAGCTCTGCTGCAATGACTGCGAGTGTGGGACCGGACGTGGCCAATCTGCTCGCGACCAGCAAGGAGGCCCACGATGCCCGCTATCGCTCGGGCTTCAGTTTCAGCGATCTGACGGCCAACATGGCCGGCGTCGCGCTGGGCGATGCCGCGACACTGAACAGCACGTCGGCACGCCGACTTCAAGAGGCGCTTGCACGCTCCACGGCGGAATCCGACTACATGCCAGCCGTGTCACGGGACAACGCCGGCCTCAGCGAGGAAGACTTCCTGCAGCAATACCAGGACCGCAACAGCCCGGCGTATCTGGAGCGACTTGGCGCCATCGACGCGCAGCTGGCAGCACTGCCCGTCTACACCCAGCCTTGACCACGGTGTTCGCCCCGCCGTGGCTCTTGTATACTGCCGGCCCGGTGATCGGTGCAGCGCATTGCGCCCGAAACACCGCCTTCGACTTATGCAGGCCAGGAATCGAGCACCATGAGTACACAGGACCGCCCCGCCCATTTCGACACCATAAACCTGCATTCCGACCGCAGTGACAAGCCCGAGCACGGCAGTCTGCACAAGGCTGTGCACACCTCGATTGCCTTCGAGTACGACGACGCGCGAGATCTGGCGGCAGTATTTCAGGGTCGCAAGGCCGGTTACAACTACGGCCGTCAGCAGAACCCGACAGTGAATGCCCTGCAGAACCGCGTCACGCGAATGGAAGGCGGCCAGGGCACCGTCGCGTTTGCGACCGGCATGGCCGCCATCGGCTCGATCCTGTTTTCCCTGCTGCGCCAGGGCGACCACGTGATTTCCAGTGCATTCCTGTTCGGCAATACCAACAGTCTGTTCCACACTTTCATCAATTTCGGGGTGGAAGTCAGTTTCGTCGATGCCACGGACAGTGCCAGCATCAAAGCTGCACTGCGGCCGAACACCCGCATGGTGTTCGTCGAGACAATAGCCAACCCGGTCACCCAGATTGCGGATCTCGAAGGCATTGGATCCCTGTGTCGCGAACACGCTTTGATCTTCGTCGTGGACAACACCACTACCACTCCGTGCCTGTTCAATCCGCGCAAGGTCGGCGCCAGTTTCATCATCAACTCGCTCTCCAAATTCTTTGGCGGCCATGGCGATGCACTCGGGGGCGCGGTGACGGATACAGGCCTCTACGACTGGAAGGACTACCCGCATCTGTACGACAGCTACAAGAGCGGCCCCTCCACCACCTGGGGCATGACACAGTTGAAGAAGAAAGGCCTGCGTGATTTCGGTGCCACGCTCTCGCCCGAGGCGGCGCACACCCTGGCACTCGGCTCCGAGACCATGTCGCTTCGGGTCGAACGTGCCTGCAGCAATGCTCTCGCGCTGGCGCAATTCTTCCAGGCCCACCCGCGGGTACGCAAGGTCAATTACCCGGGCCTGCCAAGTCACCCCCAGCATGCTCGTGCGGCGAAACTCTTCCGCCACTTCGGCGCCCTGATGAGCATCGAGCTGATCGACGAGATCGACTGCTTCGATTTCCTGAATCGCCTGCAGTATGTGGTGTCGTCCAGCAATCTGGGCGATACCCGCACGCTCGCGATTCCCGTCGCGCACACGATCTTCTTTGAGATGGGTGCGGCGCGGCGAGCCTCGATGGGCATTCCAGATTCCATGATCCGACTGGCGGTGGGCATCGAGAACATCGACGACCTGCTGGCGGACTTGAGCCAGGCACTGTCCTGAGGCACTGCGGAGCTTGCCGATGATCACCCTTTGTCACATCGACGAGATCGAAGAGGGTCGTTCGAAGGGCCTCGAGGTGCTCGACAAGTATCTCTTCGCCGTGAAGAAAGACGGGCGCATGTATCTTTACTACAACTACTGCCCGCACCTCGGCACGCCGCTGGAGTGGCAGGAGGACCAGTTTCTCGACAGCGATGGCGCACTGATCCAGTGCTCCACCCACGGCGCGCTGTTCCTTGTCGAGAACGGTCAGTGCATATTGGGGCCCTGCAAGGGCAAGCGGCTGAAGGCCATTCCATTCGTATTGGGCAACGGTTTCATGATGGTGGAGGAAGGGGACGTCAGTACACTGGGAAGACTCTGAGTCACATCGATTGCAGATCGACTGGAACGCTTTCGTACAAGTGCATTCCCTGCGCATTGATGGCCGAGCGCCATGCCAGCACTTCCACCCCGCGCTCGACTGCATGCCTTAAGGTCTGCGCGTAGAGCGGATCGATGTGCGCCGCCGGGCGCACGCACGCAATCCCGGTGTGCTGCACGCAAAAGAGCAGCACCGCGCGCTGGCCCTGTTCACGCAAGGCAAGCAGTTCACGAAGGTGCCGGGTGCCCCGCGCGGAAACCGCATCGGGAAATGCACCGCTGCCATCGGGCAGCATCAGCGTCACGCTTTTTACCTCCACATGACATTGCTCGTCCGGCCGCATGACATGGCTGCACAGAACAAAATCCAGGCGACTACCCTCCCCGCCAACCACTACCTCGCGGCGCAGCACGCCATAACCGGCCAGCGTTGCAATGCGCCCCTGCCGCAAGGCTTCTTCCACCAGGGGATTCGCCCTCGCGGTGTTGACGCAGACAAGATGATGATCTGGTGTCTCGACCAACTCCCAGGTGCGTGGATACTTGCGGGCGGAATTGTTCGATTGGGAATACCACACGCGACTGCCGGGATCGGCACAGCCCAGCATGGCGCCGGTATTGGGACAGTGCAGCGTGATCTCGTCACCATCAGGCAGGCGGACGTCGGCCAGAAAGCGCTTGTAACGCCGAAGCAGAATCGCTTCGGCAAGCGGCGGCAAGAAGTTCATGCTCTGAAAGCGCCATGCTCGACCGCGGCACGCAGGCGCAGAGCGGCCTCTTCCAGTTGACTCATGCCGGTGGTAAACGCAAAGCGGACATGACGCCGACTGTCGAACTCGCCAAAATCGGTGCCCGGTGTGGTCGCCACGCCAAAATCCTCCAGCAATGTGCGACAGAACTGCTCGCTGTCATCGCTGTACGCCTCGATCCCCGCATAGACGTAGAACGCGCCCTGCGGGTCGACAGGCACATGAAAGCCAAGCTCGCGCAGCACACCTGTCAAAAAGTCGCGCCGCGCGGAGAACTCGCGGCGACGTGCCTCGAAGATCTCCTGCGTGTCGGCATCAAAGGCGCGCAAGGCGGCATGCTGAGCCACTGACGAGGCGGCGATGAACAGGTTCTGCGCCAGGATATTGCTGACCCCGACGAGTGACTCGGGCACCACGAACCACCCCAGCCGCCAGCCGGTCATGCCGAAATACTTCGAGAAGCTGTTCACGACCAGGACATCGTCGCCCAGTTGCAGGGCGCTCGGCAGGCCACCAACGTAGTCCAGTCCGTGGTAGATCTCGTCCACCAGCAGATGGCAGCCCTGGGTCTGGCACCACGCGTGAATGCCCTGCAACGCCGACAGATCGAGCACTGTGCCGGTGGGGTTCGACGGCGTGGCCAGCCAGACGCTGCGGCACTGCGCAGTGGCATGCCGCGTCAGCAAGGCGGGCGACAGCTGGTAATTGTCCCTGGCCGTGACCGGCACCAGAATCGCCTCGGCGCCCGCGAGACGCACATAGTTGCGATTGCAGGGATAGCCCGGATCGGTCATCAGCACGGCATCGCCCGGATTGAGCAGCATCTGGGCCAACAGGCTCAGAGCGCCACTCGCGCCGGGCGTGACAAAGATGCGGTCTG
>JBEDFR010000077.1:0-35631 GCA_041175045.1 Pseudomonadota bacterium | reverse complement strand
GCTACCTGGCAGTCAAAGCCAGCAAGCTTGGCCACATGCCCCGCCGCGACGACTGAGGGGCGCCTTGGCGTTGCTGCCTCGTTCTCACTTTGCCCGCACCGACTTGACGCTGCCTCGCTCGGAGGCGTCGGCATCGCGCAGTCACTGCAATCCCGCGTGCCGACTGCATGGCGCGCGGAGCTTGGACAGGCTGAGAGCGAAGGCGTGCAGCCCGCCCCACCGGCACAAGTGATAAAGATCATCTCACACTGAGTCTCCTGCGTGTCGGTTTTCACGCGTGAGTCTGGATGCCTATGATCGCGATCATTCGAAGGGGTTCTCGACTCGCCTAGACTGGCCTTGTGGCTCTGCGACTCGAGCCTCTAGAAGCAGGAGAATCCCTATGAATTCAATGAATAAAGCTGCCTTGACCCTGGCCATCCTGGTGGCCAGTGCTGCCTGGGCTCAGCAGGACGATCACGCAGGTCATGCCGGTGGCATGATGCACCGACAGGGCGGCATGATGATGGGGGGCGGGATGATGGGCAGAGGCGCGGCCCCGGCCCAGCTCGGGCAGGATGCGTTCTCGGCCATCCAGCAGATCGTGCAGCAGTTGCAGGCGGATCCGGCAACTGACTGGAGCAAGGTCGACATCGACGCGCTGCGTGCCCACCTCATCGACATGAACCTGGTCACGTTGCAGGCAGTGGTGAGCAGCGAGGATGTGGAAGGCGGGGCCCGTCACACCGTGACCGGCAGCGGTGAGGTCATCGGGGCGATCCAGCGCATGGTGCCCGCGCACGCGGCGCAGATGTCCAGCGACCCAGCCTGGCACGCCAGCACGGTGCCGCTCGAGAACGGCGTGCTCCTGACCGTGCACGCCACCAACCCGGCCGATGTAGCCAAGGTGCGCGCGCTCGGCTTCCTCGGATTCATGGTGCAGGGCGATCATCATCTGCCCCACCACCTGATGCTGGCCACCGGCTCGGACTCCGCGCCGGCAGCGGCTGGCGACGGCGATCACCAGCACTGATCGGGCGGGCTCAGGGCTGGGCGCGCACCGTGTCCAGGTGCGCGCACATCTGCAGTGCTCCGCTCAGCGCGCGCAGGCTGTGACGCTGCACGAAGTCGGGCGGAATGAAGAACAGATGGTCGTTGGCCACGGCCTGCAACTGCGGCCAGCGCCGCCAGTCGTCCAGCCATTCCGGGCGGGCGATGTCCATGCCGCTGGCGATGATGGCCTGCGGATTGCGTTGCAGCACCGCCTCCTCGCTGACCTTGGGCGCCAGGCCCAGCTCCCCGAAGATATTGTCCCCGCCGCACAGGCTGATGATGTCGTTGATCAGCTCCTGTCCGCCCACGCTGATCAGCGGGTCGTTCCAGACCTGGTAGAACACCGACACGCGTTCCGCGTTGCGATAGCGCTGGCGCAGCACGTCCAGCTGTTCCCGGAAATAGGCCGAGGCCTGCATGCCGGTGCCCTGGGTGCCGGCCAGCGTGGCGAACTTCTCGATGTGCTCGGGAATGCTGTCCAGCGTGGTGGGCTCGGCGATGTAGACATTGAAGCCGAGGTCGATCAGGCGCTGCACCGCGGCACGCGGGTTGCCACTGCGCCAGGCCACGATCAGGTCGGGGTTCAAGCCGACAATTGCCTCCATGTCCAGCAGGTCGAAACGGCCGACCACCGGGATGCCCTGTGCCTGAGGCGGGAAGTCGCTGTACTCGCTTGCGCCATAGATCCAGTTGCCGGCGCCCGCAGCAAACAGCAGCTCCGTCAGCGATGGCGCAAGGCTGACGATGCGCCGGGCGCTCTGCTGCAGCGTGATGCTGCGCTGGTCGTCGTCCACCACGGTGATCGGCTGCGCGCGGCCACTGGTCGGCAGCGCCGCCAGCAGCAGGGCGAACAACAGGGCGGGGCAGTACAGCAGGCGCATCAGTAGTCGATTCCCTTCTGCACCCTCACGCCATTATTGAACGCGTGTTTTATGTCCTGCACGTCACTGACCGTGTCTGCAAGTGCAATCAGCGCTTCGCTGGCATTGCGGCCGGTGACGATGACGTGCTGTGAGGCGGGGCGGGCAGCCAGTGCTCCCAGCACTTCGGCAGCGTCAAGGTAGCCGTAGGTGAGCATGTAGGTCAGCTCGTCCAGCAGCACCACCTGCACCTCGGGATCGCACAGCAGCGCTGCCGCGTGCTGCCAGGTGGCCACTGCGGCGGCGATGTCCTTCTCCCGGTCCTGGGTTTCCCAGGTGAAACCGGTGTTCATCACATGAAACTCCACCAGCGGGCTATTCTGGAACAAAAGGTGTTCCCCGCACTCCCACTGCCCCTTGATGAACTGCACGACGCCGCAGCGCAGGCCGTGGCCCACGCTGCGTGCCAGCATGCCGAACGCGGACGAACTCTTGCCCTTGCCATTGCCGGTGAGCACCAGCAGCAGGCCCTTGTCCTGGGTGGCAGCCGCGATGCGGGCATCCACCAGAGCCTTCTTGCGCTGCATGGCCCGCTTGTGGCGGGCATTGCGTTCTTCTCGTGTTTCCATGGGGCCTCGCCTCTCAGAAGTTCAGGCGCAGACCAACATGGCCTGCGCGACCACCAACGTTGTAGCCGAGGACTTCTTCGTAGTCTTCGTCGGCGGCGTTCTCGAGCCGGGCATAGACTTCGACGCCTGGCATCAGGGTGTAGCGAGCCGCCAGATCCAGCACCTGATAGTCGTCCAGTTCCACTGGTGAGCCAAAGAGCGCGTCCACGGCATCGCGCGACTGCCGATGGAAGGCCGACAGCTTGAGGCGCTCGTCACGGCTGTGCCATTGCAGGCCCAGATTTGCCAGCTGTTCGGGCCGCCGCAGCCGCTGCCCACCGTCGGGCAGACGTGTGCGATTGTGCGTGTAATTGGCCTCCATCTGCCACTGCTCGCCAAGCGGCAGGCGGGCGAAAAGTTCCAGGCCCGTCGATTCGCTCTCGCCGATGTCCTGCAGGTAGCCGCTGTAGGCGCTCAAGTCGAAATAGATGGCGTCCTCGATGCGCTGATCGAAATACACGGCTTCCAGCAGCAGGTCATCGGCGCCGTGATACTCCAGCGCCAGCTCGTGGCCTCGGCTGGTCTCCTCGGTCAGCTGCAGCCCGGCGGCCGGAGCGGAGGCGAAGGGGCCGTTGTTGTAGGTGAACTCATAGGGACTGGGTGCGCGGAAGCCGGTGCCGTAGCTGCCGCGCAGCTTCAGCATGGCGCCATTGCGCAGATCTAACAGGTGCGCCGCACTCACGCGAGCGCTGGTGTGACGGCCGAAGTCTTCGTTGTCGTCGCGGCGCACGCCGACCGTGAGGAACAGGATGTCGGAGAACTTGCTCAAGGCCTCCGCATAGATGCCCAGCTGAGCGCGTGCCTCGCCGTTGTTGTCTTCCTCTTCCAGATCGGTGCCAAACACCAGGTCGACGTACTGCAGTGCCGTCAGCGAGCCTATGTACTCGACGCGCTCCAGCACTCCCTTGGAGGCATGCGAAGAGCGGCCCAGCGCGACGTTCTCACGTTGCGTCTGTGTGCTGCCCCAGGCGAGCGTCTGCGAGCCCCAGGCGCTGTTGAACACCGCCAGGACGCGTGCGGCCTGCTGCTCGAAGGAGGCGTCGCAGTCGTGAATGGTCGCAAAGGTGTCCGGGTGGAAGCAGCTGTCATAGGCCGAGTCGCCTTTGACATCGCGCAGCACCACTTCCAGGCGCAAGGCCTCGCTGGCGTTCAGCCCGAAGCGGCCGTGCAGCGAGGTGTTGTCGTAGCCATCGCGATCACGCAGCACAGCGTCCGCTTTTCGGGTATTGAACCCTTCGGTACTGAAATCGGTGGCGCTGACGAAGAAGTCGCCGCTGTCGTTGCCGCCACTGAGATTGCCGGTTAACTGACGGGTGGCGAATGCTCCACTCATGAGGTCGACATGGGCGCGCAGATGGCTGTTGTGCTGGCGCGTACTGATATTGATGACGCCGCCCGCGTCGGCTCCGTAGTGCAGGCCCTGCGGGCCGCGCAGGATTTCGATGCGCTCGATGCCGCTGCTGAGCAGATGCTCCAGCTGGGGTTGCACCTGGGTCACGCTCGGGTCGGACAGTTTCATGCCGTCCAGCAGAGTCAGGGTGCGATAGCCTTCTTCGCCGCGGATGCGCAGATTGCTGATCTGGCCGGCACCGCCGGAATTGCCGACGCTGACGGAGGGCATGCTGCGCAGCAGGTCGATCAGGGCGGCGTTGCCACGGTTCACAATCATCTCGGCGTCCAGCACCGACACTGATGTGCCGATCTGGCGCAGCGGTGTCGCAATGCGACTGGAGGTGATGACGATTTCGCGCACCTCGGTGTCCTGCGCGTGCAGGGGACTAAATGGCGATAACGTGGCACCTGTAGTACAGGCGAGTGCCAGGAGAGTACGGGTTTTCATGGTGTATTCCTCAATGAAAATAATTTCATGAGGGAGGGGAGCGGAAGGAAACAACCGAAACCGGTGCAACACCGGGCGACAGAACCGACCACCGATGGAGCCCTCCGCTTCATCTGCGTAGCATCGCCTGGCTGGTATCGGGCTCGGCAGACAGGTGCGTTCACCTGTTTTGCTTACCGTTGCGGGGGCAGCGCTGGAGTCAAACCAGCTTCCCATTCAAGTTCACCACTGCGCGCAGCAGAGAACACCAGGACGATTGTTGTGTACCGTTGCTGCATGTGGAGCGCAGCTCAACGATGCGCGGAGTCTACGCACCGACCTCTTGAGCGTCAATCGAAGGATTCAAACGGCTTCTGAACGGATCTTGCACTTGAGCTGCTTGTTACGGATGGAAGCGATGATGGCATCGCGGTCCAGCCCCACGTCCGCCAGCATATCCGGCACCTTGCCGTGACTGAGGAAACGGTCTGGCAGACCGAGGTTGAGCACTGGCACGCGATAGTCCTCGCGCAGCAGGAATTCGTTCACCGCCGAACCAGCTCCACCGGCGAGGACATTCTCTTCCAGGGTCACGAGCAGTTGATGGCGCGTGGCCATCTCACCGATCAGGTCTTCGTCCAGGGGTTTGACGAAGCGCATGTCGATGACGGTGGCATCGAGCGTCTCGGCCACTGCCATGGCCGTGCTGACCAGGCTCCCGAAAGCCAGGATGGCGACCGTGTGACCGCGGCGGCGCTGCACCGCCTTGCCGATGGGCAGTGCCTGCATGGTCTTGCTGATGGGGGCACCCGGCCCCTTGCCGCGCGGATAGCGCACGGCAGCCGGCCCCTTGTGGCAGTAACCGGTGTAGAGCATCTGCCGCGCTTCGTTTTCGTTGCTCGGCGCCATCACCACCATATTGGGGATGCAGCGCAGGAAACTCAGATCGAAGCTGCCGGCGTGGGTCGGGCCGTCCTCGCCCACCAATCCGGCGCGGTCGATGGCAAACAGCACGTCAAGATTCTGCAGGGCGACGTCGTGAATCAGCTGGTCATAGCCGCGCTGCAGGAAGGTGGAGTAGATCGCCACCACGGGCTTGAGACCGTCGCTGGCCATGCCCGCCGCCAGCGTGACGGCGTGCTGCTCGGCAATCGCGACGTCGTGGAATTGCCGTGGAAACTGTTCGGCAAAGCCATCCATGCCCGAACCTGCACTCATCGCCGGCGTGATGGCCGCCAGCAGCCGGTCCTGCGCGGCCATGTCGCACAGCCACTCGCCAAACACCGCGGAATAACTCGGCGTCTCAGCCCGCCTCGCGCCGGCGCTGGATTTCTTCGGCTCGATCTTGTTCATGGCGTGCATTCCGAACGGATCGTTTTCGGAAGCCGAATAACCCTTGCCTTTCTGGGTGACGATATGCAGCAGCTGCGGGCCGCGCAGCTGTTTGATGTTGGTAAGGATGTCAATGAGTTCCAGGGTGTTGTGTCCGTCGACCAGGCCGATGTAGTTGAAGCCGATCTCCTCGAACAAGGTGCCAGGTGACACCATGCCTTTCATGTATTCCTCCGCGCGGTGCGCTGCCTTGAGCGCCGGAGGAATCTTCGCCAATACACGCTTGCTGCCGGTGCGAATGAAGTTGTAGGGGCGGCTCGCCCACATGCGGGCAAAGTAGCTGGAAAGGCCACCGACATTGCGCGAGATGGACATATTGTTGTCGTTGAGAATCACCAGGAAATTTTCGTCGATGTCGCCCGCGTGATTGAGTGCTTCGAAGGCCATGCCCGCCGTCATGGCGCCGTCGCCGATGATGGCCACAGTGCGGCGATCGATGCCTTGTTCACGGGCGGCGATCATCATGCCCAGCGCGGCACTGATGGACGTGCTGGAGTGGCCGACACCGAAGCTGTCGAATTCACTCTCTTCGCGGGACGGAAACGCAGCCAGCCCTCCGGCCTGGCGCATGGTCAGCATGCGTTCGCGCCGCCCGGTCAGAATCTTGTGCGGATAGGCCTGATGGCCGACGTCCCACACCAGACGATCCTCGGGGGTGTTGAAGACATAGTGCAGGGCAATGGTGAGTTCCACCACGCCGAGGCCGGCGCCGAAATGGCCACCCGTCTGTCCGACGCAATAGAGCAGAAACTTGCGCAGTTCGCGGGCCAGATCCTTGAGTTGTGCAGGCTCGATCATCCTCAGGTCGGCCGGGCTCTGGATCTGGTCGAGCAGAGGGGTGTCCGGGCGGGTGAGGGGGATTTCGTCGAGCATGGTCGGGCCTGTCAGCAAAGAGTGGGGCTAACTTAAAGGAATGCACCTATAGCGTCAAACTGGGGCTCAGTGGCCTCTTTGGACGATATAGCGGGCAATGCTGCGCAACGCGTCGGCGCGCTGATCGAACGAGTCGAGCGCTGCCAGCGCAGCGTCGCAGAGGTCGGTTGCTTTCGTCGACGCGGCCTCCAGCCCCAGCAGCGACACATAGGTCGGCTTGTTCAGCGCCTGGTCGGCTCCCTGAGGCTTGCCCAGCGTGGCGGTGTCGGCGGTCACATCAAGAATGTCATCCTGCACCTGAAAGGCCAGGCCGATGCACTCGGCATAGCGTTCCAGCGCCGCCAGCTGGACGGCATCGGCTCGGTCCGTGGCCAGAGCACCGAGCAGCACGCTGGCGCGTATCAGGGCTCCGGTTTTCAAGCTGTGCATGGTCTGTAACTGCTGCAGGCTGAGGCGCCGGCCCATGGCTTCGAAGTCGACGGACTGTCCGGACACCATGCCTTCGAAGCCGGCTGCTGCCGCCAGAAGATTGATCATGCGCAGGCGCGTGGGCGCACTCGCGAGCTGTCCTTCCGCTTCGCTCAACAGGCGAAAGGCGAGTGCCTGCAGAGCATCTCCTGCAAGAATGGCCGTGGCCTCGTCGAAAGCGATGTGCACGGTGGGCTGGCCGCGGCGCAGATCGTCATCGTCCATCGCCGGAAGATCGTCGTGGACCAGTGAATAGCAGTGCACGAGTTCGGCGGCGCAGGCGGCGACGTCGGCATCCTCCAGAGTGCCACCCACGGCACAGGCGCTGGCATAGGCGAGCACGGGACGGACGCGTTTGCCGCCCTGCAGACTCGCATGCATCATCGCCTCGCGTAACCTTACGGCTGGCCCGGGCAACGATTCCAGGCTGCTCCTGAGGATGCCCTGCACGCGCTCGCGGCATAGCGTCATGAAGTCGGCCAGAGCGAGCGCGTTAAAGTCGGGCGCTATCATGCACGTGACCTGTCGGAGTCTGCACCATCCAGGGTGTCGAAGGGCTCGGGGTTGCCATGCTCCACCATGAGGATCTGGACTTTCTGTTCCGCCTTTTGCAGAGCGCTCTGGCATTCGCGCGTCAGGCGTATGCCTTTCTCGAAGGCCTGCAGGGAGTCCTCCAGGCTCAGGTTGCCATCCTCCATGGCTGTCACCAGCGCCTCGAGGCTGGCGAGGGACTCCTCGAAATTGAAGACAGGGTCCTGTTTCTTGCTCATGGCAGAGGTTCCTGGGCATTGGCCGGGGCGATTGGGAGGGCGCCAATTATGGCTATTTCGCCCGGTAAAGGCAAAGCGCCAGGGCTTATTCATTGACCGCTTCGTGGGCCGCACATTACTCTAGCCGACGTTCGCGAACGGCGGGGAGAGGCCATGGAAAAACACAAGAACAAGCCGGCGGTCGATGTCAGTCACAGGGACAAGCGCATTCTTTTCGGCATCGTGTTGAGTGTCATCTGGTTGATTCTCGGCGTTCTGTACATCTCTTCCAATCTGGGCTGGGTCCGCTTCGCCACGCTGCCCATCGACGAAATGGGCAATTTCCTCGAAGGCGCTTTCGCGCCGCTGGCCTTCCTCTGGCTGGTCATCGGACTTTTCATCCAGCAAAGTGTGCTGGCAGAGAACAATCGCGAGCTGCGCCACAACAATGTCCAGTCCGAGAAACAGACCATGGCGATTGCTGCGACGGAAATGAATGCGCGCCAGGAGACTTTCTTCAAGATTGCCGACAACACTCGGCGGCAACTCGGCGGCATCGCTGGCCTGCTGTTCCAGTCGAGCAAGGGTCAGTCCGGCGACAACACCTTTTCCGAAGCCGAATTCATGGAGATGTGGCACCTTTTCGCCACCGGCGATTTCGAGTTGTTTTCGCGCAATTTCCTGGCACTGGCAGGCAAGGGCGTCGACTTGCAGCCTTTGTTCTATGGTACCCAGATTCGCTCCACCCACACTGACAACTTCATCATGAATTTTGACAGGCTGCTGCGGCTGGCGCGCGACTGCGACACCAATGGCATCATCTCGGATGCCCAGCTGCACTCGGCACACGGCCTGCTGAATTCGCGCATGCGTGAGCTGCATCCACGCATCAAGTTCAAACGCTATGAGGTCACGCGCTCCAGTGCTTATCTGGAGCAGATCATCAACAGCAGTCAGGGGCAGGACAACGAACAGGGGGCCGTAAAGGTCCAGGGCTGAACACTCTCAAAGAGGAGCAGGAAGGATGGAATTTGTCGCAATTGTCATAGTGCTGGCCTTGTTGCAGTACTTCGTCTTTGGTTTGCTGGTGGGGCGTGCGCGCAGCAAGTTCGATGTGCACGCGCCGGCAGTCACCGGCCACCCGGTGTTCGAGCGCTATTATCGAGTACACCAGAACACGCTAGAACTGATGATCATGTTCATCCCCGCCATCGTCCTGTTCGGCTACTGGGTCCGGCCGGATCTGGGCGCGGGCATCGGCTTCGTGTACGTAATCGGGCGCGTCATCTATCTGCGCGCCTACATCAGTGATCCGGCGCGGCGCGGTCTCGGTTTTGGACTGAGCATCCTGCCGATTCTCGTTTTGCTCGTCGGCGGTGGCATCGCTGCGGTGCTCTCCCTGCTCTGAGTCAGAGCTGCTTGCGCTCGTGCCCTGCCAATGCGGCAGGGCACGCTCAATCCTTGCCGTAATTGTGTTGGTAAGTCGTCTCCCCCATGTGCGCGATCTGTTCGTCCACCAGGGCGTCCATCACCTCCAAGAGCCTGATATGGCGCCCAGGTGCAGCCTCCAGCCACTCCAGTGCCTGCACGATCGCTTCGAGCGTGGACAGGGCGTGCGCGTTCGGCTCGCGCCGGATTCGATAGCGACTGGGCGGTGGGTTCTCCAGGTGATAGCGCGGCAGGGCAGCCAGTTCTGCCGACTCCAGCAGAAGACGGCGACTCTTGCGCCAGGTGGCATCCAGGAATATCAGGGCCTGCGGGGCTGCACCCAGCAGGGCCGACAATGGCTGGCTTTGTGGCCCCGGATAGATCAGCACACCGCTCGGTAATGGTCGGGCATCTGCCGGCAGCAACTGACAGTCGCGCAGGCCGAGTGAGGCGATGCGCGCCGTGCCAAGGGCATGACGTGCTTCGGAGGCATGCTGCAGAATACGTACGGGCCAGGCATTGGGCAGAGGCGTGAGCATGGCGCAGTAACACAGAGCCAGCGGACGTTGACAGTGTGGGCAGTGGATTCTGCGAGCCATGCGTGTTCTTCCCGCGTCAGGACTGCCGCCGCCCGGCGCTGACGAGTCTGCGAATCTTGAATTTCTGGGCCTTGATGCGACGCTGCTCCAACACTTGCATGGCCGTATCGACCCAGTCCTCGGCGATCGCCACATAGCTGGCGTGTTCCAGAATGTCGATGCGGCCGATGGCGCTCGCGGGAATGTGCTGCTCAGCGGTCAGCGCACCGAGGATGTCCCCGGGGCGCAGCTTGTTCTTGCGGCCTCCGCCGATGTCGAGTGTTTGCATGCGGTGCATTGGCGCTGTACCAGGTGTTCCCCGCAGCTGTCCGATCGCCTCGATGCTGGCGCTGGCTGTGGCGGCATCGCGTTCGCGCAAGGCATCCACTCTGAATCGTTCATTCTGGAAAAACAGGCTTGCAGCAATACCCTGCTCGCCGGCGCGGCCAGTGCGCCCAATGCGGTGGGTATAGACGTCGAGGTCGCGCGGCAGCTCGGCATTGATCACCAGCGGTAGCGCCGCGATGTCGAGGCCGCGCGCGGCCACGTCAGTCGCCACCAGAAAGGGGACGCTGGCGTTGCGGAACTGCACCAGGATCTGATCGCGTTCGCGCTGCTCCAGGTCGCCGTGCAGGGCGAGGGCGGGCAGATCGTGCTGGCGCAGGTGCCGGGCGATGTCCATGGTGCCCTGGCGCGTGTTGCAGAACACCACGCAGGCTGCGGGCTGCCATTGCTGGAGGATACGCACCACCGCAGCGGCGCGGCGTTCCTCGTCCGGAGTCTCGCCCAGGCAGTAGAAGCATTGCTTGATGCTCTGAGCATCATGGGTGAACTCGACGCTGACCTGCAGCGCATCGCGCTGGTACCGGCTGCTCAGAGCCACGATGTCGGCGGGGAAAGTGGCGGAGAACAGCAAGGTCTGGCGCGAGTCCGGGGTGTGGCCGATAACGAAGTCGATGTCCTCGGCGAAGCCCATGTCCAGCATGCGGTCAGCCTCGTCCAGCACCAGTGTGTTGACGCGCCCAAGATCCAGAGTCTGCTTTTGCAGGTGATCGCGCAGGCGTCCCGGCGTGGCGACCACGACATGAGCACCATGCTCCAGCGAGGCGATCTGGGGTCCCAGGGGTTGGCCGCCGCATAGCACCACGATCTTGATGTTGGGCAGATAGCGTGCCAGCTTGCGCAACTGAGTAGCGACCTGGGTGGCCAGTTCGCGGGTCGGGCAAAGCACCAGCGCCTGGGTGCCGAAGTCACGGGGATTCAAACGTTGCAGCAGGGCAATGCCGAAGGCCGCTGTCTTGCCGCTGCCGGTTTTCGCCTGTGCTATCAGGTCGCGGCCCTGCAGAGCAGCTGGCAGGCTCAGGGCCTGCACTGGGGTCATTTGTGCATAGCCCATGTCCTGCAGGTTCTGCAGTTGTGACGGCGGCAGCGACAAGGTGTCGAAGCCCGCTGCGTGCCCGTCTCTGGTGACAGCAGAGGTGCCTGACATCACTCGACTCCGAGCTGATGCAGGTAATCGTCGTAATTGCCGACGAAATTGTTGAAACCATCCGGGCTGAGCTCGAGGATGCGGGTGGCCAGAGAGGACACGAATTCACGGTCGTGGCTGACGAAAATGAGCGTGCCGGGGTAGTTTTCCAGCGCGAGGTTCAGGGCCTCGATGGATTCCATGTCCAGGTGGTTGGTGGGCTCATCCATCACCAGCACGTTGGGCTTCTGCAGCATCATCTTGCCGAACAGCATGCGGCCCTTCTCGCCCCCGGAGATCACCTTCACCTTCTTGTGGCTGTCTTCCTTGGAGAACAGCATTTTGCCCAGAATGCCGCGAATGACCTGCTCGTCGTCACCGGGGCGCGCCCATTGACTCATCCATTCGAACAGTGTGACGTCGTCGGTGAATTCGTGATTGTGATCCTGGGCGTAATAGCCCAGGGCAGCGTTCTCGGCCCATTTCACCTGGCCGCCCAGCACCTCGTCTCCCTGCTTGCCAAAATGGCCGGTGATGGCCTGCAGCAGCGTGGTCTTGCCGATGCCGTTGGGGCCGATGATGGCCAGACGCTCGCCGGCTTCGACCATCAGACTGAGATTCTTCAGCAGCACGTGGTCGCCATAGGCCAGCGTCAGCTTGTTCAGCTCCAAGGCCAGACGATGCAGTTTCTTCTCCTGCTCGAAGCGGATGAAGGGGCTGACGCGGCTGGAGGGTTTCATTTCTTCCAGCTTGATCTTCTCGATCTGACGCGCACGCGAAGTGGCCTGTTTGGCCTTGGAGGCGTTGGCCGAGAAGCGGCTCACGAAGGACTGCAGCTCCGCGATCTGGGTTTTCTTCTTGGCGTTGTCGGCCTGAATGCGCTCGCGGGCCTGGGTTGAGGCAATCATGAAATCATCGTAATTGCCTGGGTAGAGTCGCAGCTCGCCATAGTCGACATCCACCATGTGCGTGCACACGCTGTTCAGGAAGTGGCGGTCGTGGGAGATGATGATCATGGTGCACTCGCGCTGATTGAGCACGCCCTCGAGCCAGCGAATCGCATTGATGTCGAGGTTGTTGGTGGGCTCGTCCAGCAACATGATGTCCGGGTCGGCGAACAAGGCCTGCGCCAGCAGCACGCGCAATTTCCAGCCCGGCGCTATCGCACTCATAGGTCCGTAGTGCTGCTCCAGTGGAATGCCCAGTCCAAGCAGCAGTTCGCTGGCGCTGGACTCGGCGGAATAGCCGTCCAGTTCCGCGAACTCGATTTCCAGTTCCGCCACGCGCATGCCGTCGTCCTCGGACATTTCCGGCAGATTGTAGATGCGGTCTTTCTCCTGCTTGATCTGCCAGAGTTTGTTGTGGCCCATGATCACCGTGTCGATGGCGGAGAACTCTTCGTAGGCGAACTGGTTCTGCCGCAGGATGCCGACTCGCTCGTCGACATCGACGCTGACATTGCCGGAGGTGGGCAGCAGCTCACCACTCAGGATCTTCATGAAGGTCGACTTGCCTGAGCCGTTGGCGCCGATCAGGCCGTAGCGATTGCCGTTGCCGAAACGCAGGGACACATTTTCAAACAAGGGTTTGGCGCCAAACTGAATGGTAATGTTCGAGGCAGTGATCAAGATGGTATCCGTTGGACGAGGTGCCCGCGTGGGGCAGAAAGTGAGGTCGGCGCGAAAGGCGCGCATTATAGAGGACGAGCCCACGAGCGACTACTGCTTATTTTCCGGGCCCTGGTTGGACTGCCGGCGGCACTTGAAGTATCGTGACGCCGCTTTCGCTGCTCCTCTGTAGCCACTTCAGGTGTCCTCTTGAAAATTCTGATTCGCAATCTGGCGCGTGACGTCTCCCGCGAGCAACTGCTGGCGCTGTTCGAGGCGCACGGCCGCGTGCAGTCCTGCACCATCGTCATGGACAGTGTGACAGGGGGCTCCAAAGGCTTCGGCTTCGCCAACATGCCGGTGCCGCATGAAGCCAAGGCCGCCATCCGCGCCCTCAACAATCTGGAGCTGCGTGGCAGTCGGTTGCGCGTGAAGAAGGCGGAAACTCCTGCCACGGCCGCCGCGGAGAATGCCGAGCCGACTGCGGCGCAGGAGGGCGCCGAGGCGCCGACGGTGGCGGACGGACTCGAGACCGGTCCGCGTCTGAAAAAGGACGGCACACCACTCGGCCCGCGCAGGGCCCGCGTGTTCCGCAAGAAATCCTGAGGCTCGCGCAGCGGCATGGTCGAGCGCTCTTCCACGCAACCCTTTCATGATGACGAGCTGCTCGAGCCGGTGTTCGAGCGCATGGTGGTCACGCTGCGCGAGTATGCCTGGTGCGTGATTCCTGACGCCTTGCCCCGGTCACTGCGCGACGCCCTGCAGGCACAGCTGCTGCAGCCCAGCGCTCTGCACTTGCGTGCAGCTGGCATCGGGCGGCAGCAGGAGCACACCGTTGTGCCCGGCATCCGCAGCGACGCGATCGCCTGGATCTCGGGCAGCACGCCTGCCGAGCAAGCGTGGCTGGCCTGGGCCGACGCGTTGCGACAATTCTTGAATCGTCATTTGTTCATGGGGCTGGACAGCTTCGAGAGTCACTTCGCCCACTATGCGCCAGGCGCGTTCTACGCCCGGCATCTCGATGTCTTTCGTCAGGTCGCAGTGCCTGCTGCAAGCACGCGTCGCGTGTCCCTCGTCGCCTATTTCAATCCGCACTGGCAGGCAGCGGAGGGCGGCGAGCTGGTGTTGTTCGACCCGCACAGCGGCCAGGAACACCGCGTGCAGCCAGAACTGGGCACCGTGGCACTTTTTCTGAGCGAGGAGGTGCCCCACGAAGTGCTTGCCGCCCGGCGCGACCGCTACAGCATCGCCGGCTGGTTCCGTGTGCGCACGGGCAGTGTCGCTCTCTGAGCAAGGCGCGATGGACGGTGGCATTTGCGGGGTGAAGCATCCCTGGCGCGGCTGGTTGCCGCAAGTCGGCGCGTGCTACTGTCAGCGCCGCGCTGGGGCAGCCCCGCGGGGCGCTCGCGCGTGTTCTTCATCGCCATCGTCAGCTTGTCTTGAGGGAGTATTCACCATGATCAGAAAGACCGCTCGCAGCACCTGTGCCGCCATTGGCAGCCTCCTGCTGCTGGTATCCACATTCGTCAGCGCCGATGTCAGCGGCAACTGGAGTTTTGCCGTCGAGGTGGCGGGGCAGACCGGCAATGCCACCGTTTCCATGACCCAGAACAGTGATGGCAGCATCGCCGGCCACTACACCGGTCAGCTGGGAGACACCGATTTCACCGGCACAGCCACGGGCAATGACTTCCAATTCACGCTCACGGGTGCGGCCGGCTCCGTGACCTACAAGGGCGCTCTGCAGGAAGACGGCACCCTCAAGGGAAGTCTGGATCTTGGCGGTATGGCCGAGGGTAGCTTCGTGGGCCGCAAGGCCAACTGAGGCCTGCGGGCGATGGCGTCCGGCTTGACACGGTCGAGCGCCGGGTGCTTAGATCGCCGGAAAATAACGAGGCGTCAGCGAATGTCCCAACAATTCCTTCTCAGGCTGTTGCCAGCCGCGGTTCTGACACTTGTGTGTGCCGCCTGCGCACCCTCTGACTCGCAGCCGCCGGCCGCCCTCGTTGCGCCGTCTCCCGCCAGTGACATTCCCCGCACCCCCTCTGGCAAGCCCGATTTCAATGGCATCTGGCAGGTGCTCAGCACGGCCAACAACAATCTCGAAGCCGCCCCGGCGCGGGCCGCTCATGCTCTGGTGCCGGGAGATTTCGTGCCTGTTCCGGCACCGCAGGTCGTGGCCATGGGCGCTGCAGGCGCCGTCCCAGCCAGCTTCAGTGTGGTGGATGGCGGCGTCATTCCCTACAAGCCTGAAGCGCTGGCCCGGCGTGACGAGAACCAGGCCAACTGGCTGACCAGCGACCCGGAGATCAAGTGCTACATGCCGGGGGTGCCGCGCGCCACCTATACGCCGCATCCGTTCCAGATCTTTCAGAGTGACGAGGCCATGTTCATCGCCTATTCCTTTGCGGGCGCGGTGCGCAACATCTATCTGGAGGACCCGGGCCCGCCCCCGCTGGATGCCTGGATGGGCCAGTCCTACGGTTACTGGGACGGCGACACCTTCGTGGTGGAAGTCACCGGTCTGGATGATCGCACCTGGTTCGATCGTGCCGGCAACTACCATACCTACAAGTTGAAGGTGACCGAGCGCTACACCCTTGAGAGCGCCAACGTCATCCAGTACGAAGCCACGATGGAAGACCCGGACATCTTCGAGCGGCCGTGGACAATTCGCATGCCGATCTATCGTCGCCTTGAAGCCGGCTTTGAGCTGCCGCAATTCAAGTGCGTCGAATTCGTGGAAGAATTGATGTATGGCAAGTACAGAAAAGGACGCGAGGCCGAGCTGTTCCCGGAGGACAGCAACGGCTGAGTGCAAGCAATCAGACCAACGCAAGAGGTGAACACATGAAAATCACGACTCTGCTGGCAGCCTCTGCGGTCGCCGGTGCCATCCTCGCGGCGGCCGCACCGGCCTCCGCTCACCACGCCTTCTCGGCGGAATTCGATGCCAATCTGCCGATCGCCCTGCGGGGTCCGATCACGCGGGTGGAGTGGATCAATCCGCACTCCTGGATTCACTTGAACCACACCAACGAAGACGGCACGACTCAGGCCTGGATGGTGGAAGGCGGCACGCCCAACACTCTGCTGCGTCGGGGTATCAACCGCGATTCGCTGCAACTGGGCACGGAGATCGTGGTGACGGGCTATCAGAGCAAGGACCGCCTTTGCTCGCCAGAATGTCGCGGCAATGGCCGTGACATCACCTTCCCGGACGGCCGCAAGCTGTTCATGGGATCCTCCGGTACCGGAGCGCCTAGCGACGGCTCGGATCCAGACGAGCGTCGCTGAGCGACTATTCCAGCACCGGTTCCGGGACGCGGTCGAAGCTGCCGCCGTCCCGGAACAGCACGGCGCCATCGAAGAAGCCCGAGGCTTCCAGACGCAGTGTCACCACCTCGAAACTGCGATTCTCCCAGAACCAGCCATGAATGCCTGTGAACGGCGCGTGATAGACGCCCGAGCGGCTTGAGCCGGTGGCCTGCTCGAAGCTGCGCACGTTCTCCTCGCCCGGCCGACCTTCCGGATCGGCATGCATGTCGAATACCAGATCGCCCGTGGCTGCCCAGCTGTACACCAGCGTGTCACCCGCATTCAGGTGGTATTTGTACTCCAGCGACTGAAACCCCTCCAGAACAAATTCCGCGCTGTCCCGCGCATGCGGCTGTTCGCGGCTTTCCAGCGGGCTGGCACTCGCTGTTCCCAGCTCCAGAAGGCCGAGGGCGCGCCCGCTGCCCAAAGGGTCGATGCCGAATTCGGCCGGCAGCACGGCCACCAGCAGGATGCCACCCGCCACCAGCGCGGTGATGCCGGCAGTCAGGGCGAGGGAGCGCGGAGAAGGCGTGTCGTCGTGTGGGTTCATGGCGGACTCCAGTGCAAAGGGTCAGAGGGCGCTGCCAAGGAGCCAGAGGCTCGATTGCCAGAACATGAGCAGGAAGCCTGCGCCCAGCAGCAGGGTGTTGGCGCCCCGGGCCTCGCGCTGGAATCCTGCGCGACGGCGCCAGAGGCTCAGCAGCAGGAAAATGAAGGTCAAGGCGAGCAGCTGGCCGATCTCGACGCCGATATTGAAGGCCAGCAGATTGGCGAGCAGCCCATTCGCGCTCATGTCGAATGCCTGCAGTCGGCTGGCCAGCCCGAGGCCGTGAATCAGTCCGAAGACAAAGACGGCTGTGTGCGGTGCCGGGGAGCGCAGGCCGAGGCTGCGAAAGCCGTCGAGGTTCTCAAAGGCCTTGTAAATCACCGAAAAGCCGATGATGGCGTCGATCAGAGCGGGGTTCACCGGCAGGTCCAGCAGCACGCCGGTCAGCAGGGTGAGACTGTGGCCAAGGGCGAAGAGCGACACGTAGTGCAGTACCTGCAGGGGTCGAGCCAGGTAGAACAGGACGCCGCACAGAAACAACAGATGGTCGTAGCCGGTGACCATGTGCTTGGCGCCGAGGTAGAGAAAGGCAGCGACCGCTGGTCCGTCGATACTCTGCACGAACACGGCGTTGCTACCCGCAATGGTGTGGCTCCAGGCACTGGCGCTCACAAGCAGCAGGGAGGCCAGCCAGATGCCGTTCCGACGACACAGCGCAGCGCTCATGGGCGGTACTCAGTTCGACACGAAGCGAGAGATTTCGGGATTGTAGGTTTGGTGACAGGCGCTGCAGACGCTGTACATCTGGGCGCCGGCCTGGAAGAAGTCCTCCTGGTTGCGCACCGCCGCCGCCTCCATGGCCATGGCGCCTGCGGCACTCAGGGCATTGGCGTAGGTGATCCAGGCATCGTTGTCCACCGCCCGGCCCGGCAGCGCCAGCGAATTGCCGGCCTCGACGATCTGGGCCGCGCGCTGGCGCACCATGTCCCAGTCGGCGTCGGTGGTGGGGTAAAGCTCCTGATAGCCAGTCTCGATGTCATTCACCCAGCCGGCGGAATCCCACAGCACATCGGCTATGGGCTCGAGCACCAGGTTCATGAAGTCGCGCATGCCCAGCGACAGATTGTAGGCAGTCGCGGCGGCGGGCACAGGGCTCGATGCTGCCGGTGCAGGGGCCTCGGAACAGGCGCCAAGAACGAAGAGAAGCAAGGTGAAGACACTGCGCTGGCCGGGCATGAGAGGGCTCCTTGCAGGCGCCGGTGTGCGGCGCTGTTGTTGTGTTGACGGGCATTCTAGCCTACTCGGGGTGCCGTGCAGCAGCGAGTTTGCTCGGTACGTCGCAACCGGCCGTCATTGATCCTGGTGTTTGCAAACCTAAATGAGATCAATTATCATCTAGAACAGATCGCAATACTCCCCATTCATGTTCAGGAGCTCCGCCATGTTCAAGAAACTGTCACTGTCTCTGCTGTTGGCCTGTGGCGTCAGCGCCCAGGCCGATGAGGTCAACATCTACTCCGCGCGCGAGGAGAATCTGATCAAGCCGATTCTCGACCTCTACGCCGAGCGCACAGGCACCACCATCAATCTGGTCACTGGGGGAGCGGATGAACTGACCCAGCGCCTTGAGCTGGAAGGGGCGAACACCCCGGCCGACCTGCTGCTGACTGTGGACGTGGGCCGTCTCTATCGCGCCAAGGAAGCCGGTCTGCTGCAGAGCGTTGACTCCGAGGTGCTCAACAGCGTGATTCCCGCCAAGTACCGCGACTCCGAGGGTGAGTGGTTCGGCATCTCCCTGCGGTCGCGCGTCGTCATCTATGACAGGCAGGCCGTGTCGGCATCCGATCTTTCCACCTATGCCGATCTGGCTGATCCGAAGTGGGCCGGCAAGATCTGTGTGCGCTCGTCTTCCAACATCTACAACCAGTCGCTAGTCGCCTCCATGATCAGTCACAACGGCGTCGAAACCACAGAGGCCTGGGCCGAGGGCTTCGTGGCCAACTTCGGGCGCCCGCCTCAGGGGGGAGACCGTGACCAGATCAGTGCCGTGGCCGTGGGCCAATGCCAGCTGGCCATTAGCAACACCTACTATCTTGCCGGCATGCTGCAGTCAGCCGACGCCGACGAGCGTGCAGCGGCCGCATCCGTAGCCGTGTTCTTTCCCGACCAGAATGGCAATGGCGCTCACGTCAATGTCAGTGGCGCTGCCGTGACCAAGGCAGCGAAGAACCGCGATGCCGCCGTCAAGCTGATTGAGTTTCTGGTCAGTGAAGAGGCTCAGGCCTGGTACGCCGAAACCAACAACGAGTACCCCGTGCGTGCCGACGTACCGCCCAGCGAGCTGCTGCAGTCCTGGGGCAGCTTCAAGGCCGACGACATTGCGCTGGATGAACTCGGCATCCATAATGCCGACGCCGTTCGCCTGATGGACCGTGCTGGATGGCAGTAAGCAGGCCGTCGTCACTGGTTCCGGTTTCCATGGATACACACACCAACAAGGCCCCGACAGGGGCCTTGTCGTCTTTGCAGCGCTGGCTCCCCCTCCACCCCGGCACCTGGCTCATCCTGGGGCTTTGCCTGCTGCTCAGCGTGCCCGTGCTCACCGTCTTCAGTTCCGTCACGGCCAGCAGTGACGGGGTCTGGGCACATCTGTACGACACCGTGCTGGGCGATTACGTGCTGCACTCGCTCAGTCTGATGCTGGGCGTGGGGCTGATCGTGCTGGTGCTCGGCATCGGGCCGGCGTGGCTGGTCACTATGACCCGCTTCCCTGGCAGTCGCGTTCTGGAATGGGCGTTGGTACTGCCTCTGGCGATGCCCGCGTACATCATCGCCTACACCTACACGGGATTGCTGGATGTCGGTGGGCCGGTGCAGTCCTGGATTCGCGAGACCTTCGAACTGCGCTTCGGCCAGTACTGGTTCCCGCCCATCCGCAGTCTGGGCGGCGCCATCACCATGCTGGCCCTGGTGCTCTACCCCTATGTCTATCTGCTGTCGCGTACGGCCTTTATCGAGCAGAGCGTCTGCGTGCTCGAAGTCTCGCGCACCCTGGGTGCCACGCCGCTGCAGGCCTTTCGTCGCGTCGCCATTCCGCTGGCCCGTCCGGCCATCATCGCCGGCCTGTCGCTGGTGCTGATGGAGACGCTGGCGGACTACGGCACCGTGCAGTACTTCGGCGTGTCGGTATTCACCACCGGGGTGTTCCGCACCTGGTTCGGTCTGGGCAGCAGCACGGCCGCTGCCCAGCTCTCTGCGGTGCTGCTGTTGTTCATTCTGTTGCTGGTGCTGGCGGAGCACTGGTCGCGGCAGAAGGCGCGCTATCACCACACCAGCAGCAAGTACACGCGCCTGCCGCGCATCCCGCTGCAGGGCTGGAAGAAGTGGGCGGCGCTGGTCTATTGCCTGACGCCGGTGTTGTTCGGCTTCCTGATTCCCTTCCTGCAGCTGCTGCAATGGTCCACGCAGACCTGGCACCTGCTGGACCGCGACGGCTTTCTCGGCATGTTCGCCAACAGTCTGAAACTGGCCGCGATGACCGCGCTGATCGCGCTGCTGCTGGGCCTGTTCATCAGCTACACCAGACGACTGCGTCCCGGTCTGGCCTTGCGCGGGGTGGTGCGTGTACTGGGGCTGGGCTATGCGATTCCCGGCACGGTAGTGGCCATCGGGGTGCTGATTCCCTTCACCTGGTTCGACAACACTCTGGATGCCTGGATGCGCGAGACCTTCGGCATCGCCACCGGCCTGCTGCTCAGCGGCACGCTCGTGGCCGTGGTGTTCGCCTATCTGGTGCGCTTTCTGCCCGTGGCGCTGAACACCCTCGACGCGGGGCTGGGCAAGATCAAGCCGACCATGGACGACGCCGGTCGCTCCATGGGGCTGAAGCCGCTGCAGATCCTGCGCCGCGTGCATGTGCCGGTGATGCGGGGCAGCCTGCTGACTGCCAGCCTGCTGGTGTTCGTGGATGTGCTCAAGGAACTTCCCGCCACCCTGATCCTGCGCCCCTTCAACTTCAACACGCTGGCCATCCGCACCTATGAGCTCGCCAACCAGGAGCGGCTGGCTGAAGCCTCCAGCACGGCCCTGATGATCGTGCTGGCCGGCATCATCCCCGTCATCATTCTCAACCAGACGATCTCGCGATCCCGACCAGGCCATGACTCCACTACTTGAACTGCATCAGCTTGCGGTGGCGCTCGAGCGCACCGTCATTGTCCGCCACATCAGTCTCCAGCTGGAGCAGGGCAGGATCGGTTGCCTGCTTGGTCCCAGCGGTTGCGGCAAGACCACGCTGCTGCGGGCCATCGCCGGCTTCGAGCGGGCGCTGGAAGGGGAGATCCGCATAGGTGGCGACGTGGTGAGCGACGCCCATCACTGTTTGCCGGTGGAACAGCGTCAGGTGGGCATGGTGTTTCAGGACTACGCCCTGTTTCCGCATCTGAGCGTGCGCGACAACATCGGTTTCGGCCTGCGCGGCATGAGTGCGGCGGCTCGCATGGCGCGCATCGAGGATCTGGCGAAGATGCTGCAGATCACCGACTACCTCGAGGCCTATCCGCACCGCCTGTCGGGCGGCCAGCAGCAGCGTGTGGCGGTGGCGCGTGCCATGGCGCCCAAGCCCCGCATCCTGCTGCTGGATGAGCCCTTCGCCAGTCTGGATGTGGAGTTGCGCGAGGAGATCGCGCGCGAGATTCGTCAGGTGCTGAAGCAGGATGGCATCACGGCCATTCTGGTCAGTCACAATCAATACGAAGCCTTTGCCATGGCCGACGAAGTGGGGGTGATGTGTGCCGGGGAGCTGTTGCAGTGGAGCACGCCCTTCGAGCTCTATCACCAGCCCGTATGTGAATACGTGGCTGATTTCGTGGGCGAGGGCGTCTTCCTGGAGGGGCGCGTGCTGGATGCCATGCGGGTGGAAACGAGTCTGGGCGTGCTCGGTGGCACGGAGCGGCATGGCTTCGCGGTGGACGCGCAGTTACGCGTGCTGATTCGACCGGACGATGTCATTCACGACGACGACAGCCCGAAGACGGCCCGTGTGGTGGATAAGGCCTTTCGCGGCTCCCAGTACCTTTACACGCTGGAGATGCCGGATGGCACTCATGTGCTCAGCCTGGTGCCCAGCCACCATCGTCACGCTCAAGGCGAGATGATCGGCATTCACATCGAGATGGACCACCTCGTGGCCTTCCCCCACTGAGTCAGGTGCGGGGCGGCGTGTCAGCCGCCCTGGTCCATCAGAAAGGTCTCCAGACTTTCGCCTGTCAGCTTCTTCACCTGGGAGAACACGAACCAGATGGCGGCCATCAGGATCACCATGCTGGGCAGGGCGATCACTGGAAAGCTCAGTGCCGTCATGCGGCCAAGTTCCTCGCTGAACTGCGTGGTGCCGGGTGGGCTCACCAGGATGATGCGCGCCAGCAGGTAATTCAGCATGGAGGATACAAAGAAGCTGCCCGCCACGATCAACGAGGCCTGACTCAGGCGCTTCTCGAAGATAACGGTGTTGCCGCGTTCGGCCAGGGCGGTGTAGAGCGCATCGACGCGCACCAATTGAGCATTCAGGATCAGTGTTTTCACCAGGGGGAAGCGCGTGCGCTGGGTGAACAACACTGCCGCGCCGATCAGCGCCGGAATCGTCGCTTCCTTGATCGCAATGTATTTCGGGTCGAGCTGCAGCAGGCTGATGCCGCCGGTCAGGAATACGCTGACGACGCCCAGGACGGAGAAGGGATTGAGCTTGCCCGACTGACGCAGATCCCAGAGGCCGTAGCCGATGGGGAAGGCCAGGGCGATCACGATGCTCAGCGAGGGTCCGAGGCTGTCCGGCCCGCTGAGGCGGCTCAGGATGAACACTGGAATGATAATGTTGAAGGCGAGATTCGCCAGGAAGCTGCCGCGCGGCGGTGCACTGCCGGCAGGCCCTTTGGCGTTGGTGGGGCTGGTGTTGTTCAGGTTTTCGGTGCTCATGGTCTGGGCGCTGGTCCGACGATGGTCAGGAAGCCGGAGTATACGGGGATTGCAAAGCCGTGACGACGGGCAGTCTGTCGCCCGCGCCCCACTCCGCCCAGGCGCCATCGTAAACGCCAATATCCTCCCAGCCGGCCAGATGCGCCGCGAAGGCAATGACACAGGCCTTGACGCCGGAGCCGCAGCTGGCGATCAGACGCGCCTGCGGGGAAGCGTGAGCAGACAGCAGAGCGCACAGCTGCGACAGGGGCTTCATGTGGCCGTCCTGCAGCAGCTGGTCGAAGGGCAGACTGCGGGCGCCCGGCATATGTCCGCCGCGCAGGCCCGGCCTTGGCTCCGGCGCTCGGCCGTAGAAGCGATCTGTCGAGCGGGCGTCCAGGATGCAGACATCCGGCGCTGTGGTTGCGCGCAATACCTCGCGCCAGTCGCAAACCAGCGCCGTCTGCAATCGGGCAATGAATTCGTGTCCCGCAAGGGGGGGCGGGATTCTTGTCGGCGCATCTCGATTCACGTCATGGCCGGCCCTTTTCCACGCTGGCAGCCCGCCATCGAGCACAGCCACCCGAGTGTGCCCCATGGCGCGCAGCATCCACCAGGCACGCGGCGCCGAGAAGATGCCGACGCTGTCGTACACCACGACCACGCTGTCTCTCTGCACGCCCAGACGGCGCATTTCCGTGGTGAACAGCGTTTCGTCCGGCAGCATGTGCGGCAACGGGGAGTCCCGGTCGCAGAGGCGCCCGTCGAAGTCGAAGAAGCGGGCATTGCCGATGCGCTCGGTCTGCCACTCGGCCTCGCCGTCGCGGCCCGCCGCAGGCATGTGCCAGCTGGCGTCCAGCAGCACCAGGGAAGCACCTGCAGCGTCGGACTGATTCATGGCAGAGGCGAGCCAGTCCACACTGACCAGTGCCGATTCCAGGGGGCTTGCGTTCATCGAATCTCCTGCGCGCCCGGTGGCGCCATGTTTTCTCAGCCCTTGAGCTTCATCTCGCGCACGATCTGCGCGAGTCGCTCGACGGCCGTGATCGACTCCTGCGGGTCGATATTTTCCTTGTCGTTGTTGAAGTCGCCCTCGGCGTGCGCCTGCACCAGCAGGCCGTCGCGGCGCGGATACACCGAGACGCGGCGATCCCCATAGTGAATGCCATAGTGCACCTCGGGCTGGGGGATCAGCTTGCAGGTCTGGCCGCGCACCGCAATGATCGTGTCGTCGTTCAGCAGGGCGCGCGCGCCATAGCCCGTGCAATTGACGATGGTGCGCTCATCGATGGCGGCAAAATCGCTGCGATCATCCAGGGTCAGCGTCTCGATGCGGCCGCCGGCGCTGTGGAACTCCTCCAGCAGCAGGCGGGAGTAGCTCGCAATGTTGAACAGCAGGGCGGGCCGGCGCACGGTCGGACAGGCTGTACATGTCGCGCCACTCCACCGGATCACCCGCCACGCCCAGCAGTGCCTGATAGCGGCGAAAGGAATAGCGAGCCATGGCTTCCCAGCGCTCGGCGAAGGGCGCGGCAAACTCCGCAGTGCAGATGCGTGAATCCGGTGTCCAGGAACCTGTCGCAAACTGCGAGCGCACATGGGGTGGGCGTTCGCTGGCGTAGATGGTCACCTGCAGGCCGGCCTGCAGGGCCACCAGGGCGGTGGTCAGTCCGATGGCGCCGCAGCCGACGATGGCAATGCGCTGCGCCCCAGTGCTCTTTGCCAGCTGTGTGGCCAGCAGGCCGCTGCCCCATGACAGGGACCAACCGCTGCCGCCGTGCACGTAATTATGCACGACCTGCCGGCGGCCGATGCGCTCCAGCTCGATCCGCGGCCCTTGCGGCCGAAAGGGGCGGGTGCAGACATTCATCTCGATGAGGCGATCGGCGCTGGCGCGAATAGGGGCCAATGGGAGTTCGTCGGATTGCAGGCTTGCGGCATGGCCGTCAAGCGCGGGCGTGTCCGCAGCGAGCGTGCCTCCCGCGGTCGCGGTGGAAAGCAGTGCGGCGGAACCGCGCAGGAACTGGCGTCTTTGCATGGAATCCTCGTGGGCGGCGCTGGGGCACTGCAGGCCCGTGCAGCCTGCTTGCGGAGCCCAGTCCGTCCGCTTCTTGACGCAGGAAGCGTGCCACGACTTGAGGTCAGGCGCCAGCCAGTACTTCCTGCGCTGTGCTGCCGCGCTGCTCGCCCCGGGCGCTTTTGAAAGCGTACATGGCCTTGTCAGCGTGGCTCATCAGGGCGTCGATGCTCTGCCCGTCTTCCAGCCACAAGGCTCCGCCTGCACTGATGCTCAGGGGCAGCGTGAGCCCCAGCAGGTGGGCATCACCGTTGATGCTGCGATGCAGGCGCGCCAGCGTATTCTGCAGGTCCTGGTATTTCTGAACGCCAGGCAGAATCAGCAGGAATTCGTCCCCGCCAAGACGCCCCGCCATATCAGCGTCACGAACGAAATTTCGCAGGCGACGGGCCAGTTCCTGCAGCAAGGCGTCACCGCAGGCATGGCCATGCTGGTCGTTTACCTGCTTGAAGCGATTCAGATCGATCAGAATGATGGCGAAGTGTGATTTTTCCCGCTGTGCCTGAGCCCGTACTCTAACCAGCGCCTCTTCCAGTCCACGTCTGTTGGGCAGTCCCGTCAGCACGTCTTCCCGAGCCATCGCCAGCATGCGCTGTTGGCTGCGGTAGTAGCAGGCCATGATCACGCCACTGCTCCAGCCGGCGATGGAGATCAGCATGATGGCAAAGGGCACGGCGGCGTAGCTGAACGTCTGCAGCTGGGCTTCGTCGGGCATGGCCCATGCCTGCAGAGCCCGTGCGCCGAAGGCCAGCCCGGCCAGACTGATGAAGAAGGCGGTGATGCCGTAGACCTTGCGCTCGCTCCGCGAGGTGTTGCGCCATATCAGGGTGATGCTCGCGAGCACGGCCAGCAACGCGGTGGTGGCATCGGGCAGCACGATGCCGAGGCGAATATCGAGGTTGATGACCCAGCATGCCAAGGCGATCACAGCACAGATCAGCCACCAGCTCCGCATGCTCGGTGGGGAGATGAACTGCCGCAGCTGCAGAGCGCCAACCAGTGCCGTCAAGGCTGCGAACACGCGCAGAGCATCCACGCTGACGACACCAAGTTGCGACTCCTGTTCCGCAGTCGTGAGTCCAGCGTAGATGAGAAACGCAGCCAGGTTGACTGCCGAGCCGAGGCACCACAGACCGATGCCGGGCATCTGCCGGTCGATGAGCCAGGTAACAAGCATGGTCGCGCAGGAGAGGATTTGAATGAAGATGATGAGTATCACCATCGTTGGCAGGTGCAGGGTTTCCATCGACACGCTCGAAATAGGGTAAAGGTGGGCGCCAGTTTGAGATGCGCGGGAAGAATTGGTCAAATGTCGAGCGGGAAGGAATGGGGCAACATCGGCTGCATGAGCGCGATGATTGCTTGATAAACAATTAGCCAGGACACTGTTGCAGCAGAAGCAAAAAGGGCCTGCATTACTGCAAGCCCTTGTTTTGTATGGTAGCTATGCGTGGATTTGAACCACGGACATCAGCATTATGAATGCTGCGCTCTAACCAGCTGAGCTACATAGCCATTGTTTCTTGCGGCCGGTCTGACACCCCGATCCGTTTTGAGGCTGCGAATTCTGGCCACTCGCGCTTTTCTTGTCAAGATACGGCTGGATCAGACGTTGAAGCGGAAATGCACGACATCGCCGTCGTGCACGATGTATTCCTTGCCCTCCAGACGCCACTTGCCGGCGTCCTTCGCGCCCTGTTCGCCCTTGTATTGGATGAAGTCGGCAAAGGCGATGACCTCGGCGCGGATGAAGCCCTTCTCGAAGTCGGTGTGGATGACACCTGCCGCCTGTGGCGCGGTGGCTCCCTGCTTGATGGTCCAGGCGCGCACTTCCTTCACGCCTGCGGTGAAATAGGTCTGCAGGCCCAGGAGCGCATAGCCGGCGCGGATCACGCGGTCGAGGCCAGGTTCCTCCATGCCCAGGTCCTGCAGGAACTCCAGCTTTTCGGCATCGTCCAGTTCGGCGATCTCGGATTCGAGCTTGTTGCAGATGGGCACCACGGAGGCACCCTCGGCGGCTGCGATCTCCCGCACGCGGTCCAGATGCGGGTTGTTCTCGAAACCGCTCTCGTCCACATTGGCGATGTACATGGTTGGCTTGACGGTCAGCAGGTGCAGACCATACAAGTCAGCCAGTTCTTCCCTGGCTAGATTCAGCATGCGCACCGGCAGCGCCTGGTTCAGGTGAGCGCGGACACGCTCGAACAGGGCCACCTGGCGCACGGCATCCTTGTCGCCGCCCTTGGCAATGCGGGAAATGCGCGCGATGCCTTTCTCCACGGTCTCCAGGTCGGCCAGTGCCAGTTCGGTGTTGATGACTTCGATATCGGCTGCCGGGTCAATGCGATCCGCCACGTGAATCACATTGGTGTCTTCAAAACAGCGCACGACATGGGCGATTGCGTCGGTTTCGCGGATATTGGCGAGAAACTGGTTGCCCAGGCCTTCGCCCTTGGAGGCGCCAGCCACCAGACCGGCGATATCCACGAATTCCATGGTCGTGGGGATGACGCGCTGGGGCTGCACGATGGCGGCCAGGGCTTCCAGCCGCGGGTCAGGCATGGGCACGAGTCCGGAGTTGGGCTCGATCGTGCAGAAGGGGAAATTCTCCGCCGCGATGCCCGCCTTGGTCAGTGCATTGAACAAGGTCGATTTGCCCACGTTGGGGAGACCTACGATGCCGCATTTGAAGCCCATGCTTGAATTCCTTGATTCGGTGTTCGTGTGCCGCGCTCAGGCGGGTTTGGTGTGCAGATTGTGCATGGCGTTCTGCCAGTCACCCTTCACCGCGTGGGGAAGGGTGCGGATCGCCAGATCGATGTCGCCCAGGATCACCTCCATCTCGTGTCTTGACGGGTCGCTGAGCACGTAATTTGCCACCTGGGCCTTGTTTCCCGGATGACCGACGCCGATGCGCAGACGATGAAAGTCCTTCTTGTCGCCCAGCGCGCTGATGATGTCGCGAATGCCGTTGTGGCCGCCGTGGCCGCCGCCGAACTTGAAGCGCGTGGTACCCACGTCGAAATCGATCTCGTCATAGGCCACCAGCATGTTCTGCGGGGCGATGTCGAAATAGCTGCAGAACGCGGCGACACTCTGGCCGCTGCGATTCATGTAGGTCGTGGGGAACAGCAGACGCACATCGTGACCGGCCAGGGATATCCTGCCGGTTTCGCCGAAGAATTTCGCCTCCGCGCGCAGCTCGCCATGCCAGTCGGCGGCTACGCGGGAAAGGAACCAGGCCCCTGCATTATGCCTGTTGTAGCGGTATTGCGGGCCTGGATTTCCCAGGCCCACAATCAGCTTCAGTGCGTTGCCTTGCATGATGGAGGGTCCGCAGCGCAGCAGAGTGGTGTACAGGGATCAGGCAGCGCCTTCCCCTGCACCGCCACGGGGAGCCAGAACGGTGACCACGGCATTGTCAGCATCGTGACCATGGGCCAGGTCAACACTGGTGACGCCGGCAGGCAGCACGATCTGGGAGATATGCAGAGACTCGCCAACGCCCAGGTCTGTCATGTCGACTTCGATGTACTCGGGCAGGTCCCTTGGCAGACAGCTGATCTGCAGTTCGTTCAGGTTCTTGATGATGCTGCCGCTGCCCAGTTTCACGCCCTTGCACTTGTCTTCATTGATGAAGTGCAGAGGCACGGCCACGACGATGGCGTTGTCGGCGCTGACGCGCTGGAAGTCGGCATGCATGATGCGCGGCTTGGCCGGGTGACGTTGCAGGGCCTTGATCACCACTTGCTCGGACTTGCCATCCACACTCAGCGTGATGATGCGCGAAAAGAAGGCTTCGTTGGACAGGGCCTTATGAATGTCTTTGTGGGCGATGCTGATATTGACCGGCGCCTTGCCTTCTCCGTAGATGATGGCAGGAACCATGTCAGCCAGACGGCGCAGGCGGCGGCTCGCACCTTTCCCCAGATCCGTCCTTGCTGTTGCGTTGAGTTCGAATGCATTGGACATCGTGTATCTCCAGTAAGTGATGTTTCACAACATCGTCAGACCTTGCCCGGCTTGCGACCAGCCTGGCTCGGCGTTGTCCGGTACGGCAGCCAATCTGCCGATACCGCGTGTCTCGCCTGCTGTCCGCAAGGACCGGCAGACGCACCTCAGTGCGCTTTGACCCTGAATCAGGTGTTGTCAAACATTGCGCTGATGGATTCTTCATTGCTGACGCGACGGATGGATTCGGCGAGCAGTTTCGCCATGCTGAGCTGGCGCACGCGCTTGCAATTGCTGAATTCTTCGCTCAACGGAATGGTGTCGGTCACGACCAGTTCGTCCAGTGCCGAGTCGCTGATGTTTGCAAAGGCGTTACCCGAGAGCACCGGGTGGGTGCAATAGGCCACCACGCGCGCGGCGCCGTGTTCCTTCAATGCTGCCGCCGCCTTGCACAGGGTGCCGGCGGTATCCACCATGTCGTCCACGATGAGGCAGGTGCGACCCTGCACTTCGCCGATGATATGCATCACCTGGGCTTCATTGGCCTGGGGGCGACGCTTGTCGATGATGGCCAGGTCCACGTTCAGGTTCTTGGCCACGGCGCGGGCACGTACCACGCCGCCCACATCTGGCGACACCACGGTCAAGTTCTCGTATTGCTGGCGTTCGATGTCTTCGGTGAGCAGGGGCGAGCCGTAGACGTTGTCCACTGGGATGCTGAAGAAGCCCTGGATCTGCTCGGCGTGCAGGTCGACAGTGAGCACGCGGTTCACGCCCACGGCCACGATCATGTCGGCCACCACCTTGGCGCTGATGGCCACGCGCGAGGAGCGCACGCGGCGATCCTGACGGGCGTACCCGAAATAGGGGATCACGGCGGTGATGCGGTTGGCCGAGGCGCGATGCAGGGCATCGGCCATCAGCAGCAGTTCCATCAGGCTGTCATTGGTGGGGGCACAGGTGGGCTGGATGATGAAGACATCCTTGCCGCGCACGTTTTCCTTGATCTCGACATTCACTTCGCCGTCGCTGAACTTGCTGACAGTGGCTTCGCCCAGGGGAATGCCGATGTGTCTGGCGATCTTGTCTGCCAGCACGGGATGGGCGTTGCCGGTGAAGACCATCAGGTTGTTTGCCATTTGAGAGGTGTCCTTCGCAGACTGCGTGGAATCAGAGCTGCTTGTTGTTGTCAGGCTTGAGATATGCGATCCGCCCGTCGTTCAGGGTTATTGCGGGGACTTGCCGAGGGTGCTGCGCCTGGAGGGCGCGTGCACCTGGGACGTATTGAATATGGCAGGGGTGGCTGGACTCGAACCAACGCATGCAAGGATCAAAACCTTGTGCCTTACCAACTTGGCGACACCCCTAAAACTATGCATGTTTTGCGAATGCCTTCGCTGCAGCCTGAATTCTAACTGGGGCTCAGCGCCTGGCTGCGCTGCAGTCCGCGGGCGGTGAAGCCCCTCCAGTGCAGGGGAAGTTGTGCCAGAACGGCGCTGGCCTGCGCTTCCGAATCGAAGCCTGCGAAGACGCTGGCTCCGGTCCCCGTCATTCTTGCCTGGCCGAATCGAGCGAGCCACACGAGGGCTTCATCGACCGGCGGGTAGAGGCTTCTGACGAGATTTTCACAGTCGTTTCTGGTCTGCCCAGCCAGAAAGGCGGCCATTTTGATGGCACTCGTGTGCCGTGTCAATTGCTCGCTGGAAAAAATGTCCCGTGTGGAAACGTGGCAATCCGGGCACAGAACCACGAAGAATTTCGGTGGCAGAGTGATCGGTGTCAGGCGTTCGCCGATGCCTTCCGCCCACGCGGATTCGCCCTTTACGAAGAGTGGGACATCTGCCCCCAAGCGCACGCCAAGGGTGCTCAATCGCTCCGTCCCCAGCTGTGTTTGCCAAAGGCGATCGAGGCCCAGCAGGGTGCTCGCCGCATTGGAACTGCCACCACCGAGACCTGCGCCCATGGGGATGCGCTTGTGCAGGGTAATGTCGGCACCCTGCGTGCAGCCCGTGGCCTCACGCAAGGCACGGGCAGCGCGCAGGATCAGGTTGTCGTCATTGGCCAGCTCCGGGACGGCTGTGTGCAGTCGCAGATCGCCATCGTCGCGTGAAGCGATCTCCAAAGTGTCGCCAAAGTCGATGAGCTGGAAGATCGTCTGCAGCTCGTGATAGCCGTCGGGGCGGCGCCCGGTGATGTGCAGGAACAGATTCAGCTTGGCTGGCGAGGCGATCTGCAGCGTGGCGGTCATGGTGAGTTCTGCAGGGTCCAGTCCAGACGCACGAAATCCAGGCGCAGAGGCGGTTTCTCGATGCGGATGCGCGTGGGCAGCGACTGCGTTGCGTAATTGGTGTAGCCGAGGTACTGCACCATCCAGCCATCCTGCTCCAGTGCGATCAGATGATTCTCTGCGTTGAATGAGGGAGTGCTGATGTCATCCGGGGCAGGCAGGCCCTTGATCCAGTAGCGCAGCTTGGCCACCGGCAGGTCGTAGCCCAGCTGCTCCAGAACCAGAGCCTCCGGGGTCGCGGCCCGCAGGGGTGCCTTGCCTTCCTGCACCAACACCACCTCGCCGGGTCGGCCGGTGATCTCGGTGGCGCCGGCATTGAGCGTGCCCCAGAGATTGATGACATAGATCTCATCCTGCTGGCGCCAGCGGATGCGTGAGGAGTGGGATTCCCTGTCGTCGCGCACGCCGATGCGGCCGGTGAATTCCCATTGCGTCATGGATTCGAGCAAGACGCGCCGCGCTTGCCAGTCGTCGTTGACCGGCGCGTCCATGCGTGGGGTGCTGCTGCAGGCGGCGAGTCCCATACAGAGCAGCAGGGACACCAGGGGGGAGGACGAAAGTCTGCTCAACTGCCGGCCCCGTTGCGCAGGCGTTCGACGGTATCGAGCAGGATGCGGCTCTCGGGGTTCTCGCGCAGCGAATTGTTCCAGACGCGGTTGGCCTCGCTGCGTCGGTCCATCATCCAGAGCACTTCGCCAAGGTGGGCAGCGACTTCCGGATCGGGAAACACCGCAAAGGCGCGTTCGAGATTGGCCAGGGCCTCTTCGTAGCGCCCCAGCTTGTACTGCGCCCAGGCCAGGCTGTCGATGATGGCCGGATCTTGCGGGGCGGCGGCAATCGCGCGCTCCAGCAGCGCGAGCGCTTCGCTGTAGCGGTCTGTGCGATCGGCGAGTGTGTAGCCGAGCTGGTTGAGCGCCGTGGCATTTTCCGGTTCGAGTTCGATGATCCGTCTCAGGTCTTCCTCGACCCTGGCCAGATTACCGCGGCGGTCGCTGACCAGCGAGCGGGCGAACAGCAGGTCGATGTTGTCGACGTAGACCTGCAGGGCCTCGGTGAGGCGGGCGTCGGCGCGCTCGAGCTGGTTGGCGCTCATGAGGGCGTCGACTTCCACCAACAGCAGCATCAGCTCCAATTCCGGGCGGCCGTTGGAAACTGCCAGCATGTGAGCATGAGACTCGTCGTAGCGTCCCTCCTGCACCAGCAGGCGCACCGCCTGACGCTGAGCATTCAGGTAGCTGGAAAAGGCCGGCTCCACTTGCAGGTAATGATCGATGGCGGCGGCGGGGCGGCCCTGATTTTCGTCGATGTAGCCCAGGTAGTAGTGGGTCTCGTTGGGGCGTACACCGGCATTCTGCAGGCGAATCAGATAGCCGCGGGCCGTGTCGAGGGATTCCAGCTCCAGCTCCAGCAGGGCGAGCGAATAAAGGGTTTCGTAGTCATCCGGGGCCATGCGGGCGAGCGTCTGAAACTGCTCGCGGGCCTCCTGGAGCTGGCCAGTCTGCACCAGGATGCGGCCATAGTTGAAACGGATCAGCCGATGTTCGGGATAAAGGTCGATGCCTTCCTCGAGCAGCTCCAGCGTGCGCTCCATCTGTTCGAGCTGCAGGTGCAGCTGCGCTTCCATCAGCAGGATGCGGGCGGAATCGCCATGCCGTTGCTTGTAGAGATTCAGTTCCGCCAGGGCTTCGGCGTGCTGATTGCTCTGTTCCAGCAGTTGCATCACGGCGTAGTGCAGCGTCTCATGTTCCGGGAAGCGTGCGTGCAACTTCTGGAACTCGGCGAGCAGGCTGGCACGCTGTTCCGGTAGCAGATACTGAGTGCGACCGGAAATGACAGAGAAATCCAGCTCGCCGCCCATGGCAAGGATGCTGCCCATGTGCTCCATGGATTCCTCGAGCATGCCGGCTTCCAGCAGCTGGAAGGCCATGACGAGGTGCGCTTCCTCGGAGTCCGGCTCGATGTCCAGCCACAGGCGGCCAAGGGCAATCATGGTGTCTGTGTCTTCGGCGGCTGCCGCGAACTGGCTGGCCCGGCGCACGATCGACAGGTCTCGCGTCTCGGCGGCCAGGGCGAAATAGTCGCGCACGGCCTCGGGCAGATAGCCGCGCTGACCGGCCAGTTCATTGACCAGAGCCCGGTTGAGCTGTTCCGTCGTGAAATTGCCGTATTCGATGGGGGCAGGCGCAGGCTGCGCGCTGACGGTGTTCGTCTCGGTTGCCTGCTCGGGCAGCGGCGCCGGGTCGGGCATGCTCTGGCAGGCGCTGAGGGCTAGCGCCATGGCAAGGGTCAGAAGTGCAGGAGCAGGATGCATCATGGGCTGTCGGACACCGGGCATGGAGCAGGAAACAAAGGGCTCGCAATGGCGCGCAAGTACTGGGAAAAACGGGATTCGCACGAGTGCGCGGCAGTGTAACTGCATTGTCGTGAAGTTCACAACACGCGCTCCCTCTGGCCTGCAGCCGCAATGGCTGCCATATTCCAGTTGGGAAGTCCCGGGCTAATTTAGTACCATACCCCGCTTTTTCCGCATGCAGTTCTGCTGTTCCCGTCTGGCAAGAGGCCCTATGGCGCTGGTTCTACTCGGTATCAATCACAACACCGCGAACATCGATTTTCGCGAGCGCGTGGCATTTCCGCCGGAAAAGGTCGCGGACGCCATTCAGGGGGCGACTGCCCTGCCCGCGCTGGACGAAGTGGTGATTGTGTCCACCTGCAACCGCACAGAGCTGTATGCCCAGGTGGATATGGGCGACGCTGCAGGCACCGAGTCGGATGCGCAGATAGAAGACGAACAGCTGCGGGCGCAGGAGCTGCGCCTGCTCGACTGGCTAAGCCAGTACCACGGCCTGGATCGCGCCGAGGTGCAGCGTTGCACCTACTTCCATTGGCAGCAGGATGTCGTGCGGCATCTAATGCGTGTGGCCTGCGGCCTGGACTCGATGGTGCTGGGCGAGCCGCAGATCCTGGGCCAGATCAAGTCGGCCTATGCCGTATCGAAGGAGATGGGCGTAGTCAGTGGCACCCTGGGGCGCGCTTTCCAGGAAGCCTTCAGCATTGCCAAGCAGGTGCGCACCGACACGGCCATCGGCGAGAACCCGGTGTCCGTGGCCTATGCCGCCGTCACTCTGGCCGAACAGATATTTTCCAATCTCGCCAGTCTCAACGCCTTGCTGATCGGTGCCGGGCGCACCATCGAGCTGGTGGCCCGGCATCTCACGGACAAGGGCGTCAAGCACATCGTGGTGGCCAATCGCACGCTGCAGAACGCCGTGGAATTGGGTGAAAAATTCGGCGCTACCGGTGTTCTGCTGTCGGACATTCCCGAACAGCTGGTCAGGGCCGACATCGTGGTGTCCTCTACCAACAGCCAGCTGCCCCTGCTCGGCAAGGGGGCGGTAGAGAGCGCGATCAAGCGGCGACGTCACAAGCCCATGCTGCTGGTGGATCTGGCCGTGCCGCGCGACATCGAGCCGCAGGTCGGCGAGATCCCCGATGCCTATCTCTACAGCGTTGACGACATCCGCGATGTCATCGAAGACAACGTCAAGAGCCGCACCGAAGCCGCCGCCCAGGCCAGCGCCATCATCGAGCGCGGGGTGCAGGAGTATCAGCGTCGTCTGCGTTCGCTCAATGCCGTGGACACCTTGCGCGCCTTCCGCGAAAAGGCCGAGCAGCAGCGCGACCGTGAGGTCGAGAAGGCCCTGCGCGCGCTGGAAAAAGGTGAGCCGCCAGTCCAGGTTGTGGAAGCCCTGGCGCGTGGCCTCACCAACAAGCTGATCCACTCGCCCAGCGTACAGATGAAGAAGGCCAGCGCCGATGGTCGCGACGACGTGCTGCTGCTGACCCGCGAACTGTTCGAACTGGATGGTCCCTCTGAATGATCAAGGAATCGATACTGCACAAGCTTGCCAACCTGCGAGACCGCTACGAGGAGCTCGAGGCCTTGCTCAGCGATGGCGAGGTCATTGGCAATCAGGAGCGCTTTCGCGCGCTGTCGAAGGAATTCGCCGAACTCGAGCCTGTGGTGAAGGGCTTCATCGCCTATCAGCAAGTGCTTGAGCAGCTGCGTCAGGCCCGCGAGATGCAGAAGGACGCTGACAGCGACATCCGCGCGATGGCTGACGACGAAGTGCGCAGCATCGAGGCCGGGCTGGAAGCCGAAGAGTTGGCCCTGCAGAAACTGCTGCTGCCCCGCGACGAGAAGGACAGCTGCGACATCTTCCTGGAAGTGCGCGCCGGCACTGGCGGCGACGAGGCGGCGATCTTCTCCGGCGACCTCTTCCGCATGTATTCGCGCTATGCCGAGACCCAGGGCTGGCGCGTCGAGATCCTGAGCGAGCGCACGGGCGAGCACGGTGGCTACAAGGAAATCATCACCCGCATCGAGGGCCGCAATGTCTACGGCCAGCTGAAGTTCGAGTCTGGTGCGCACCGCGTGCAGCGTGTGCCTGAGACCGAGACTCAGGGGCGCATCCACACCTCGGCCTGCACGGTAGCCGTGATGCCCGCGCTGGATGAGCTGGCCGAGATCGAGATCAACAAGGCTGACCTGCGGAT